>JBBQPY010000193.1:0-9734 GCA_038216735.1 Chthonomonadales bacterium
CGTTGGCCAGACGGACAGCGTCGCGTTTGAATGCTTCGGTAAAGACTCGTCGTTGTTGCATCGAAAGCTCCTTTTCTAAAGGGGTTATTCGACGCGACCGACTTGCTTAACTCCTTGTACAGTATTTCGGGGGAGACCCAAGATACCCCTTGCGGGATTCGAAAGCTTTAGGAACAATTACCAGGAGCTTTAGACTTAATGCACCGAAATACGAACTCGCTGTACGGAAGCTGTTGATGGACAACGAAGAGGCATTAACATTTGTAAAGTCGCTTTTCGGTGCGCTGACTGCCGCAATGAGTGCTGTCGAATCAAGCGAATATGAAACAAAGGTTCTGCAGCAACGTTAATGACGGTCGACGGGGAGGCATGGATGGCGTAAGATGTAGACACAACCACTCGGTTTCGTAGCGACAGCACAGAAAATAACAGTCGAGGAACAATCAGTTCGGGTACGCAGTCGGAATCACAGTTCGTAGGTGGGCAATACGATACCGTGTTCTCCTGGCTCTTGCATCGCGAATGCTTGCGCGCATTCTCGGTGAAAAGGGCGGCGGAGCAAACACGGTAATCGGGAAAGGAGAGTTCCGATCATGGCAAAGAAGAAAGACAAGAAAAAAGACGGCAAGAAGAAGGGCAAGAAATAGCTGCTCTCTTGCTGGAATTCTTCCAGTTGTTCGACGGCTGAACCGCAGCACAGCAGACACGCTGCAAATCGACCAGAAGACCGGGATTGGACAGCAGGGCAGGAACATGGACTCGTTCCCACCCTGTTGCACAGTCGATCCGGTCTCTTTTTACGTGAGAATTGGTTGACGAAAAGGCACAAACGGCGTATAATACAGGCATTATGAACCAGTTCCGCAGCACAGCGGTTTGGAATGACAGCCGAAGCGAACTCCTTCAGGGTATGCGCACACTCCTCGACGTCTCACGCTAAACGATGCGGCTGCCCCTACCCTCTGTAATCTTCGACAGTACCCCCGGCGACCGCGACAACGGTGTGCCGGTTTTTTGTTGGGTTCCATCTTATCGAGCGCAAATATGAGGGGGTTCTTTCCTAAATGAGCGATGACAGCAAGCCCGAAAACCGATACGATTTCCGCGCTATCGAAACGAAATGGCGGCAACGATGGGTAGAGACAGACCTCTTTCGCGTCGACGACACCGGCGACAAACCCAAATATTACGCCCTCGATATGTTTCCCTATCCGTCCGGAGCGGGCATCAGCGTCGGTCACTGCCGCAACTATGTGCCGCTCGATGTCGCCTGCCGCCTGAAGGTGATGCAGGGCTTCAATGTCCTGCACCCGATGGGATGGGACGCCTTCGGTCAGCCCGCCGAAAACGAAGCGATCAAGCGCGGGCGCAACCCGAAAGAGATGGTGCCGGAGTACGCCGCCAACTACAAGCGGCAGCTCGAACTCGTCGGCATCTCCTACGACTGGAGCCGCGAAGTGAACTCCAGCCTGCCGGACTACTACAAGTGGACGCAGTGGCTGTTCCTGCTGCTCTACAAGCGCGGGCTCGCCTATCGCGGCAGCGCAGCGGTCAATTGGGACCCGGTGGACAAAACAGTGCTGTCGAACGAAGAGGTCGTCGGCGGGCGCGGCTGGCGCAGCGGCGCACTGGTCGAGAAACGCTTCATTCCGCAGTGGTTCTTCAAAATCACCGACTATGCCGATCGACTGCTCGCCGGTCTGGACACCGTGCAATGGGGCGAGGGCATCAAGCAGCAGCAGCGCGAATGGATCGGGCGCAGCGAGGGCGCGGACGTCGAGTTCGAGATAATCGGCGGCGGAACAAATGGTTCTGCCAATGCCCCCGAACTGATGGAATCCATTCACGTCTTTACGACGCGACCGGACACGCTCTGGGGGGCGACCTTTATGGTGCTGGCTCCCGAACACCCGCTCGTCGAGCAGATCACGACGCCCGAACAGCGTGCCGAAGTCGCCGAGTACAAAGACAAAACGCAGCGTGCCACCGAGATCGAGCGTCAGAGCACCGAGCGCGTCAAGACGGGCGTCTTCACCGGCGCGTATGCCGACAATCCCGTGACGGGCGAACCGATCCCGATCTGGATCGCCGACTATGTGCTGATGGGCTACGGCACAGGCGCGATCATGGCGGTTCCAGCGCACGATCAGCGCGACTTCGAGTTCGCGAAAAAGTACGGCATACCGATTGTCCTGGTCTATAAGACGTCAGAAGACCAGACAGCGGACTCGGTGACGGAGGCGCTCCCGACGGGCGGCGTGATGGCGTCGTTCCAGCCGTCGGCGGGTGCGAAGGCAGGTTCCGACTTTCCGTTCGCGGGGCTTCCGAATAACAAAGAGACGGTCGGCAAAGTGATCGCGTGGCTGGAGGGACTCGGACAAGAAGACGGAAATAAGGTTGGCAAAGGCGTTGTTAACTACCGGCTGCGCGACTGGCTCGTCTCGCGACAGCGATACTGGGGGGCGCCGATACCGATTATCCACTGCGAAAATTGCGGGGTTGTGCCGGTGCCCGAAGACCAGCTTCCGGTGCTGCTTCCCGATGTCGCACAGTACGCCCCGACCGGCACAGGCGAGTCGCCGCTGGCAGGCATTCCGGAGTGGGTGAACGTTGCTTGTCCGACCTGCGGGGGCGCGGGGCGTCGCGAGACCGACACGATGGGCGGAACCGTCTGCTCGTCCTGGTACTATCTGCGCTTCACCGACCCGCACAATGCCGACGCACCTTTCTCGGAAGCGGCAGCAAAATACTGGGCGCCCGTCGATCTCTATGCAGGCGGCGCGGAGCATGCGGTCTCGCACCTGCTCTACTCGCGGTTCTTTACGAAGGTGCTCCACGACGCCGGAATCGTCGATTTCGAAGAGCCGTTTCAGCGCCTGCGGAACCAGGGAATGCTGCTCGCTTATACGCCCGGTCGCGAGATCAAGCCGACCGATGGCACCGTTCTGGACGGCGATGAGGAAGAGACCGACGAGCCGCTGGACAACTGGAAGGTCCTGAAGCCAGAGGAGAAACTCACGATTCCGGAGTCGCAATGGGTCTGGCGGTGGGTCAAGATGAGCAAGAGCAAAGGCAACGTGATCACGCCCGATGAGATGGCGGAGAAGTACGGAGCGGACAGCCTGCGGCTGTTCGGGCTGTTCGTAGCGCCGTTCGAAGAGACGGTGCAGTGGTCGGACAAGGGTATCGAGTCCGCATTCAAATTCATGAGCCGCGTCTGGCGTATCTGGACGGAACTGCGCCCGCACTACGCCCCGAACTGGCGCGAAACCCTGCCCGCCGCCCTGCCGGAGCTTTCGGATACTGAGCGCGGTTTGCGCCGTAAACTGCACCAGACCATTCGTAAAGTCGGCGGCGACATCGAGGATTTTCGCTTCAATACGGCGGTCGCCGCGCTGATGGAATTAACCAACGAACTGTCCGCCTACCGCAATGCGCTGGGTGGCAATACGCCAACACCGGCACAGGTTTCGCTGCTTTCCGAATCGCTGGAAACCCTCCCGCTGCTGATGTCGCCGATCACGCCGCACTTGTCGGACGAGTGGTGGGAACTGCTCGGCAAGCCCGGATCGACCTTCAAGCAGCCCTGGCCACAGTTCGACCCCGAAGCCGCCGCAGAGGACGCCATTACTATCGTTGTGCAGGTGAATGGCAAGATGCGTGATCGTCTTGAGGTTCCGGTCGGAACGTCCCAGGAAGAGATCGAGCGACTGGCGCTGGCTTGTGAGAAAGTGGTGGCAGACCTTGCGGGCGGCAGGCAGGTGCGGAAAGTGATTTCCGTCCCCGGCAGGTTGGTCAATATCGTCGTCAGTTGAATTCAAAATAGGGCATCCAACTATGTGCCTGCAGCAATCGAGCAGGGTATGCGCTGTTCGCGGGACGAGCAACCGAGGACATCACAATGCTGACATGCGTCTGGATTCTGACTTGTCTTGACGAAAAGAATTATTCGTGCTATCATATTGCTATCAATCTGAAAGAAACATTCACTAAGGAGAAATAGATGTCTCAGTTATTGGTGCGCGATATGAATCCTGATGTTGTAGAAAAGCTCAAAGCCCGCGCCCAGCGTAATCGACGCTCTCTGGAGGCTGAACTGCGGGTTATATTCGAGCAGGCAATCGAGGAACCCACTGTCGATATGCTTGCCGAAGTCGAGCGTGTGCGGGCGCTCTTTGTAGGACGAACCTTCGACGACAGCACAATGCTTGTGCGTGAGGCCCGTCTGAGATGAACTGTTACGTGGTAGATGCGAGCGTAGCCGTGAAATGGTACCTACCTGAAATTCATGACGTCCAGGCGAAACGGCTTTTGACAGGTGATAAGCAACTTCTTGTACCGGATCTGATTTTCTCTGAGGTGGGCAATATTCTGTGGAAGAGGGTACGCGCGGAACAGATACTGGAAAAAGAAGCGCTGGCGATACTACAATCGATGGGTGCCCTCAGGTTGAGTATTTCTGCCTCATGGCCGCTTGCTCTGGTCGCGCTGGCTATTGCCTGTAAGACACAACGCAGCGTTTACGACAGTTTGTATCTGGCGCTGGCAGTGAAGGAGGACGCTGTAATGGTTACTGCAGACGAAAAATTCTACAATGCGTTACAGACAACGCCAATGAAGCCCTATCTCTTATGGGTAGAGGACATCGTCTGAGTAGCAGACGAAGCAAATGATGAGGAGGGAATATACGGCGAATTTCTTTCCGCACCCCCTTGTATGATTAGGGTGTCGGTGGTGGATAATAGTAGTACAGCATTGGCCCCTTGCGGCACGCCACGAACGGCATTTGCCCGTCTGCTGCCTGACCGCCCAGGAGAGCTCGCTGATTACCTTGCCCACCACCGAGGAGGAATCCTACGGCAGCCCATGCGCCGACCGTCTATGACTGTAAGGGTGTGGGGGAAAGAAGTCCGCTCATGTCGCTTACCTCTGTAAGTGCCGGTTCGCCTGCCGCGCTCGTCGGCATCGATGTCAGTAAGAAAACACTCGCCTGCGCCCTCCTCGATGCCGCCACCCGCGACATCGTCTGGGAGCCGCGCCTGCCCAACACACGCGAGGGACTGCGCGTCCTCTGGGATAAAGTGCCAGCGTCTATAGTGCGCAGCCGCTCACGGAACTGGATTGCGATATTGCGATACAGGAAGGATCTTATGTCGCGACATACCTCGGACCGTGTTGCCATTGACCTTATCGCGCTGGCAATTCTGCGCCAGGAGGGGCGGATCGTGCTCGTCCAGCAGAAATTGGCTGAGGATTTGCCGCCCGGCTGGGTAATCCCCGGAGGGTTAGTAGAGGCGGGCGAACTAATCACCGAAGGTCTGGCGCGGGAAGTCCGAGAAGAAGCGGGCGTACATATCAAGGATATTTCTCACCTTGCGTATATGATGCAGATCGATCGCCCTCTGCATCGCGCACAAACTATCGCGTACTGCTTCGAGGTAGCAGAATGGAGTGGGGAGTTGCGCTGTCAGGACCCGGATGCCGAAGTGCTCGATGTGCAGATGGTTCCCCTGGCAGAAGCGGTCAGCAGATTGCAGTCGAATGGAGGATGGTCCTGTATTCAGACGCCACTGATCGCTTATCTGCTTGAAGAACAAGCAAAAGGAGCTCTCTGGCTATATAGGGAAGATGCGTACGGGCAAAATCGGATATTGAGCCTGTAGGAAATCGAGCCTTTTCTGAGCAGTCTAACAGAATAAATTCGTAAATTTCGATTGTCGTGTCCGTCGGCACGTGTCCGACGGTAAAAGAGAAGCACTCAGACGAAGGCACGCAGCGCCGGACTTCAAAACCCACGAGTCTATTGTATAGGGCAGGCTGGCGAACTAATTCGACGCGCCACTACGACACAGACAATCAAACCGCCACCCGAACTTGAGGCTGAGTTGTGGACAGTCGTTCGTGAACAGGATAAACAACCCGTTGATAGGCTTGCAGACGTCGAGTATGTAAGAGTGCTGTTTACCGGACGGGCATTCGATGACAGCGCAATGCTGGTAAGGATTGACCGACAGCGGTGAGGCGGAATGAGATATTGAACCAAATTCAACCTACTGGCTAGCTGCGCCGGGGGTTGGGCTGATGAGCGGAGGAGCGGAAAGCGGCAGTGCAGCATCTGCGTAGATCGGGCGGTTGCGGCGTACCCAGACGATGCCCATGACACCGACAAGCATCATAAACAGGCTGATGAGGTGCGTGTCCGTCAGGTGCAGGCGCGGTATGACATATGTGGACGTAACGCCTGCGCGGAATATCTCCACCACATACCGATAGAAGCCGTACATGAAAATGTAGCCGTAGTACAGCTCGCCGTCCGCGCGTTTGCGCTTCTCCCACCGCAGCAGTACTGCGAAGAAGACGAGGTTGAACAGCGTCGCGTACAACTGTATCGGGTGGCTCGGCGGCGTCAGAGTGCCCGGATGCAGTTCGTCGGGAAAGCGCACGCCCCAGGGCAGATCGCAGACGCCCCCGTAGCAGCAGCCGTTCAGCAGACAGCCGATACGTCCGATCGCATACGCGATCGACCACGAAACCGCCCCGATGTCTCCCGCAGCCAGCAGTGAGAGCCGCTTCCGTCGACACATGTAGATCAAGAACAATATCGCGCCGAGCATTCCGCCGTGCAGCGATAGCCCGCCCTGCCAGAACTTGAGCGCGTCGAGCGGGTGTGCAGCGAAACTTCCCCAGTCGAGCATCACGAACAATACGCGCGCGCCGATGATGCCGACGATTAGCCCGTAAAAACCGATGTCGAACATATCGTCGGGCGAGATTCGGCGTGGCGAACCTTCCGGCTCCGCTCGCATACGCCGTGTACAGAGACCCATCGCCCGCCATAGTCCGACCATAAAGCCGAGTACGATCAACGTCCCATAGGCGCGAACAGGCAGACTTCCAATGTGAAATAGTATCGGGTGCATAGAATTGAGATACGAGACGGCGGGCGTTACAGGTTCCCCGCCCACTGATAACAGGGTGCGTTCGGTGTTTTCATTGATTCAATTTGATTCAATTTGTGATCAGTCGGTAGCGGAGGGCACGGTCTCTTCCGGCGAGCGCACACTGGTATGTTGCGCCTCTTCGCGCGCCGAACGCAGGAAATGAACCAGCAGCAGCACGATTCCCAGCGAGATAGCCGAGTCCGCAACGTTGAAAACCGGCCAGTGGATGATCTTGGCGTAGAAAAAATCCACGACATGACCGTACCGGATGCGGTCCAACAGATTGCCGAGTGCGCCGCCGAGCGCGAGCGCGAACGCCGCCCCTACCAGCAGATCGACCCGTGCCATGCGATGATAGGCGAAAAGCAGTGCAATGACTGCGAAGGTGGCAAAGACCACGAAGAGCAAATTGCCGGTTGGCAGCCAGCCCCACGCGCCGCCAGTGTTGTGCGTCAGCGAAAGCAGGAATGCCTGACCGAGTATCGGCTTCTCCTGTCCCTCGATCAGCGTGTTTTTAACCCACACCTTGCTGATCTGATCGCTAATGAAGACCAGGATGACGATGCTGTAAAAAAGCGCGGGACGGAGTGCTCGTACAGGGTTTAGAACGGCGCTGTTTCGCGCCGATCCCGATTGGTTCTCGATTTCCATAGCCTATTATACCGTACGATTAGCTGCTTCGACCGTCATATCCGCCCAGGGAATCGCTCGAAGACGCGCAACGGGAATCGGATCTCCGGTCACGACGCAGATACCATAGGTTCCTTGATCGATACGTTCGAGCGCGCGGTCGATCTGTCTTATCTGCCCGACCAGATCGACGTCCATCGCCATATCGCGTCCGTTGTCATAGAGTGAAGCAGCGGCATCTGCGGCATCGTCTGCGCTCGCATAGGCGGGTTCGCTGTCGCCATGATCCTGCGACTCGGCGAGTCGTTCACTGCGCTCCTCGTTCCGCACTCCGGTAATACGGGCGCGTTCACGTTTTAGAAGCGTACGAAATTCTTTGGTATCGATGTCGGTGCGCGGCGTGGCACTCATTGGAGCCTCCCTCTCAAAATTCGATCGAAATCGGTCAGAATCATTTTGTAACAGCAAAAGGTACGCGCTCACCGGGCTTAATGTTCCCGTCATCGTCGCGCAGCGGCGGTCCCGAAGACATCAGCGTGTAGGATTTTTTGTCCGTGCCGACGAGTGTATACAGGAACTCCTTGCCGGTGAAAGGATCGATCGCGAAATCGCCCGCTTTGAGTTCGGCAAGCGACACGGGCAGTCGGTCGTGTTCCCAGCGATAGGCGTGGATGAGCGCGTGACATCCCAGCAGCCGTGCTTTTGCCTGCTGCTTTCCACGCAGCTCTTCAATTATCTCCAGCGTCGAATGATAAAGTCCCCCGATTCCTGCGAAGCATCGGTCGGCGAGTGAGGCGTCTTCCGCGAGAGGCGGGGCGGGCTTTTCTTCGCGCTCCCAGAGCGGCTTTAGTATCTCAGCCTTCTCATGGGCAAACAACGCATCGATCCGGTCACTGACAATACTCCATAATTTTTCGATGTCCGCTTTGCTGAGCGCTCCGACCTCTGCCGCCGTTTTTTTCTCAGTCTCGGTCTGCTGTGGATCGACGCTGACTGTACGATGTCCAAGCGGCTCTGCCAGAAAGTCCTGCTTCTGATGTTCGACGTTTTTCTGCATTTCTGCGCGCTCGGCGTCGAGCATCGCGGGAGCGGAATCGGGCGCTGCCATCCACTCCTGTGCCAGGGCGAGCAGACGGTCACAATCTCGCCTTGACAACTGATCGAGGTGCCGCGACATGTGCCGAAGCGCGATCGCTTCCATTGCCGTACCGGTCAGCCAGACGATCATGCTATTCGATTTGACGGCGTAGCTGAGTCTCAGTCCATCGCGCATATTTTCGAGCGCATCAGATATTTTGCCGTCGGCAAGCAGAACATACTGCTCGACCGCAAGCGCGCGGGCGAGACTCCGCATCGCAGTGAGGCCGCTTAAGATATTGCCGTCGAAACTGCCGGCGTCCAGTGCGCGATTCGGGTCGTTGAGCCACTGTCGCAACAGCCGCAGAGCTGCGATCACATCACGATCTGAGAGGGCGGTGCGCCGCTGCTTCAGCGTCGGCTCGCTGCCGGACGCCTTTGTCAAAGCTTCGCTTCGCTGTGTCAGCTTACCGGCTTCGATTAGCTGAGCATAGGCGGCTGGTACGGGCGGCTCTACGGGAACTTGCGCGACTGCCATCCCAACTGTGACACCGAGCATAACGCTGAGTAACATTCCGATGACTGCGATACGTCTCATGATGACTGCCCTCCTGACTATACCCGTTAGACTCCCTGACGCTATTTTACAATATTCATTCACATTATTCTTACTGTAGTGTAGACCAATTCGTAACTATTCACCCTCACCTCAACGTCCACTCCCGAAGCTTCGGGAAGAGGGGGAGCAGATACAACTGCCGTCTGCGTGAGAGAGAAATAAGCCGCGGCGAATAGTTACCAAAAAAGGTACCTATTCCCTTCACCCCACCTCCCGAATCGGGAGAGGGGGAGTAATGCAGATATTCTGCCTGTAAGTGCGAAATGGAAGGGAGAGTGAATAGCTACACCAATTCTATGCTTTTGAACTCATCTCCTGCGCGCACTCTAGTCGTTAGTTTCACGAAGTTTTAGATAATGCGTTTTGGGCGGGTAAACTGAAGGTATGAGCAAACATACTTCCCTTACCCTCACAGCCGACCAACGCGAGCAACTCAATACCATCACGCGCATGGGCCAGCAGAAGGC
>JBBQPY010000194.1:0-9675 GCA_038216735.1 Chthonomonadales bacterium
GTTGGCCAGACGGACAGCGTCGCGTTTGAATGCTTCGGTAAAGACTCGTCGTTGTTGCATCGAAAGCTCCTTTTCTAAAGGGGTTATTCGACGCGACCGACTTGCTTAACTCCTTGTACAGTATTTCGGGGGAGACCCACTAATCACCCAAATGAAGATTGAGACAAATAGAGTGGACTTGAAACTTTATTGCATTATTTTTTTCAATCCGGGAACCAGGTGTCGATTTAATATGTTAATATACTATCGGCGGCTGAAAGAAATTGGCAGCGTGTTACAAGAAGCATTGCCTGGTGGTATACTCTAACAGTTCTGATGCACCGATGGTTTATCACTTTTTCTAATTTTTAATTTGGAGGGTATCCCTAATGAAACGAAGTCCATTCCGTGGCTTCACACTGATCGAACTGCTCGTTGTGATCGCGATAATCGCGATTCTCGCCGCAATCCTCTTCCCCGTCTTTGCGCAGGCGCGCGAAAAAGCGCGTGGCGTCTCCTGCATTTCCAACATGAAACAGTTGGGCACTGGCTCAATGATGTACATTCAGGACTATGATGAAACTGTCCCGCTATCCGCCGATACAGATGGTAATACCTGGTGTAACCTGACGCAGCCCTATATCAAAAACTGGCAGGTATTCCGCTGCCCCAGCAACACGGTCGATCCTTTCGGTATCTGGAGTCCGGGCAGCCCTTATGGCTGGTATAGGAACTGGGAAGACTGGCCCTCCTATGGATACAATTATGGCTACCTGAATATATCAACAGTTGCCTCGGGGTGTAACCCCTTCCCAGGCAATCCCGTTTCTCTGGCAGCTATCACGAAGCCTGCAGAGACTGTCATGTTCGTCGATACTAAGAATGTTGGAACCTCAGCTGGCTATTATTATAGCTATACGGCCGAGAGCCCCGCGATCGTGACCGTGCCCGATGCCTGTGGCTATACGAACGGCGGCTGGGGCATTGGTTCATTCGGTGATTCGATCGGCACCCCTACCAGCACAGGCGATTTTTCGCCCCGCCATACCGAAGGTGGCAATGTCGCCTGGTGTGACGGGCATGTCAAGTACATGAAACCGGGCGCGCTGGCTGCTGGTACCAACTGGCAAGTGGGTATCGCGAACTCCGCTATTGTACTTACCGACGAATCAAAGTATCTCTGGGACCTGAAATGAAACGATCAAACTACCTGATGGGATGTATCCTGGGGGGCGTTCTCGCTTCCATAACATGGGGTTGTGGACAGAAGGACACGACAGAGCAGGCTGCTCCGCCTGCGGGAGCAGATGCGCGTGCAGTTCCCAGTGCGGCAGGCACAAAACCCACTGCGGGTGCTGCAGCTCCCGGCGGGAGTGGTATGGCTCAGCCAATGACCAAGCCAGCCGGTCAGTAAAGCCTCCGTGCTCCATCCAACAGGCAACTGAATCGAAATACGCCCTCGAAACCAACCGGTTTCGAGGGCGTATCTCTTGTGTGCCAGCACGAATGCAGACATCTGGAATGATTTTTTGTGCGCTGGGAACGCAATTATCGAGAAAGGTGTTCAAACACTATAGGCAACTGACAGAATGTGTCTGATATTCACCGCTGACGTAACTTTGAGTGTACGAGCAGCACAATGCAAAGTGTGTTATGTCGCGCAGCGAACACAGTTAATAGCTTTCCTGTCAGCGCCTCAACACTTGAATAGATCGTGTCCTGCCCTTGTGGGAATAATCCGGCAGTGTCGTTTTCGGACAGGGTCGTACTTATAGGACGCGTTTATTCGTGAGTTGGTCGTCGTTCCGTTTTGCTCTAATTTATAACCGGAGGTATCTTTTATGAAACGAAGTCCATTCCGTGGCTTCACACTGATCGAACTGCTCGTGGTCATCGCCATCATCGCGATCCTTGCAGCGATCCTCTTCCCCGTTTTCGCCCAGGCGCGCGAAAAAGCTCGCCAGGCGTCCTGCATTTCCAACAACAAGCAGTGGACGAATGCGACACTGATGTACGTTCAGGACTATGACGAAACATATCCGATGGCTTTCGGGTTCATCCCAGGCTCAGGATGGCGAAACTTCGAAGTAGGTGACACCCCATATAACTGGCGATGTGCAAACGGTGCGTGCGGCCCAAACTTCACAGCATCTACAAACGAATACTGGATGAACTCCGTTCAGCCTTATGCCAAGAACTATCAGATCGGTTTGTGCCCATCTGCTGCAAAAGAACTGTCGCTTGGCGTCACTCAAGGAGCAGGTGCCCCAGGACCTTTCAAGACATCGTACACCTATAACGGCTTACTACAAAGCTACGCTCTTGCAGGAGTCGGTACGCCTGCAACTGTACCTATGGTGACGGAAAGCTTAGGAGCCGGTGGGATCCATGGATTCAATGTCGCGAACCCAATATTGATTTGTCCTGATCCAGCATCACCTTGCGTATTCCAGCCTAGTGGTCCATGTAACCCCGCGGTTAACGGACAAACGAGTACCTGGTTCACCTTCATAGCCTCGGCAGGGGTCCATGGCCATGGTCAGACATTTGCCTATACCGATGGGCATGCCAAATTCAAATCGCTTTCGCTCGATACACATGATCCAAATTCGACCGACTACAATAAAGAACCATGGTACAACTACAATGCTGATGGTACCCCGGCTGGAGCTTGGAGTGATTGCCATATGTACTTCTTTAAGCCTGACTTACAAATGTAAGGGTAAGGCATCCAGAATAGGAGAGCCAAATGAAGTTAGTGTCCAAGCGATCTTTGATCGCAGTCTGCCTGTGTTCGCTGTTGACTGGTTTTGCCGGTTGCTCGAAAAGCGATGATACCGCTACAGATACGACCACATCCAAAACGGATGCCAAGACTAACCCGAATGCGAACGTTAAATCTGGCGGGGCTTCAAATGTAACACCTCAGGCACCCGGCACCGATACGAGCAAGTAATCTGTCAAGTTCGTACAACGTAGTGCGCCCCCGAAACCAGACCGGTTTCGGGGGCGTTTTTGCTTCAGTCGCCTCTCAGCCCTCACCCCAACCCCTCTCCCTACCAGTCGTTCCTCCTTAGGGAGAGGGGCGAATGGCCTCGGTCTAAACCTTGATTTATATGATGAAAGTGATGAAATGCGTGATTACCACTCCGTAATGGGAACTCTACAGCTGAAGATAGGGTCGCGGCAATCAGAAGAAGGCGGTGCGCTGAACTCTAGTAATCATTCCCATCATACTAATCATATAAATCAAGGTTCAGACAATATGGTAAGGAGAAGGGGTCGGGAGTGAGGGATTACGCGCTGACGCGGGTCGCCCCTCTCGTTTCACTCGCGGTATTGATACGGCGGAAACGGCGGCGGTAATGGACCAGCCGCTGACCCTCCGGCAGTTCATCCGGTTCGCGCACCTGTATGATCGCGCCGGACTCGACATCCATATAGGTGCCCGGCTCAACGACTTCGCCGGACCCAAACTCCTGCGGCTTCATGCTTAATAGGGTCGTCATGACAATACTCCTTCTTGCTCTCAATGCTTCCTCACGCACGGCAAACGACAACTTATCGAATTCTACGCTATATCTCTAATTATGGCATAATGTACCTTAAAATGTAGTAAATATGCAGCAGTGAACATATTTGTCTGCAATAGCATATTTAGCGCGTAATGGCTATTTATTTAACATTCACCTTTTAATACGTACAGGTTCTGGTTTTCGTTGCACTGTAGGGAGTAATAGGAAATGAGAGTTTCCCTGGTTCCAATCGGGGGCATCTAGGATGCAAAAGCAGGAGAAGCCCTTCGCCATGGCGAAGCAAGACACTGTCCGCTTGCTCGCTGATTTACTGCTGTTTAGTTCTCGACTGACGTACCGAGTCGAAGGAGAATTGCCCCATGCTCGCTCACGTTCAGTCCAGTGCGGTACTCGGTATCGACGCCTATCAGGTGCACGTCGAGGTAGACGTCTCCAACGGAATGCCCATCATGGCGATCGTTGGGCTGCCCGATGCCGCCGTCAACGAGAGCAAAGAGCGTGTCCGTGCAGCGATCAAAAACTCCGGTTTTCATATCCCTTACGATAAACGCGTCACCATAAATCTGGCGCCCGCCGATGTCCGCAAAGCCGGACCCAGCTTCGACCTGCCGATCGCGATCGGACTGCTCGTCGCTACCGGGCAGATACCGGGTGACAATCTCGAAGGCGCGCTCTTCGTCGGTGAGCTCTCGCTCGATGGCAGCGTACGCCCCGTCACCGGTGCCCTCCCGATCGCGATCGGCGTCCGCGAACGCGGACAGCGCAGGCTCTATCTTCCCGCCGCCAACGCCCGGGAAGCCGCAATCGTGTCCGACATCGACGTTTTTCCGGTCACGAACCTGGCTGAGCTCGCCCGAGCGCTCGCGCTCCCGGATACGCTGCTTCCGATGCCCTACGACACCTCACTGTTGGCGGTCGAAACGCCCTGCTTTCAGTTCGATTTCGAGGACGTCAAAGGGCATGCCACCGTGAAACGCGCTTTAGAAGTCGCCGCCGCAGGGGGACATAACCTGATTCTGCTCGGTCCGCCTGGGAGCGGCAAAACCATGATGGCACGGCGTCTGCCCTCAATTCTGCCGCCGATGTCCGTTGAGGAATCACTTGCTGCGACAAAACTTTATAGCGTGGCAGGCTTGCTTTCCGCCGACACTTCGCTCGTCAATACGCGCCCCTTTCGCTCCCCGCACCATACCGTTTCGACTGCCGCGTTGGTTGGCGGGGGCTCGATACCGCGTCCTGGTGAAGTCAGTCTCGCCCATCACGGCTGCCTTTTCCTCGACGAACTGCCCGAGTTCTCGCGTGATGCGCTCGAAGTCCTCCGCCAGCCGCTCGAGGACGGCGTCGTCAACGTCGCCCGTGTCCATGCCTCCTACGCTTTTCCCGCACAATTCTGCCTGATCGCCGCTATGAACCCCTGCCCTTGTGGGTATTTTGGCGATATTTACAGAAAATGCTCGTGCACGCCCGGAAATGTTCAGAAGTACCAGAAGAAGATTTCCGGTCCGCTGCTCGATCGCATCGACCTGCACATCGAAGTCCCGCGCCTTTCGGAAGAGGAGTTGCTGCAGTCCGGCGTCGGGGAGAGTTCCGCCGCGATCCGCGCGCGTGTCTGCCGCGCCCGCGACCTGCAGGCGAAACGGTTTTCAAGCCCGCCGCCACGTTCCTTCGACACACTTGAAAGCGATGATTCCGGCGCACCGCACCCTGCCGATGTGGCCGACAATCCGCGCTCTGGCGCAGGGGTCGGAACCTCTGCTCCGCGCCCGCTCTTCTGCAACGCGCAGATGGGCAGCCGCGAGCTGCGCGCTTACTGCACGCCCAGTGATCAGGTCAAATCCTTGCTCCGCTCCGCCATCCAGCAGCTCGGGTTGTCGGCACGCGCGTACGATCGTCTGCTCAAAGTCTCGCGCACGATCGCCGATCTAGGCGGCGAGACCGACATCCAGATCTCTCACGTCGCCGAAGCCATTCAGTACCGCTCCCTCGATCGCAAAATGTGGGGCGCATAAAGACGGGAACAAAGACCCATCGGAAGCCTGATGATGATCCGAAGCGCTTGCTGCCACCGTGCGAACGAGCCTGACCTATGTTACAATAATTCCATTAGGCAGTCTGGAGAGCGATAGCTCCACGACAGGCAAAGATCACTCCGATGTAAACGAGACAGCGGAAAGCAATTCAATGGGAGTAGCGACGATCGAGCAACAGTATGAACGCTATAGCAAACCTCTGCCACCCGCAGAACGGCTTCGACTGCTTGAACTGACCGTACATGACCTCGCGCATTCGCCATCGGAATCGCAGGCACGTCCAGAGCGCAGTCTGATGGTACTGCGCGGGCTGAACGCTGGCATACGGAAAGGCATCGACGCACAGGAGTACGTCGATATTCTGTGCTCAGAGTGGGATCACCGACCATGATTATATTGATCGAGGCTTTACAGGGCGTCACGCTTCGCAGATCGCAACCGCACTCGCTGTGAAGCCTTTCTTACCAACGATATCGGACTCCAGCGCGTCACCGCACTGCGCGTTTTGATACTGGATGCGTTAATTCTTTAAAGACGCCAGAGTGAATCGTATACGAAAATCGAGCACGAACAGTGAAATAAATGGAGACAGCAAACCGTCATGCCATTAGCCGCGTTCCCTAAATGCTTTCTGGACGAACTGAGCGTTCACAAAACGATGTCGGTTGAGCAGTGGATCGATCTGGCAGCCGACCAACTCGACATCGATGGGCTCGAGTTCTACTGGGGCTTCACGCCCTGTGACGATCCCAACGCACTGCGACGCCTTCGCGCCAGAGTTGAAGGGCACGGAATGTCGATCCCGATGATGTGCTACTCCCCGGACTTCATCAAGCCCGACCCTGCCGAACGCGCTGCCGAAGTCGAAAAGCAGAAACGCGCCCTCGAAGCTACCGCCGCGCTCGGAGGCAAATTTTGTCGCGTGCTAAGCGGGCAGCGGCACCCCGGCATCTCGCGCACGGACGGCGTACACATGGCGTCCGAATCGATCCTCGCGCTTCTGCCAGACGCCGAGCAGTGCGGCGTCACCTTAATACTCGAAAACCACTACAAGGATAGCTACTGGGAATACCCCGAATTCGCACAGAAACGGGAAGTGTTTCTAGAACTGCTCAATTCTATTCCGCCCTCGCCCTGGTTCGGCGTCAACTACGATCCGTCGAACGCCCTGATCGCGGGAGAAGACCCGCTCGCGCTGCTCGAAGCCGTTAAAGAGCGCGTCGTCACGATGCACGCCAGCGACCGCTATTTCGAAGGCGGAACCGCCGCCGACCTCCAGAAGTTCGAGGCACATCCGCAGCAGGGCTATGCGCCGATGCTTAAGCACGGCGTCGTCGGTCAGGGCGCAATCGACTACGACAGTATCTTTTCCACGCTCGAATCGGTCGGATTCCGAGGCTGGATCAGCATCGAAGACGGGCAGGACTCCACCGTCGGCATGGAGCATCTGCGCCTTTCCGCCGAGTTCCTGCGCCGCAAAATGGCGGAATATCGACTTCCCTGAAATATAACCACTGACCATCAGACAAAAAAGACTCTGGAATGAACTGGAATGAAAAGGACGCGGGAATGAAAACGATCGTACAGATTTCGTTGGACCTGACTGACATCGATGAGGCGCTCGCGACGGCCGAACTGGCGATGCGAGCGGGTGTCGATTGGCTCGAGGCAGGAACTCCGCTGATCATCGCCGAAGGTATGCACGGCGTACGCGCTCTGCGCGAAGCCTTCCCCACTATACCGATCGTCGCGGACCTCAAAACGATGGATGGCGGCTGGCTCGAAGCGGAACTGATGGCGAAAGCGGGCGCGACGCACGTCGTCGTCATGGAACGCGCTCATATCGAGACGATCAAAATCGTCGTCAAGGCAGGTCGGGATTTCGGCGTACAGGTGATGGGTGACAACCTCGCTGCACCCGACCGTGTCGCTGCTGCGCGGCGTCTCGAAGACATCGGCTGCGACTTCGTGATCCACCATATCGGTTTCGATGAGCGGCGAGGAATCGCCGCCGCTGGCGGACAGATGCCCGGTCCGCTCGATGAACTCCGTGAAATAACAGCGGCGGTCGGGATTCCCGTCCAGGCAGTCGGCGGGCTGACCACCGAGCAGGCGATGCGTACGCCGGAATACGGTGCGCCGCTCGTGGTACTGGGCGCGCCACTGGTGATCGACGCCGACAAATTCCGTACCGCTGTCGAATCACAGGTGAAAGCAGGCGATTCCTCTGAAGTTTCCGAATATACTTTGGAAAGCAAACTCCGCTTGATCTGCGAGCGCATCCACGCCTACGGCGATGTCGGGCCGCAAGCGAAGCGCGGCTGAGGATGGTTGAGTTCATTCCCAGGTCGAAGGAAAAGCTGTAGGGGTTCTACCGCGTCCGGGATACACCACCGCATGAATGAGCGCGAAGCGAGCGGCGCATCCATACGGGTTCGTAAGCTTGCTCGATCCTATTTCTGGCGTCTGCCCTGCTCGTGCACCAGAATATCACAGTCACGGACTGCGCGCTCCGTTCCCGCACAAAAGATATTTTCGTCGCAAAGGAGCGCTAATGACCGTGCCGCCCCAGTCGGGTTCCGCTGAAATTGAGCGTGCCGTCGTTCGAAAGATACTGCTGCGGCTCGTGCCCTGTCTCGCAATCCTGTACGTTTTCAATATGCTCGATCGTGGAAATGTCGCGATTGCCGCGATCACGATGAAGCCCGACCTGCACTTTAGCGACGCTGTCTACGGGCTTGGGGCAGGGATGTTCTTCATCGGCTACTTCATCTTCGAGGTCCCGAGCAACCTGATTATGGAGCGCGTCGGTGCGCGGCCATGGATCGCACGCATTATGATCTCATGGGGAGTGGTATCCTCAGCGACTATGTTTGTACACACGGCGTTCAGCTTTAATGTGCTGCGCTTCCTCCTCGGGTTGGCGGAGTCGGGCTTCTATCCCGGTATCATCCTCTATCTCACCTACTGGGTTCCAGGAAAGGTTCGCACGCGGGTCATCGCCCGATTTCTCGCTCTAACCTCTATTCTCGGGCTGTTCGGCGGACCGCTCGGCGGTTTACTGCTCAAGCTAAACGGGAACTTGGGGCTGACCGGTTGGCAGTGGCTTTTCCTGCTCGAAGGGCTTCCGACGATTCTGCTGGGCTTCGTCGTGCTCAAATATCTGCCGAACGGGCCCGAGCACGCGCGCTGGCTTTCGACGGAGGAGAAAGCGTGGATCGTCGGGAGCCTGGCGCAGGAGGCGACGAGTACACATAGCGTGAAGCATCTTTCGATGCGCGTCGCGCTTTCGGATCGGCGCATTTTGCACCTTTGCCTGATCTTCATACTGACTTCCATCGGGCTCAATGCGATCGGCTTTTTCACGCCGGAGATGATCAAGTTCAAAAGTGGTGGCAGCTGGTCTAATTCCGGAGTCGCCTTTGCCACAGCTATTCCTGCGCTTGTCGGGGCGATCGCGATGCTGATCGCCGCCAGCCATTCCGACCGTACGGGGAAGCGCCGCAATCATGTCGTCTACGGTTATTTGATCGCAGGAATCGGCTTTCTTCTTTGCATCTATGCTCCCAACGCGCCCTGGGTACTGGTCGCGCTGTCCATCAATGCGCTCGGCGAGCGGTGCGCGGCGGGCTCTTACTGGACACTCACGAGCAATCTGATGGGGGCTCGGGCAGCGGCGGGCGGAATCGCGTTCATCAACTCGGTCGGCAACCTCGGTGGATTTATCGGCCCGCTGCTGATGGGCCAACTCAAACAGCGCACCTTCGGCAGCTACACGCCGGGTCTGTTTATCGCTGCCGCGCTGCTGATACTCGGCGCCTTGTCCGCCTGTCGCCTCCGTCGTCCCCCTGCCGAGGAGAGCAAAGTGGGAATCGTTCCAGACACAGTGCCAGTCCAGGAAAATCCGGCGGGAATAGTCTCCGGTACTGGCAGCCAGACCGACTTCCTGCATGGATGAAGACGAGAACGAATCCATTTGGCGACTGTGAAGGGTAACTATTCACGGCCAGCCCCGTTCCCCGAAGCTTCGGGAGTGGGGAGGATATCGGGGCAGTTTTTGCATTTAATCCATGCAGGCGGACTTTGCAGTTCAAGACTGTGGTACTATCCTCATGCATTGAGCATTCTCC
>JBBQPY010000195.1:0-9490 GCA_038216735.1 Chthonomonadales bacterium
AGCGGGTTGCTCAATTTGCGCGCCACCGGTAGGTTTGAGCTCGTGTAGCGATCTGCACAACCGAAGTTTTCTTCCTTCAAGAAACAGGAGTGTGCTCTTGAGGCGAAGCCGAAACTGTTATTTCGCAATTGATCTTTAGTACGGTCAAGCCGAATGCAAACGCGACACCTACGAACCCGATCCCCATGTTAACATTGGAATTGCTGCCGTCGAGCACCTTTGCTGCGAGCACCGCGCTCCCACATCCGCCGAATACGAGCCACAAGGTGCCGAGAAACTCCGCAAACGCACGCTTTCCAAGCGACATAGCTTTCTCCTTGAGAGTTTGCAGTTTCCGTCCAAAGACAGTTCATCCTGAGGAACTATTCAATACCCTCGGCCCCTTCCTCCGTAGTAAGAGGGCACAATAAAGGGTACGAGAGTTCTGTTTTTCGTATGCCGTAGGGTGAAGAGTTACTAATGATGCACTGTAACCTGCTTCAGCCGAATAGCGACTTCGCGTGGGTTGCCGTGAGTGATCACGGTGTAGCGTTGCGCGTTGATCCAGCTGAGCTTGCCCTGGATCAGTATGCGCGCCTCGATTGCGTAAGTATGGCGCGGGTCGATTTTTGCGAGCGTGTATTTGATCCTGAAGGGAATGGGCACCTGCGTAGTCGTTCGTATACGCATCGCGGCGATTTTGATTGCGGGCGCGTCCACTCGCGCGATCTCTACGAGCTGCACGATCAGCAGTGAGTTCGTCGGCAATGCAATTCGTTGTAGATAGGAAACCGTACCGCTGACGCTCTGTGGAGCCGAGTCGATCGCACTGTGATTCGGCATCGCGTTCACTTCAGGCAGTAATCTTCGTGCCGCCTGTGCCCAGATTTCCGCCTGCTCCCGCGCGGATTTCTGATTCGGCTTGCCATCCTGCGGGGTCACCGTGATGAGCAGGTACTGCTTCACCATGATCTTAACCGTCGCCGATGCGTCGGAGACAATCCTTACATCGGCGGAAGTCAAGGTATCATCGCCCAGAATTTCAGCGAGCCGATCCGTCACATCATCGGCGCGTTGCTGTGGACTTTTCCCCTGAGCGGCAGCGCGAATCTTGAACAGGTAGTCGCCGCCAACCGCTACATCTCCAGACTGTTGCGCCAGCGCGGGGAGGTTTCCAAACAACAGACCGCTGCACAGCAATGCCATAAGGCAAATAAAATTTCGGATCATAGACTTCTCGACCTCCTCACTTATGGTTCAGAATTTACTCGATAGTTCGAAACTGATGGTACTGGCTGGAAGCTCACATCCCTGGCACATTCGAAGTACGAACCCGACAGGCAATATTGCTCACGAATCCCGGATTCTGTCAGGCTGACTATTGGTGCTGTGCCATTGAGCGGCAAGCAGACACGCGCTTACCAGCGCCGTCGCCGCTCCGAGATAGAAGGGCAGGGCGGGGTTGCGGTCGAAGAGAAAGCCTGCAAAAATGCTCGCGGGAAGCAGAGCGACGCCGACGACTGTGTGATACGCTCCAATCTGTGTGGCACGCTGTTCGGGATCCGCCATGTCCGCCGCGAACGCCCGCTGCACTCCCTGAGTCAGCGTATAATAGAAACCGTAGAGCAGGAACAGCGCCCAGATCGAGGCCTTCGTTTCAGCGCGAGCGAAGCCGAAATAGACTACCGCGAACACCAGATAGCCCCCGATGATCAGGGGGCGGCGTCCTACTCTATCCGATAGTACGCCTGCGCCGTATCCCAGACACGCCTCGACGACGTTGAATGCCGCATAGAGAAGCAGTATCTCCGACGCCGAGAAATGCAGTGATCGCGCCCGCAGTATTAGAAATGCATCGCTGAAATTACCGAGATTGAACAGCAGTGTAATCAGCAGGAATCGTCGATAGGTGGGTTGGAGGCTGTTCCAGTGCGGAAGCGAAAATGTTCTTTTTGCCGCCTTCTTTGCCGTGTAGTCCGTGTCTGGATTTCCCTCGGAAATACTGCCGGAGGCCGCCATCTCCTGCGTTGCTGGTTCCCGAACGAAGAGTATCAGGGTCAGGATGGCGGCGAGTCCGGGCAGTCCTGCGAACAGGAACAGCATGCGCAGGTTGTGATCGAGTGTACCGGGGTTGTCCGCGCCGCCGTGCAGATGACTGAGGAACCAGTAGCCTAGCAGTGGACCCAGCACCGCGCCCGTCGTGTCCATCGTACGATGCAGCCCGAAGGCTCGCCCACGGATCGCTTTCGGTGTCGATTCCGCGATCAGAGCGTCGCGCGGTGCGGTGCGTAGTCCTTTCCCGAAGCGGTCGACGAAGCGCAGCAGCAGCACAACCGGCCAGACATGCGCGAGGGCAGTCAGAGGTTTGGAGATCGCCCCGAAAGTGTAGCCGAGCAGCGTGAGCGGTTTACGCCGACCGCTGCGATCGGAAAGATGCCCGGAAACGAGACGCAGCAGACTCGCAGTGCTCTCGGCGATGCCTTCGATGATGCCGACCGCTGCCGCAGGCGCACCCAGAACTCCGGTCAGGAAGAGTGGAACCTGCGTGTAGACCATCTCGCTCGACATATCGGTAAACAGGCTGACGAAGCCGAGCGCGACGACTGTTGGGCTCAACTTCGGTCTGCCGGTCGATTCCTCGACAAATGGTGCCTTCAACGGCTCCGGCGTAGTCGTCATCAGAGTTTGCGTTCGCTATTTGACGTGTTGCCAGGCGTGAAAATGGCTTTCAGGGATTCGGCAATGTGGCGCAGTCCGACCTCGAAGCGCGTGTTGTAGCCGCTGACTTCCGCTGTGATATGGCTGTCGTAGCCAATCTCGTTGAGCGCTTCGTTCACTTTGTCCCAGGGAACATTACCCTGAAGCGGGTTACAAAAGCCGGAGATATTGCCGATGCCCGTCTGGAAATCTTTGACATGGACTTTCTTGATTCGTTTGCCGAGAATGCGTATCCACTGATCGGGGTAGCCATAGACCAGCACGTTTCCGGCGTCGAAATAGGCGCCGATGAAAGGGCTATCGATCTCGTCGAGGAACCGAGCAAATTCGAGCGGCGACAGCAGGAACTTGTTCCAGACGTTCTCAACGCCGACCGAGACACCGAGTCTCTGTGCTTCGGGCGCGAGTTCGCGCAGCGCCTCCTGTGCACGGCGATAGGCATCGTCGTAGGAAATGTCGGCGTTCACAATTCCCGGCACCAGCAGGATCGTGTCGACCCCTAGCCAGTTCGCCACCTGCAGTGCGCCGCGCACCGTCTCTATGCCTTTGCGTCGCGTCGCTTCGTCGTTTGAGGTGAGAGGATACTGCCAGCCGAGGCCGCTCGACAGGCTCGAGATTTCGATGCCCGCATTTTTCGCCTGCGTGACCAGATTGCGAATATCGGCTTCGCTGGTCGACGGCGTAATTTCCCCATCTTCTGCAACGTTGACTTCGATGCTGTCGAACCCTGCCTTGTGAACGTGCGCGAAGCACTCCGCCAGCGTCAGTTCATTTGGCAGCGTCCAGCGGTTAATTCCGATTTTCATAAGTGTCAGTGTGCCCCTTCGTTAGGTAGTATGTTCCAGTCAATTTTTTGTGAGAGCCCATTTGCGACAAGTCTAGCACTGTGCCGCACGGTTGTCAAGCACAAGGGTCGACAGCAATCCCTATCAGAGGTGGATTAAACCTATCCCCAGATAAACAGGCAGGAAATGACGGCGGAGATGTCGAAGCGAGTCGGTATGCAGAACACACGTTCCTTTCCACCAAATATGTGAGCAAGAGTGTGATCAAGAGCAAAAGCAAATAATATTAAGGAGATAGAATGGCACGCAAAGCATTGATTGTGTGGGGTGGCTGGGATGGGCATGAGCCCAGGCAGGTAGGCGAAATCGTGGATCAGGCGCTGCGGGCAAAAGGGTTCGAGACGGAAGTTTCCGACACTCTCGATGCATTCCTCGACATCGATAAACTGAAGACCCTCGATCTGATCGTGCCGATATGGACGATGGGCAAGATTTCCAACGAACAGGTGAACGGAGTCGTCGAAGCGGTGAAAAGCGGGGTCGGACTCGGCGGATGCCACGGCGGGATGTGCGATTCTTTTCGTGAATCGACCGAGTGGCAGTTCATGACGGGCGGGCAGTGGGTTTCGCACCCCGGCAACGACAAAGTCACCTACACGGTCGCGATCACCGATAGATCTCACTTCATCACGCAGGGCACGAGCGATTTCGACGTCACGTCGGAACAGTATTATCTACACACCGATCCCGCCAATAAAGTGCTGGCGACGACGAAGTTTCCGATGGCGGACGGTCCGCATGTCAATAACGGTGAGGTGCATATGCCCGTCGTCTGGACACGAATCTGGGGTACGGGGCGCGTATTCTACTCATCGCTCGGTCACGTCGCCGCCACTGTGCGCGAACCCAATCCATTACGGCTGTTGACGCGCGGTTTGCTCTGGGCAGCACACGCCGAAGATGTTGCCTGATCAATGAACGGGCTACTGCATCGAGGGACGCAAATCAGCGTCCGGGACCGAATTAATTATTCAGTCCCGGACGCTGATTTCATCGTATAATATTCATGCCGAAGATGGGAGTCGAACCCATACGGGGTTGCCCCCGGCGGTTTTTGAGACCGCTGCGTCTGCCATTCCGCCACTACGGCTCTGCGCTCGATACTCCTCAATTATACGGGAACGCCCGGCTTTTGTCAATAATCATGCTGACCTGCAGTTGCCATACCGGATTTCAGCAAAATGCAAGCAACATCGCCGCACATCCCTTGTCCAACTGCAATAACAATCGTATACTATAACAATCGTACACTCAAGATACACTTTTCTGTGACGATAATTCGTAGCTTCCTACAGGATCCCAACTAGATGCGTCTGCTCCGCCTTATTACTGCCACATGCCTGCTTCCAGCAACGATCGGACTTTTCGCCTACAGCGCGAAATCCGATGGGCACGCTTCCGCCACAAGCAAGGCGAAACCGGTGAAGGCAAAATCTGCCTCTGCCGCAACGGTAAGTTATCAGGAAACAATCGAGCCCTACTTCAAGGCGAACTGCACCACATGCCATAGCGCGCTGGCGCATTCGAGCGGCTTCGTGATCGACAGCGCCCCCGGACTCCTCAAGGGTGGGACGAGATTCGGGAGTAAGGACATTGTTCTCGGCAGTGCGAAAACAAGCAAAATCATTGCTTATCTTCGCGGCACACAGAAGCCCCGAATGCCGATGAATGGCGAGCCTGCGTCCGAAGAGCAGATAAATAAAATCGAAACGTGGATCGATCAAGGCGCGAGAATCGATGCCGTGAAGCTCGGCTGGCCCTATACCATGCCTGCAAAAGTATTGATCCCGAAGGTCAAAAAAACAGCGTGGGTACATAACCCGATCGATAATTTCGTGCTGGCGAAATTAGAGGCGAAGAACCTCGCGCCCGCACCCGCTGCCTCTACAATCAGCCTGCTTCGCCGCGTCTACGCCGACCTTGTCGGGATGCCCCCGACGCCCGCGGAAGCAAAAGCCTTTTTGAACGATCCAAGCCCTGGCGCTTATCCCAAAGTAGTGGATAGGCTGCTCGGCGACCCGCGCTACGGTGAACGCTGGGCGCGCCACTGGCTCGACCTCGTCCGCTACGCCGACAGCAACGGATTCGAGAACGATGTCACGCGCCCGCATGCATGGCGATTCCGCGACTATGTCATTCGCTCACTCAACGCCGACAAGCCCTACGACCGCTTCCTGAAAGAGCAGCTCGCCGGAGACGAACTCTATCCCGACGATCCGGACGCGATCACCGCGACAGGCTACATTCGCCTCGGACCGTGGGATGATCTCAGTACTGATCATCAGCAGCGCTGGCAGGACTATCTCAATGACGTGACGGACACGACCAGTTCTGTGATGCTCGGACTGACGGCTGGCTGCGCGCGATGCCACAACCACAAGTACGACCGCATTTCGCAGGCGGACTACTATCGAATGCAGGCATTTTTCAAGGCGACAAAATGGGTAGAATCCGAATTGCCGCACCCCGAGCATGACATCGAAACGGTGCGTAAGGAGCGGGAGCTCGCCGAATCGAAACTCAAACAGCCGCGCGCGGAGCGTGATGCGCTGCGCGAAAAGTATCGCCAGATCGTGCTCGCCGAAAAGCAGAAAGCTGCTAAGCCAGGCGATAAAATCGAAGCGAACGACGACGAAATCAACGCGCGTATCGACAGGACTGAAGGCGTTCGACGCTCTCAACTCGACAAGGAGATCGGTCACTGGGAGGGTTATGCTCGGCCCTACGAACCGATCGCAGAGGTTGTCCATGATGAAGGCAAAAAAGCGCCGGTGACGCATCTGTTGCTGCGGGGCAACCTTTTGACGCCCGGTCCGGAAGTGCAGCCCGGATATATCGCCTCGCTCGATGGCGGCATTGAAAAACCAGCTAATATCCCTGCGGTACGAGGCGACACGACCGGTCGACGATCCGCGCTCGCCAACTGGATCGCGAACAAAGACAATCCAATGACGGCACGGGTGCTTGTCAATCGACTCTGGCAGCACCATTTCGGCAGAGGGATCGTAAACACACCGTCAGATTTCGGACGCAACGGTGATGCGCCCACGCACCCCGAACTGCTCGATTGGCTGGCACAGCGCTTTATGGATGAGGGCTGGAGCCTCAAAAAAATCCACCGTTTGATCCTGCTCTCGAACGCCTACCAGCAGTCGACTCAGAACGTTCCGCTTCAGGGGGCCGCCTACAAAATTGACCCGACGAACAAACTACTCTGGCGAATGAACCGCATTCGCCTCGAAGGCGAGACACTTCGTGACAGCATCCTTCAGACAAGCGGGCGTCTGAATCCGGCTTCCGGTGGACCCGGTGTCTATCCAAAACTGAGCGAGGAAGTGCTCTCGACCGGCTCGACGCACAAATGGGGCGGCTCATCGGATGCGGACGGTCTGCGCAGAACGATCTATGTTTTCCAGCGGCGTTCCCTGCCGCTGCCGCTTGTCGAAGCGTTCGATGGGCCGGATATGACGAACACCTGTCCACGCCGCTCGACGACAACGATCGCGCCGCAGGCCCTCGCGATGTTCAACGGTGATTTTACGCGAACAGAAGCGGACTACTTCGCCGAGCGCGTCAGTAAAGAGGCGGGTTCCGATTCGATGAAACAGATACAAACCGCCTACGAAATCGCACTGATTCGGCGACCGACTCCTGCACAGCAGAAGCTCGCACTCGAGTTCATCGGCAAACAGACACAGCTGCATCTGCTCGATGGCACCGACAAAACGAGCGCTAAGTCAGGAGCTAAGAACGTCGCGAATCAGTCGGCTCCGAATGCTGACGTGCTCAAAAAAGCGCGTCAGTCCGCACTTGCAGACCTATGCCATGTGCTGATCAACACGAACGAGTTTCTGTATCTGGATTAACTGACAACTAGGGATCATCAACACAATGGACGAACGCAGCGAACGAATTATCCGAGGCAGCAATCACTTTCAACCCGCACTTTCGCGGCGCGACTTTCTATCGCGTGCAGGAGCTGGCTTCGGCGGGCTCGCACTCTCCTTTATGCTGGCGCAGGAGGCACAGGCAGAATCGAGCAAGGCGGGCAGTAAGGGCAGACTCAACCCGCTCGCGCCGAAACCGCCGATGTTCCCATCCAAAGTGAAGTCGGTTATTTTCCTGTTCATGTATGGCGGACCGAGTCAGGTAGATACGTTCGACCCGAAACCCGGCCTGCAAAAATACGACGGCAAGACGATGAGTACCGCGCTGAAAAACGTCGGCGAAGTCAAGCTGTTCGGCGGCGACAATAACGCTCCCTTGATGCAAAGCCCGTACAAGTTCACGAAATATGGCAAGTCCGGTATCGAAGTCTCCGAGATTTTCCCGAATGTTGGCAGCTGCGTCGATGACATCTGTTTCGTGCGCTCGATCTATGGCGACAGCAATAACCATGCGCCCGCCCTCTTCGAAATGAACACTGGCTCTATCCAGCAGGGCTATCCGTCGGTCGGATCGTGGGTCACCTACGGGCTCGGCACCGAGAATCAGGATCTGCCAGGCTTCGTTGTGATGACCGATCATCGCGGCGGACCTATCGGCGGCGCGCCCAACTGGTCGAGCGGCTTCATGCCCGCCACCTATCAGGGAACCGTCTTCCGGCCTTCCGGTATGCCGATCCTCGACCTCGCGCCTGGCTCCAATGTCTCTGCCGAAGAGCAGCGCGCCAGCCTCGATCTGCTCGGCAAACTAAATGATGAACATCTCCACGCCAACCCCGGCGACAGCGACCTCGAAGCCCGTATTGCCGCCTACGAACTCGCGTATCGGATGCAGGCGCACGCGCCGGAAGTCGTCGATATCAGCAAGGAGAGCGAGGAGACAAAGTCTCTCTACGGGATCGACAAGGAGCAAACGGAGAAGTTCGGTCGCAAATGTCTGCTGGCGCGGCGGCTGGTGGAGCGCGGCGTACGTTTCGTGCAGCTCTACAGCGGCGGCGGCCATGGCGATGACACATGGGACGCGCACGGCGACATCGTTTACAATCACGGGCTGCATGCGGGCAGCACCGACAAGCCAATCGCGGGACTGCTCAAAGACCTGAAACGGCGCGGACTGCTCGAGAGCACGCTGGTCGTCTGGGGCGGCGAGTTCGGGCGCATGCCGATTTCGCAGGGCGGTAAGGGTCGCGACCACAACCCTGGCGTACAGACGATCTGGATGGCGGGTGGCGGGATCAAGGGCGGCACAGTGGTCGGCTCCTCGGACGAAGTCGGCTACAAAGCAGGAGATAATCCGTATCATATCCGCGATCTTCATGCGACCATTTTGCACTGCATGGGTCTGCGCGACCTGAACTTGACCTATCTGTACAACGGGCGCTATCAGCGTCTCACGACCAACGGAGGGCAGTTGATTTCCGAAGCCCTCGCCTGAGCCGGCAAACACTTGCAGAACAAGGTATAGTAAAGTTAATGCTTGAATTGCTGGCAAAGCGAAGCCGCGAGGGAGACGGAAATGGAAGGTTTTAGAAAGTCTTTCTGGAGAATGCACAAATTCAAGCTAGTTGTGGCAAGTCTGATCGGTATCGCGTATGTCATTTTTCTCATGAATATGCCTGCTAGCAATCGCGGATACCTTCTCGGGATTCCAGTGGTACAGGCCGTTCTTTGTTCTCCCTTCACATATAGAACCGCGGTTGGGCGGCTCTGGTGGGCTTCCTATGTAACAGCGATCGCCATGGGAGTTATTGCCGTACTTCTCGGTATGCACAATCCGCTGAGCTGGATTTGCGCGTTGATTGCTGGCTGTGCCTTTGCAATCGGTGTCTGCCTGCGTTGGAATTATGCTTCTGCCTGATGACAAGACCTCGCCCCTCCCTCCCTCTCAACTATGAGATAAAACGTTGCGGTTCGCTCCCAACTTGAAGACTCCTCAATCAAGGAGAAATGAGGGGACGGATTCTGCTTCCGTACCCCGTGGCTTTGCATTTTGCTTCATTTCAG
>JBBQPY010000196.1:0-9413 GCA_038216735.1 Chthonomonadales bacterium
GTCTCACGCCCGATGATCTCTTGCGGTGGCTGCAAGGAACGCAAGAGCGCAACGAACGTGCCAAGCGTTCGCACATCAAACGACGGCAAGCTCGCTTGCTAAAAGGTTCACCTCCTGACCCGTCGTTGTAATACTAGTCACGTCCTCCGGGGCGACCTACACCGGTACAGTCGATCACACGAGTTCTCAGGACTTTCACTACCGCGACTCTACAGGGGCAGACGTCAGAAGCCACTATCCGGGAGATGCCTCGACTAGCGCCGAAAGGATTGTCGTATTCAAAGACGGTTTCGGCACTATACCTCCTTACTCCGTCGATGGCAGCGCAGCAGCATTCGGAGGCACCACCTATACTTATGTACAGCGCACACATGGGGCAGGAGAGTACAGTGGCATCAAGTACACTTACGACGAGATCGACCGTACTCACAATACAGGGAAAATCAAGGTCGCGTTGCCCGCGCCCGTAACCGCGTTCGGTTTCGATTTTCGCGGTATACAGCACATCGGCGCCGGACAGACGACCCCGATACCCTACCTCGTAGAACTCTATTCAGGTGACACATTCATCGGCGAAACAACGATTCAGGCTGGGCTCGACTATCGACCCGACGATCCGCTTTTCCTCGGGCTGAAAACGTTTCGACCGTTCGACACCGTGCTTTTCGTCGGAACGAACCCAGACGGTCCATCCAAGACCAATGGGAATCCTTACACGCGCGAAAACCTACTCGCTCTGGATAACATTCAATTCGGGATAGCAACGAGTGTGCCGGAACCGTCCTCTCTTGCTTATGCAACTATCCTACTGGGCATTGTCAGCTTCGGCATAGTTCGAATGCGCCTTCGAACTCACTAGAATGATTCGGTTTATCACCCGAAGTAGTGTGGTCTCTCTGTCAGTTCTCGGCAGAGAGACCATTTTTTGCTATTCGAATATTTAGCCCCGTTGATAATCTACGATGAAGCCACAGCACCGTGCTCACTGGTAAAGTTTTGCTTGACAGTCCGGGGGACATTGCGGTAAACTGAGTGGCAAGTGTCGATGACAACGACCTTTCGGTAGGATGTTGTTACCCGACCGCTAATTTTTGGACCGCTCAGTTTTCTGTAGAGCACGGGTGTCCATTGCAGACCCGGCGATTCCTATTTCGCATTTGTATTCAGTGAGGAGACGAGATCATGTCCCGAGTTTGTCAGGTATCCGGCGTTGGACCGATGAAAGGTCACCGCCGACGCCACCCGCATAGTGGCGCGTGGAACCTTCGCGCACCGAAGAAAAACCATACGTTCGTACCCAACCTTCAGACTGTCCACGTCAACACCCCCGAAGGCAAAGTGCGCCTCAAAGTAACCACTAGCGTGATGACGAGTCGTAATTTCCAGGACTATCTTTCGGGCGTCAAGCCGCTGCCGAAGGAACTCACCAAGAAATCTCGGAATCATATCAAAAAGTAGGCAGCAGGTCGTACGTGCTGCTGTTACTTTGAGTTGATCCCTTCATTTTCGATACATTTGCGCATTTTGTTCTCCGCTCCGTCGCGCATTCCATTCTCGAACACGCCGCTTTGCTTTCATCTGTTGTCACATTACGCAGATAATTGCTTATGCGGCGCGTTTTTGTGTGCCAGTCCCGGTACGCGAAGTTTCCGCCCTGCCTCACTGTCTTCTTGTGTCCTGCCCTGCACTTTTCGGCGATCTGCCGCTGTTCTACGGAGACCTACAAATGAACTCGGACTCAGCACAAAATCCCAACACACCGGCGGATGGCTCATCCGTCCTCTCGCCGAATTCGATCAACGCGCCCGAGCGTTCGGCGATACCATTCAACACGCCTGCACCTTCTGCCATTCCCTTTAGCACCCCCGGTGGTGCGCCGCTACCCTCAGCCACACCGAATAATTCGACGCCTGCGCCACAGTAAGCGCCGCAAAGTGCCCCTGCCCCTATGCTGTGCCTGCTCTGCAGTACGTCCAGTCCACACAGTACGCTCATCCGAACCCTCCTCCTCCCTATGGATCTCCTGCACCCGCCAATATGCCGCCACTAAATGCGCCTGTGCCGTTCGATGGCGCCGCGCCCTCGACCGGGTATGCGCCAGCTCCAGGGTACGCGCCCATGCAACCTTCTCCGATTCCTTATGGTCAGCAGCCACTGAATGCGCCGGTGTTACCATCGCAGGGCAGCTATTCTCAGCCGGGGGCTGCGCCCGCTTACGGCCAGCAGGTTCCGCCACCGCTTTATGCTCCGCAGCCGGGCAATTATCCACCGTCCTCTGCGTATGGGCAACAACAGCAGTATGGGCAGCCCGGAGCAGGCCAGTATGGACAACAGAACGGCGGCTTTCGCCCGATGGCGTCCTCTACTCCAGTCGCCTCCAGCCCTGCTCGTGAGAGTGTCATCGTCGTCGGGCTTCTCGGACTTCTGCTGGCAATCCTATGCGGGTGCGGCTTTGGGTTCGTCTCCGTGGCAGCAGGATTTCGCATTCCCGACTTGAGCCTGGCAAGCGGCCTTGTAATCGGTTACTCCATACGCTTTTTCAGTCAGATAGACGAAAGCCATCCAGGTCGGAATCGCTGCGGGCAGCACAGTGGTTTCCTTCCAGATCGCGTTCGGAATCATGTACTTCAACAAGCTCTACATGAGCCCCTTTTACGTGATTATCTGTGGGCTCGCAGTTTACTATGCCTATAGAACCGCAAGTCATGAATGAACTGCTCCCAGGTGATGCCTTCCAGCCCCGAAGCTGATCGAAATAATCTGTTCGAAATGAAAGGAGCAGTGCAGGAAAATTTCCTGCACTGCTCCTACTCTACTTTCTATACTCTGCAATCACAGGGATTGTAATATGCCGCGTGATCAGCGACCAACCGACACGCGCTCCAGCGTCTGCAGCAGTTCGCGATCGCCCGGCTCGACAAGCACTACTTGCCCCTCCGGCGTGTCTACCAGAATCGTCGGAACCTTGCTGGATCCGCCATTCATTCCGCGCATCGCCGTCTCTGCCCCGGCGATTTTATCGATGTCGATCTCTGCAAAGGCGACTCCCGCACGCTGGAGAACCCGCCGCGAACGTGCACAATCGGAACACCAACTCGTCATATAAGCTACTACACTCACCTTAATAGTGCCCCTTGCTTGCCATTTTGCAAATCGAATGTCCGCGAACTTGATTAGTGCGGGCGGAGTGTAACGACTGCCCCGAGCTGTTTCAACTGATTCTGGAGCGTCTCCGCCTCATCATGGGCGATATTCACTCCGATGATCAATGGTTTCTTTTCTTCCGCCGTCGAAATCAAATGCCGTAGTTCAGCCATATCCATGCCCATCATATCCTGCAGCCGCAGCGCAATCTGCTTTTCACGTACGTGATCGATTCCCTGCAGCAGAATATCGACGTTCTGAGCGACAAGCAAGTTCCCGGCACGCGGCGAGACCGCCGGGCGCGATACGGTAGGCTGACCGTAAGCTGCATACGGTTCGACAACCGCATGATCTGAGCCCATGGACAAGGCTCCCGACTGTGTCGCTGGATTGACTGCCTGCTCGACCGGAATGGAAGCGTTGCATTTATCGCACACATAACGCTGCGTTTTCAGTGAGGTACGATGCCTGGCGTCACACCGTGGGCAGGTGATCTCGATAATCGGTACAATTGCCCCGTTTTCGAATCGCACCGTACGAAGACAGGTCTCGCAATCGAAGTCCTCCGTCGGCACGGCGGTCAGCCGATTGACGGCATCGCAGTAGGGACAGGTAAAGGGAACCGTAGGGATCTTGCTAACCGTCAGCACGCGGTAAATCGCGGAAGCTATAATTGCGACACCAGCCAGCGCCCCGAGTCCCAAACCTATTTGGACAACCTGCAGAGTTTCCGGTGCCAGATGAAAAAGCCGTACGAACCAGATGAGAAAGAGACAGGCGACAAGTATCCCGGCGCCGATCGTAATCGTGCCTATGGACTGTGTATATTCCTCTTCACGCACCCGAGTGAGTGTTGCTGCGCCTCTTGCCATGCCCGTCTCCTTTTCTCCGAAGCCCCACCTTGAAAGGTTACTTGCTGAAACGCTTCACTCTGCAACGCGACTGCAGCAAACCACTATTTGATGACCCAGCAGAGCTCAACAGCCAAGTTATTTGAACTCAATCGAGTATGATTCACGCTGATACTACTCGACATTATAGCCATCCGACATGAGGCTTGTCAAGCAGAGCTTCCGCAAATCCAGTAGTATTGATTGGGAACCGAACGAAGGGGTGATATAAGCGATAGCGTCGCTGTGTATTACTGCCCTTCACCGCTGTTCGGTGAGAGAGGGCTCAAGCAACTTTATTGATGAACATCCGCAAAAAAACCATAGGAAATCAGCCTCAGCGCCAGACTACGGAAGCGACTCTTGCTGCACTGCTCGAAGCGATCTCTATTGCCGAATTGCCCGCAGGTCAGGTGCCCTGCGCCATCTGCAGACTCAGCGAAACGGGGGTAGAACGTGCGCTTCGGACGCTGTTCGCCGAGTTTGTCAACGATGAGCCGCTGCGCCTTTTGTTTCGTCGATCCCGTGGTTTTTGCACCCGTCACACCCCACTGATCGCCCGGCTCGGCGACCCGCTCGCCGTCGCGATTCTGTACGCAGATCTTGCCGCTCTAACACTGGAGGACTGGGAAGCAAAGAGCAAGAGCGAGAGCGCATTTGCACGCGGACGAAGGAAAGCAACCAGTGCAATGGCGCCCTGTCCTGCGTGCACGGCAGCGGCAGAAAATGAAGAACGATGCTGCCGCGCTCTCGGCGCAGGACTGAATTCGGACGAGGTTTGGAACGTGCTGGGAAATGGCCATGCGCTCTGTGTGCCGCATATCGAACAGACTGCATCTTCAGCGAAACCACTCGATGCCGCCAGGTTATATAAGTTAGCAGTACAGCCGCTCAACGCGCTTCGCGCCGAACTTGATGCGATCATTCGCCATAGCGACTATCGGTGCCGGGACGAACCCTGGGGTGGCGAGCGTGATGCCTGGCTGCGGGCTCTCAGCCAACTGCGCCGCCCGACAGATAAATGAGACTGGGTACGGCGAAATACAGAGGCCAGTAGGCTTCCTTTGTCTGGAGGACGAGTGGCATATAGTGCCCTCTGGCTGATGGCATGCAGCCCCTGCAACATATACTGAAACGCAAGTATCCACCCATTTTCGACCTTCTCGCTTAAAAGCAGGAATAGCTGTATTAGCTCCCCTCTCCCCAAGCTTCGGCAGCGTTGGTCGTAGGGTGAGGATCAATAGTTACATTAAAACCTATGGAAAGGGCTAACAGAGCACTGCTGATGGAAAGGGCTAACAGAGCACTGCTGATACCGAAAGGGTTTCAACTCTATGCCAATCATTACAGTCGCCAGACTGTCGCCCGGTTTAATGGGCTGCCGCTGCAGCGCTGCCTTTGGCTTTCGTACGCTTGAACAGGAAGAGCAGCAAGATCGCACCCAGGCTAACGAATGACAGGAAATAGAATACATCCATGTACGAAAGCACCGTCGACTGTGTGTGTATCGTGCCGTAGAGCGCTTTGTTCGCCGCGTCTTTGGCTGTGTCGGCAGTCATGCCTTTCGCAGCAAACGCGGACTGCAACTGCGTCAGACGCTGCTGCGTCCCATAGCTATAGCTCGTCAGGTTATCAGAGAGTCGCGCGGCATGAAACCGCTGGCGACGGTCGATTAACGTCGCCAGAATTGCGATCCCGAACGAGCCCCCGAGCTGCCGGAAAAGATTGTACAAGCCAGCGCCCTGCGCAACCTGATTCGGCTTCAATGTGCCGAGTGCGACCAGTGACAGCGGAACAAACTGCAGGCCGATCCCCGCGCCGCGCAGTACGAGCGGCCAGTACAATGTCTGATCATTGGTGTTCAACGTCAACACCCCGCTGAACTGCACCATCGAAACTGTAAATATCGCCATACCCGCGCCGATGATTAAGCGCGAGTCGACCTTGTTGATAAGCTTGCCGACGATCGGCATCATCGCGGCCGAGGCAAGACCGCCCGGCATCAGGAGCAGTCCAGCCTGTTCCGCCGTATGGCTCTGCACCGTCTGCAGAAATTGTGGGACGATGAACACGAACCCATAGAGTACGAAGCCCAGCGAGAAGCCACATGCGCACCCGGCAGCGAGATTGCGGTTCGTCAGCGTTCGTAGGTTGACAGCCGGATTGAGGTTCTTATCCCGTAATTCCCACCAGATGAAAATTGCCATACCGACGACCGCGATGATCGCCAGCACGACGATGTAGTTCGTCGAAAACCAGTCTTCCGCCTCGCCGCGCTCCAGCACGGTCTGCAGACACCCGAGTCCGATCGCGAGCAACCCGATGCCGATGAAATCCGCTGATCGCCGTGCCCCGGCAGAGGGCGAGTCCGGAACGAAAGCGAAAACGAGGATCGTGACCAGAATACCGATCGGTACGTTGACGAAGAATATCCAGGGCCAGCTGAAACGGTCGGTGATAAAGCCGCCGAGCGTCGGTCCGAGTGTCGGAGCGGCAATCACACCGATGCCGAACATCGCCTGCGCGAAACCGCGCCGCTTTGGCGGGAAGATTTCGATCAGCGTAGCCTGCGCCGTCGAGATAAAGGCCGCTCCGCCCGCGCCCTGCAGGATACGCCAGACGACGAGCTGTGCGAGACTGTGGCTAATACCGCAACCGAACGAGGCGATCGTAAACAGAATGATCGAGTAGGTCAGGTAGCGTTTGCGCCCGAACCAGTCCGATAGCCAGCCCGTCAGCGGCAACACGATCACGTTCGAGATGATATAGCCCGTCGAGACCCAGCCAATCTGATCGAGCGTCGTGCCGAGGTTGCCCATCATATCCGGCAGCGCGACATTGACGATTGACGTATCCAGAACCTCCATTAGAGTCGCGGCCATGATCGTCATCAGAATGATGGCGCGCATACCAGGAGTCAGCGTCGAGGCGAGATCTCTCTTCGGTTTTGGATACTCTTCAGGCGGAACAGCAACATCAGATCTTTTATGCACATCGGTCGCCACGGTCTTACTCCCCAAACAGCTTACTCTGTCCGATCGTAACCATCAGCCTTCATGTCAGACAGAAACAAGCGCTTACCGCTCTATATATGCTCTCCCCGCCTTACGAAGGCGGGGATTGGGGTAGTTTCCCCTTTACTGCCTCGAGGTTCTACTGAGGGCAAAATAGTTTCATCCGGTATGGAATCATTACTTCGTCTGAATTGTAGCGACGACGGAGAGTCCGCCGCGAAGACGATCCAGGTCGGGCTGCTTGTCTTCGAAGACTATCTTGACCGGAACGCGCTGCACGACTTTGGTATAGTTACCGGTCGCGTTATCCGGTGGAAGCAGGGCAAAAGTTGCGCCCGTCGCGGCAGCGAGGGAATCGACGCGACCACGGAATTTGTGACCGGGATAGGTGTCGACCTCGACTTCGACTGGCTGACCGGGGCGCACATCCTTGAGCTGCGTCTCCTTGAAGTTGGCGACGACCCAGACATCGTTGTTGGGGAGCACCGCCATAATCGCCTGACCAACTGCGACCTGCTGACCGATCTGCGCCGTGTCTTTGCTGATCGTGCCGCTGACGGGTGCATAGATTTTGGTGCGTTTCAGGGCGATCTCGGCGTTGAGTACCGCCGCCTCCGCCTGCTTGATCTTCGCTGAAGCGGTCAATTGATTTGCCTGTTGAACAGCGACCTGACGCGGGGCAGTCTGCGCCTGCTGCAACTGACCGACAGCCTGCGAGCGTTTCGCTTCGGATACAGAGACGTTCTGTTTCGCCGCATCGACCTGTGCCTGCGTCTGACGCACGTTCGCCTGTGCTGCAGTCACCGCATCTCGCGCGGCTGCGATCTGCGCCCGTGCCTGTGCGATGGTCGCGTCCGCCGCACTTACCGCATCTCGCGCGGCGGCGACATCCGCCTGACGCTGCAGGACAGTCGCCTGTGCCTGCGCTACGTTCTGCTGGGCATTATCGACCTGCGCACGCGCGGACGCAGCGGCAGCGGTCGCGACATCCACCGTCTGCGCGCTCACGGCATCCTGCTTCAGCAGCGACAGATAGCGAGTTTCGTCTTTGGCGGCTTTTTCAGCGTTCGCCTGCGCCGCAGTCACATTCGCCTGTGCCGCCTTAACGCCCGCCTGTGCCGTCGTTACCTGTGCCTGCGCCGATATTACGTTCTGTGCGGCGCGTCTGCGCGCCGCAGCAGCAGACTGGAGAGTCGCCTCAGCAGTGCTGACATTCGCATTCGCACTGCTGACTGCCGCCTGTGCGCTCGCTACGCCTGCGATCGTCCGCTGCACGTCCGCCTGTGACGCCCCGATGCTACTCTGCGCCTGAGAAACGCCGCTCTGCGCCTGGGCGATCTGCGCGACTCCGGTCTCATTCGTCAGTTGAACAGTAGAGCCTGCGCCCTGCTCGCTCGCGCGAGCGACGGCTAGATTCGCCTTCGCAGCCGCCAGATCCGCCTGATAGGTGGAGTCGTCGAGCTCAGCGAGCAGATCTCCGGCTTTTACCTTCTGGTTTTCATCGACATGCAGTTTCGTAATATTGCCACCGATTTGCGGCGTAATTTGGACGACATCGGTCACGATCTGCGCATCATCGGTGGAGGCATGACTGGCTGAAAACTGCATGAATCGATAGCCCCAGATCGCGGCGAAAACCAGCGCAACAAGCCCGAGCGTAATCGCGAGCGGCTTGATCCATGCCGGTCTCGGCTTTGCGTTCTCGTCTGCGCCCGCATCGGCTTTAGGATCTGTCTGTGTAGTAGCGGAAGCAGTAGCGGGATCCGATGCTGGAGCCGCAACAGCTGATTGAGGCTGAGCGGCGGCAACGCCAGGCGATTGCGGTGGAGCGCCAGCCTGCGGATTCGTGCCTGCTCGTACCGAGTTGTCACTATTTTCGATCAGGGTTTTGGCCGGAGGCATCTGAATTGTCGGCGTTGCAGTAGCGTTGCCGACCATTGACACGCCTGTCGCATTGCCCGTCTGCCCACTCTGTGCCGCTGCCGCGCCAGTGTCATCACGCAGCGACTGATGATGTCCGTTTCTTTCCTGTGACTGCTTCATCGCTATACAAAACCTTTCTTACTTCCGCCGTTTCTTGCTAAATCCCGTCGTAATGCGCCGAACTTTCCTGCGCGCCCACCTGCCTACGAGAGCAGGCGGCAAAACGATTCCAGGTTTCTCTACTTGCTTCCCAATTTCAATCTTTATGTTTCGTCATTCACCCTCGCTCTTCGATCCCTTGCCCTAGTCCTTCCCTGATTTCACGTACAGCGAGTTAAGCAGCCAGTCGCCTCGTTTCGGGTTGATGATATTGCTGCTCAAACGCTTCAGGACTGACATAGCCCACCGTAGAATGCGTGCGCTTGCGGTTGTACCAAATGGC
>JBBQPY010000197.1:0-9292 GCA_038216735.1 Chthonomonadales bacterium
AGTTCGACACCGATCACGTCCTGTCCGGTATAGACACGGAATGTCGGGAACGCCTGACGTGAGAATAGTCTCTGCACAGCGTATGCTGCCTCGATATTCACGGACGCTGCCACGCTTGCTGAAGGCATTCCCTGTGCGATCTCGACGGCGAGGTTCGGACCGGACAGTGCGACGATACGCTCTGGAGTGCCGACGACTTCGGCAAGCACCTGGCTCATGCGTAAACCGGTTCGTTCTTCCAGACCTTTCGCCGCCGAAATCAAGAGAACTTCTGAGCTATTTGCGGTGACATTCGCAGACAAAAAAATTGCCGACTGATGCGCGACGGCGCGAACCGCGCCACACGGCACGGCAAATACGAGAACCGCGGCATTCGTGAGCGCGTCCTGCAGCGAAGATATCGGCAGCACGTTTTCCGGCAGTTGTATATTGGGAAGGTATTGCCGGTTCTCACGCTCCGTCGCCAGCCTGCCAATCAGCGCGGCATCACGTGCCCAGAGTCGCACCGAGTGCCCGTTGTTCGCCAGCAGCACCGCCAGCGCCGTTCCCCAACTTCCTGCACCCAGCACTGTGACCTGCTTTGGGACGTTCGCAGCCGCTGTTTTCGGCTCCTCAGTACATACCTGCGTTATCAAAGCCAGTCGTCCTCCAGGATACAAAGCCTGCTGCCTTGCTTCCCGGTTGAAGATTTCTGGCGCAGTTCTAATATCATACCCCGGTATCTTACGACACGGCTTATGCCCCGACAGCGGCAAGTACGCGCTCCGAACGCTGCTGCTTCCCGTCCCCCGTCCCAAAATCCTCTATAATACAGTTGGCGGCGATTTGACCGGACATCAGTACCATCGGTACGCCCGGACCCGGATTTACACTGCCTCCCGCCCAGTAGAGACCCTTGATTACTTCGCTGCGGTTCGCTGTCTTGAAGGCGGCGTTGAGATTGCGCTGCGTGACGACACCATAGATTGCGCCCCTGTTCACCCAGTACATCTGTTCGAGGTCGCGGGGCGTGATCGTACGCGAGACCTGAATGCTGTCTCGCAGACCGGTCAAACCCTGACGTTCCAGTTTGTCAATGATCACATCACGGTAGCGGGGCGTTTCTCTCTCCCAGTCGAAAGCTTCCGTCAGATAGGGGCAGTGTACCAGCACATACAGCGCGGTGCAGCCCGGTGGCGCGACCTGCGGATCGGTGATGCTGGGCACGGCAAGGTAGCAGGTCGGGTCTTCATGCGGGACTTTGCGCTCATACAGGTCGCGGAACTCCTCGTCGCTGTTGGCAGAGAAATAGAAATCGTGGTGCTTGAGATGCTCCCAGGTGCGGTTACAGCCGAGGTACAGCACGATCCCCGAACACGCAGGCTCCAACTGCTTCTCGCGCTTCTGTAGGAAAGTTTTCGCCTCCTGCCCGGTCAGCAGTTCTTCCAACGTACGCACGATGTCGGAGTTCGCGACCACAACCTCGAATCGCTCCAGCGAACCGCCTTTCGGCACTACGCCGATGATTCTCGCACCCTCGGTTTCGATATGTTCGATCGGGGTGTTATAGCGGACGTCAACGCCGAACTCGTCGCACAACTGGGTCAGGGCGCGGGCGATGCTGCCCGTGCCGCCCATCGGGTACCAGCAGCCGAGCCCGATCTGCACCCAGGCGATCAGGCACAAAATCGCAGGCGAAACGAACGGCGATGAGCCGACATACTGCACGAAATGCTCGAACAGCTGCGCCAGTCGTTCGTCTTTGAAGTGTTTGCGAACCGCTTGATGCATCGTCGTCATCGGGTCCATATTCATCATCAGCCCGAGCGACTGCACATTCATCGGGTTCGCCTTCATCATGTCCGCCAGCCCGCCATACGATTTCCAGTAGAACCAGCGATCGGAGATATCGTTCATTTTCTGGCTGTAGGCGAGGAACTGAAGGTAGTTGGGTATTTCGGCGGGCGCGAACTCGCTCAGCTCCTTCATCATGTCCTGAATGGATGTGTAAAGGTCGAATCGGCTGCCGTCACTGAAAAAGGCGCGCCACTGCGGGTCGAGCGAGACGAGGTCGAGATAGTCTTCGCGCTTTTTGCCGACATCCGCAAACAGGCGATCGAGTACGTCCGGCTTGGTGATAATCGTCGGACCCATATCGAAATAGTAGCCGCCCTCTTCCCAGACATTCATTTTGCCGCCGAGGTGCGAGTTCTTCTCGAAAAGCGTCACTTGATGGCCAGCGTGCGCCAGCCGCACCGCCGCCGCGCACCCTGCCAGACCACCGCCGACGATCGCTATCTTCATTCTGCTCTCCCGATTATGTTTCGACATGATTTGTAAACACGGGTTGAATTCCCGATCTCAAAATGCTCGATCACATGAGGTTGAAGCATCGAACTGGAACTGTGAAGTCCGACGCGACGGATTGAATAGACATGCCGTTTCAAGACTACTTGTCTGAATTCCACTCTTTTGCCGCTTGCGCCATGCCGCGCAGCGCAGCAATTTTAGCGTGGAGTGTCCGTGCCGATTTGAGTGCGATCATTCCCCGCAGGATCGGCAGTGTCGCGGCTTTGTAAGGGAACAGGTGCCGCCTCGCGCCGTCCATGCCCTGCCAGGAAACCGTCTTCCACTGCACGAACTCTTCCAGCCCCGCCGCGCCACGCTGCTTACCAAATCCGCTCGCACCGAAGCCGCCGAATGGCAGGGCGGGGTTGGCGGCGAGCAGCATCGTCTCGATGTTGACAGCGACCGTTCCGACTCGCAACTGCGCTGCAATTTCTCTGCCCTGCGTGACATCACGCGTCCAGACGCTCGCGCCGAGCCGCATCGTGTCGGCATTGATACTTGCCACCGCCTCCGCTACGTTCTGCACCCTGCAAACCGCAAGCGCCGGTCCAAAAAAATCCTCCGCTACGATCGGCATCGTGTCCGTGCAGTCTGCCAGCAGCGTCGGAGCGTAATAGAATCCAGCGCGATCCTCGAGGCACCTGCCGCCGACAATAAGCTTTGCACCTCGCGCAATGGCGTCGAAAACGAGACCGTGTACGCGTTCGCGAAGACCACTCGTCCTCAAAGGACCAAAGTCCATTTCAGGGCGCAATGCCTCGATCTGTTCGCGGCAGGCGGTCACGAATGCGTCGTATATCTCGGGCACGACAAAAATCCGCTGCGGCGCAACACAGCTTTGACCGGCGTTACAGCAGCGCGCCCAGACCGCCGAACGGGCCGCGATATTGATATCGGCGTCGGCACAGACGAGCATCGCATCGTTCCCGGAGAGCTCCATTACAGAGGGAATTCCACGCTCCGCCAGTTCCGCTAGAATCGCGCGTCCGGTCGAAACACCGCCAGTGAAAGCTACTTTATCGCACGGGTACTCGCCCTGTCCACGGCAAAGGGCGCGTCCGGTCGAGCCGTCACCGGGTATGCAGACCACCGGCAGTCGAGCGTGTTCGAAATGACGCATCACCATCATCGCCGTTGCCGTCGCCAGTTCGGAAGGCTTCCAGACAACCGCATTTCCAGCCGCCAGCGCCCAGACAATCGGCGCGATGTCGAGCAGCAACGGGTAGTTCCAGGTGCCGATTACCCCGACGATACCATACGGTTCCGGAAGCAGATTCGAATGCCGGACGCCCGGGATCGAGCGTGGATTCAGGTGCTCAGGAACGTTCTTGCCCAGCCAATCCAGTCCTGAAAGAGTAGGCAGCAAATCCGCTCCGTAAGCTTCCTGTAGCGGCTTACCGATCTCCTGCGAGACCATGCCTGCCAGCGCATCGGCATCGCCCGCAAGACTATCACGAAAGCTTCGCAGTCGATCACAGCGTTCTGAGACGGGCGCAGACCGCCATGACTCCGCCAGCCCGCGTGCCTTCTCGAGGGCACAGTTGACTTCGTCGGGCTCCGTCAGGGGAAAAGTCCCGATTGTCGCGCCCGTCACTGGATTGTAAGAGACAAAAGTGGTCATAACGTACGAGCCGACCTCACCCCCCTGCCCCCTCTCCTCTCCGTTCGTACCTCACTAAGAGAGGGGGGAGTAGATGCACCAACCTCAATCCCCTCCTGGAAAAAGCAAGCAAAGGAGGATGAGATCCTGTATCGGAGGATTTGCATTTAGCCCGCTAAGGAGGGCTTCGCAACTCCAGATCAGGGTTTCAACCCAGTATAGTTTATCTCCGGCGGGCGCGTTCGGTGAGGGCGATCTCCTCCGCTGCCAGACGACCTGACGTCAGGACGATTGGAACGCCGCCACCCGGATGCGTGCTCGCACCGACGAAATAGAGGTTCCGAATGTCCTCGCTTCGGCTGTGTGGGCGGAAGTAGGCGGACTGCATAAAGGAAGGCGTCAGACCGCTGAACGCCGCGCCCGCGAAACAGCCGTACGTTTTCTCGAAATCATCTGGCGTAAAGATACGCTCAAAAACGATCTTTTCGCGCAGACCCGGCAGTCCCGTTGCCTCCAGCTTATCGATCGCGCGATCGCGCAGCAGCGGTCCTTCCTGCTGCCAGTCGATTTTGCCGAGCGTGTTCGGACAGGGTATGAGCACATAGACGACGTCATGACCTTCCGGAGCAAGGGATTTGTCTGTCAGCGTCGGGATACAGACGTGCATTGCCGGATCGCGAGGCAGTATTTTCTTGACGCAGATATCGTCTAGAATCTGCTCATAGTTGTCGCTCAGCACGATCATATTGTGCGCCCAGTTCGTTTCGATATGCTCGACGCCGAGGTACATCATGTAGCCGGAACAGCCATAATCGGACCTTTCGATGCGGGCGTCCGTATGCTTGCGGCGCACTTCCGGCGGCAGCAGTTTTTTGTATGCCATCGGAACGTCCATATTGCTGACCACAACGTCCGCGTGCCAGTCGTTGCCATCGGCGGTGCGGACACCGCGAGCCGTCTTGCCATCGAGCAGGATCCGCTCGACGTCCTGATTATAATGAATCGTGCCGTCCAGTTCACCGAACAGACGCTCCAGCGAATCGGCGAGCGCGATCGTGCCTCCCTGCGGATACCAGACGCCGAACTCCATCTCGATATAAGGAAGCAGCGCGTAGATCGACGGGCAGGTGTAGGGACTCATGCCGAGATAGAGTGTCTGGAAGGTGAACGCCTGCCGCAGTCGCTCGTCACGAATGTTCTTGGAGACGAACTGATAGACACTCTCCATCGGAAACGATTTGACGAGACCCTGCAGGGTGCTCGGGCGCATCATATCGCGCACGGAGTTGAAGGAGCGTTCGATGAAGTTGTGGCGGGCGTTGAGGTATTTCGATCGCATCCGTTCATAAAGCGCAGGCAGTCGGTCGGCGTCGTCGGGCGCGAAGGTGCGGACCGAGGCGATCAGCTCTTCCATCGTGCCGCCCATTTCGAGCAGCGTACCGTCGGGCCAGGCGATGCGGTAGGCAGGAGTGAGCCGTGTGAGCGGCATATAATCTTTGATATCGCGACCGCAGTCGGTGAAAATCTTTTCGATGACTTCCGGCATCATCAGCATCGTCGGACCCATATCGATGCTGAATCCCTGCTCCTGAATCACATTCATGCGCCCGCCGGAGCGCGCGTTGCGCTCCAAAATATCGACCTTCCATCCCTGCCGCGCAAGATGGATCGCAGCCGAAAGCCCACCCAGTCCGGCGCCGATGACTACGGCTCGCGGGCGGCTATCCACTGAATCTTTTGAATCTTTGGGCTGATTGCCGTCGCGGTTTCGCGCAGAATGCTGTATGCCAGCGCCATTGCTGGCTTCCTGTCGCGAGGCGGGGCGGTTGTCCAGCGTCACGCTTCGTGCTGTTACTGCTGCGCCTGGTATCGGGGAATGTACTCGCTCGGGTGCATTCATGCTGCGTTCTCTAGCCTCCTGAGAGTGATCGATCGTCGACTCCAAAGTCGAACTAAAAGCGTAAAATGGCTGCGTGGTCATTTGATGCCGTCGTTAGTCTGTGCATCGTCGGCCGATTTTTCAGCATCCTGTATCGTTTCCAGCACACGGAGGATCTCCTCTGAAGTAGGATTACCACGCTGCGCGTAGGCGATTCGACCCTGTTTGTCAATTATATAGACCGTCCGGCGGATGAGCCCGAAAATCATACGGCAGCCGTACGCCGCCGCAATTTTGCCGCCAGCATCTGCGATCAGCGGAAAAGGAAATCGATTGTGCGCCGCGAACGCCGCGTGTTTCGCTGCGCCAGCGGGGTTGACACCATAGACGAACGTATCCCGTGCCTGTAAATGTTCCCATTCATCCCGCATCGCGCAAAGCTGTGCGGTGCAGGTCGGGGTATTGTCGCCCGGATAGAAGACGAGCACGAGACATTTCTGTCCGTAAATGCTTGCGAGCCTAAAACTGCCGCCATCGCTCAGTGCGGCGGTGAAATCGGGAGCAGCTTCGCCAATTGGAATCAAATCTGGGCGCGATGACATGCTGTAATTCACTTGTACCCGTCTCTAAAGTTGAGCGTTCGCCCTGCAATTGTTCTGGTCGAAAAATTGCGCGCTCGCCTGCAAACCGTACTCACAGATATTACTAACGAGTAATCCAATCAGTTCCCATTCACGTGGCGCTAGGTCTGCCGGGCATATACTGGCGAGACCACAGGAGACAGGTATACTGTTCGCAGTACTGATTGCTGTACTGGACGCGGCAAAAGATACGGTATATAACCGCTAACCAACAGAAGACTGAAGTCGCGATCTGGAACAGGTTATGATTCACATCCTGCATAAGTTCCGGCGGTTGAAACCAGCGTCTGGGTGATACGATGCGCCAGTCGTACGACGGATGAAAAAGTCTGTTTGTCATTGCCTTGACCGATCACAATTTCGTCTGTACACCGACTGGCGGAACGCCATAGAGTGAGGGTCTTTCCGTCCCTGGTTTGATTCACTGAGTTCCATTCAAGGGAAAGTCTATTAATAAACATACTGCTGTTTCAGCTGATACTGATGTTGGAATGGACGCCGGTGAGATTGTCGCGCCGCACTTGCCGCGAAGACTCTGGATACTCTGGGGTACTCTGATCGCTCTCGGGTTTCTTGGAAGACTGCTCTACGGGTATGAAGTGGATGAACTCATGCACCTGCACACCGCCTGGTGCATCGGGCAGGGCCAGCTTCCCTATCGCGACTTTTACGACAATCATCTGCCCGTCTGGCACTACCTGATCGCCCCCTTCGTCGCGTCTCTACACCACGCCAATTTCGGCGTACTGATCGGCTGCCGCCTCATCGCGCTGGCAGTTATGCTGCTCGGGCTATACCTTTTCTACAGGCTCAACAAACGCATTTCGCTCGTAGCAGCGTCCTGGTGTGTCGGCGCTTACCTCCTAATACACCCTTTTGGCACCACCGGTTTCGAACTGCGTCCGGACTGGACAGCGTTGGTCTGTCTGCTCGGCGCGATGCTACTGTTGTTAAGGTCGTTAAATGCAAGGGCAACAGAAAGTGAGGGAGGTGGTGTTGATCCCACAAGAGGCGGAGCGATCGACTGGCAGACGATAGTATTCTCGTTCAGCGGCGGACTGTTGGGAGGGTTAGCGGTAGGGATGACGCAGAAGTCCGCTTTTCTCCTGCTTGGAATCACTGTCTGGCAGACGGGAATCTGCTTGTTCGCCACAGATCAGGGACAGAAACGACTCCGGATGGTGTGCCTCGTTGCTATGTTGGTCGGGGCGGCAATTCCAATTGTGCTGCTCGTCTGGTGGTTCGCACGTCAGGGAGCGTTGAACGAGTTGTTCGAGTACGGTATACGCCAGAACCTGCGCTGGATGCGGGAAGCGCCGCTGCTTTCGGGAGCGCAGGAGAGTCTGCTGGCAAACTTTCCGATTTTCGCCTTCGCCTTTGTCCGCCTCTTGCAGATCTTTCGTACGCTGAAAACACAGTTGAAAGCTGCCAGCGCCGAATCGCTGGTTGCGGCTGTGTTCGTGTTCGGGATAGTCGCGTTCCTGAAGACGCCCGTGCCGCTCGCACAGTGGTTTCTGTTTCTGGTCGTTCCCTGGGCAGCCTGCCTCGGCACAGCAGCCCTGTACGAATTCGCCCTCTCGCCGGAGCGCTTTTCGGTTCACTCAAGACCACTGGTCGTCGGCTGTCTCTTTGCCTGCGCTGCGCTGCGCTGGTATAACGCGCTGATTGTGTTGGTCGTCTGGGGCGGACTGCTGGCGATTTTCGGCGGGCGGCTGAAGCGCATTGGTTCGTCCGAGCGTCGGGTCATTCAGGCCTTCGCACTCACGTTCAGCATCGGTATGATCGTCTATCTCGGGCGTGTGGCGGCGGAGATCGTGTCAGGCAACGGGCGCAGCCAGGCAGCTTTCATCGCCGACATCGAGGGTCGGCTGGCACCCAATGAGCCGATGCTTGCGCCCTGGCCGAATATGGCGCCGTTTCATCTCTGTCCTACCTACCATACCTTCGCAATCGGCGGCATCTATACCACCCTTTCGGTGGACGCGTTGCAGGACGAATATATCGGTGTCGTGGCACAGGGCAGGACGCGCATTGTCGTGATGCGTCCACAGGATGTCGATAAATGGCAGCCGCGTTTCGCAGCCTATGTAAGGGCGCACGGCAGGTTAATACGCCGTGATAGCGTCAACCTACGCGTCGTCGAGGCGTACGCTTTCGAGTAACTATTCACTCCGACCCCCTCTTCCCGAAGCTTCGGGTAGAGGGGGTCGGAGTGAATGCAGATATTCTGCCTGTAAGAGCGAAACTGAAGGCAGAGTGGATAGTTACGGATACGATTATCTCGCCGTTCAATCAGCGTCAGCGAATAAAAACGATGGGACAGTAACCAAGTGGGACAAGTGGGTCGAACTCGGCGTGGTCGGTGGTTACGGCTGTCCCACTGACTCGGTTCGCCAGCGCAATGCAAAAGGCGTCCGGCAGCGAAAGAGCATGACGCCCCTTTATCGAGGCAGCTTCTCTCCAGAATGGCTTGTCGTGGTCGTCGCGTAACAAAACGCCCATGTCCAGAATGTCTTGAACAATTGCGTCCGCGACACTCAAGCCGCCCCTCCGATAGTAGAGATAGTAGATCTCACTGAGGTTCATAAAATGCACGAAGCAGATGCTTCCTGGCTCGGTCAGTATCTCCTCGGTTCGTTCTGCACCGGTTTCATTGTTTAGATATGCCATCAAAGGTCCGGCATCAAGCGAATAGTTCAATACCCTTCACTCGGTAGGGAAAGTTCTTCACGTGCTTTCTCGGCGGCGCGTTCGCAGTGCAGGTCTTCCACCGACACCCCGATATGAGCATACTTTCCACGTACGCTTTTGATACGCGCAACACGCTCTGCTTCGGGCTGCAGG
>JBBQPY010000198.1:0-9276 GCA_038216735.1 Chthonomonadales bacterium
GACCAGATCGTCGTTGCGGCGGTTATAGACAAACTGCCTGTTCTGGATCGTGCCCGACAGTGTGGTACGCGGTAACCACTCCTCTGCAAAGCGCGATTCAGAGTACTCACGGTAGGTGGGCGGCGTCAGCTGATCGAGAAAACTGCGCAGCGGGTCCGTAAGCAGCAGGCGCTCACCACGCGGTGGGAGCGCGTTAGGCGCAGTGCGGGCGATGTCGGTCGTATAACTGATAAAACCGGCTGGCAGCGTACGCAAGTTGAGCCGTGCATCGAAGTCCAGGGAGCGATGAGACTCGACGATCGGAGAATCGCGCAGACGCACGAAAATTCCATCTGTTTTACTGTAGCCTGGCAGCGGAGCCGGGGCAGCGGTGCTGGTGACCAGGCTGCGGCGAATCGAAGGCAGCGTAATGATCGGGGTTTTGCCCAGATAGAACGTGATTTTGCGCGCGGAAACATATTTTCCCGGCGCAACCGTCAGGCTGCGAGCACGGATCAGGTAGTCGGGTTTGCCGAGCAGGCAGGCGGTATAGGCGCCGTCCTGAACCAGTATTGAGCCATCCGCGCGCGATTCGATTCGCTTGCCTGCCAGCCTGAACGTGCTGGTCACGACATTGGCATCGGTCACAAAACCCGTATTGTCCTGCAGATTATATTCGATCTCACTGCCGGTAAAAATCGCGCGATAATCGCCTTCCGGTCGTTCGAGGTATATTCCGCCGCTCGCGGTCACTTTGCCGGTCGCGCCATCGTACTCGGCGGATGTCGCGGTGAGCGTCGACTGCTTTTTTTCGATTGGATCGGTGTAATCAATCCGTATGCCGCTGTTCGTTTGAATGCGGTTCTTGCCGAGAGATAGAGTCAGGTCTTTGAACGAGCGCAGACGAACCGCGCCCGGAGGGGGAGGCGCGCCCGGCAGCAGCGGCAGGACGTAAGGGACGGGTTTCGCTGCAGCCTTAGCTGCAGCAGTGTGCATGACAGCCGCTGCCGCAGGCTGAACGGATCTCCCGGGTGACGTCATTTCCTTCGTTGCGGATGCGAAAGCGCTCCCGGAGCTGTCTTTGAGCGGCTGGGCATCCTCAGCGTGTGCGGCACCGGCGGCATTGCAACAGATCAACAGAGCGGCGTAACCCGACAGGAAGGCGCGGCGACGATAGTGTGGTTTCAGATCGATCAAAAGGGCTCCATGTCGAACAGACTTTTCGAACAAATTCAGGCGAAATCTAGATCACGATCGCGCAGCAGACGCGCCCGAAGCGCCTCGGGAGTCTCGTCTTCCTGCATTGGCTTGCCGTCTGACATTGCGATGCGGAATGGCTCATCGTCATAGCTGCGGGTTCTGACGACGACCGGCATCGGGACGGCATGACCGAAGATCAGCGCCTGCTGTTTGGTCTCGAGGCTGGAGAGCACGCTGCGCAGACTGTTCGCGCCGCTTACGCCATTGAGAACTGCCTCGATGTCTTTCTCATCGTCGAGCAGGCAGCATATCTTCGTGCCGACCTGCGAGAGCACCTCATCGTCGATACCGCTCGGTCGCTGATCGATGATGAGCAGCGTGACGTTGTATTTACGCATTTCGCGGGCGATCGTGCCGAAAATGGTCTGGTCCGCGAGCTGCGGCGACAGGAACTTATGCGCCTCTTCTATCGCGATTACGAGCGGGCGGGGCTTAGCGGAAGCGCTGCCCATCGCCTTTTCGACCAGCGTACGATAGATATCGTGCAGGCGGCGCGTCAGGATGTTCACGACGAGCATATACTGCATCGGCTGATCATTCTTGCCAAACTCCAAGACAACGTTGCGTCCGCTCTGCAGCGTCGCCAGAATATGTTGTACGGCGTCATCATCGCCGGGGATGCTCGGCAGCAGGAAGTCCTTGCAGGCTTCGACCAGCACTTTGAGTTTGCGCTGCAGCGCGGCGAGCGCTCCGGAGTGCGCGTTATTTTCGCCGACGAATTCTTTGATGTCCTCGCCATCCATCTGCAGAAACGCTTCCAGCCACTTCTTTTCTCCGAACCGACTTACAAGCAGGTAGCAGGTCTCGACTGCCGTCGCATTCAGGTTTAGCTCGCGCTGCAAAAGCATGATATCATCTACGGTAATCTGACTGTATGGTATCTTGACCTCGAAATCATGGCGGACCTTCCGACGTTCCGACGAGGCGCGATCCAGAGTGAAAATTTGTACGCGGTCACGAAAGTACTGTTTCAAGCCGCGTACGGAACTTCGCCCGACCTCTTCCGTCGTGCCCTGCCAGCCGTATTCGCTGTGCATATCGAAAATCAGGTGGACGGCTTTGTCCGCCTTGATCACGCCACAGATACAGAGGCGCGTCAGAAAGGTTTTACCGGTTCCCGACTTGCCGAAAATCGCGTTCGACCGCTCGACCCACCGATCGAGGTTGAGGCAGACGGGCGTGTCCATATCGAGCGGCGTGCCGACATTGAAGAACTTCGGTTGGGATTCATCGCCGAAAACGCGGCTGACATCCTCGCGTGTCGCTTCATACACGGGGCTGAAATGCGGAGGGATCGTTTTGACGGGCAGCAGGCTGTCGGGATCGTTTGCGTCCGATCCTGCTGGAACCATCAGCATCGGGCGCAGTGTCACGGTTCCGAAAGTGCTCGTCCCGGAGAGTACGGCGCGGCTGAGCAGTTCATCACGTCGCGGCGGACTGAGCAGGACGCCGGCATTCGTGGCGTCGAGTCGCACATCATTGAGCATCGCAAAGAACTGGTTCTGCTCACCCTCCACGACGACGAACTTTCCGACGCGCAGCTCCTCAACGCTTCTGCCCTCTGCGAGACGCATCTCCAGCCCTTCGGTCAATGAGCCTCGTACGATTACGCCGAGCTCTTCCTGTTCTGATTTCCCCGATGTGTCTGTTTCCGATTTATCTGGGTTCGAATACGCCTGCTGTCCCGCTGTCGTAGACGTGAACGACGAAAGTTCTTCCCCGGAGGACACACCTCTGTGGGAGCCGTTTTTGCCGTTATGTCCGTTCATGCGTTCCTCTTCTTCGACACGATCGACGCCGTCCTGTTTCAGGCAAATTCTGTTTTTCCGAAATCGACCCTGAAGATCGTGGCACCGTACGCACATTATAGCGTGTACAGGAGTCGGCGTCAATGTTGTGCGGCAGGAACTAATGGGGCGCGAGTGGAACAGTGGTGCTGTTGCGCTTCGATCCAGTCGGTAAAGCGCGATAGACTTCTTATAATCATGCGAGCGCATCATTAAAAATGATAGAGAAAACGACAGGCGCCGTCAGGAGAAAAACGTGCAGCGTATTCTGGTGGAGAGCGAGCAGTTGGATTCGGTGGGTTACAACGCCGGGCGGAGTGAAATGGAAATCGAGTTTCGCAACGGGGATATCATTCGTTATATGAGTGTGCCCGCGCCGACGTATCTCGCGCTGATGAACACAGATGAAAAAGACGCTTATTTCGAGAAGCATATCAAAAACGAGTTCGTTTTCCTTGCCAGTAAGAAGTAAGGAACAGCCGCGTACCAAAGCCCTTCTCGTCCGAGGCAGAATCTGCGCAATGCCAGGCGAGTTCGCGCCACATGGGAAGTCGGTCGGGAGGCTTAGTGAAAAGTAAGTCGGAGGAGAATAGGGGCGAACCCGAAACATCAGCTTCTCATGCCTGGATAGGCTACGTCGCGCCGATGGCTTTGTTTATGGCGCTGACATTACTGGAGGGCAGTTTCTCGCGGTACTACGTCTGGCTGTATATGCTCAAAGCGGCGCTGGTGACTGGCTGCCTGATCGTCTTTCGCAGCACACTCCGCGATTATCGTTTCGATGTCCGGATGCTGGTTCCCGGTATTGTCGTTGGGCTGGCCATCTGCGCGGAGTGGGTGCTCATCGACCAGCATCTTTCCTATCAGCACCTCGGCAAGCGAACTGCTTTCGATCCGCACAGCATTGCACAGCCGTTGCAGGCGATCTTCCTGCTGGTGCGATTCTATGGACTGGTCGTGATGGTTCCGGTGATGGAGGAGCTGTTCTGGCGGTCGTTTTTGATACGTTATATCACACAGCCGGACTATGACCGATTATCGATCGGCACATTTTCGTGGCTGGCATTCTGGGCAGTCTCCGGGATGTTTGCGCTGGCGCACCCGGAATGGCTCGTCGCCTTAGTCTGCGCTGTCGTCTATGGGCTGCTGCTCCGCCGAACGAAGAGCCTGTTCGCGACGCTCGTAGCGCACAGCGTCACCAACCTCGCGCTCGGCCTCTACGTTCTCGCCACCCACAATTACGCTTACTGGTAGGGCTTCGCAACGATAAGCTCCCTCCTACGCTTTATTTGATAAAAGCAAAGGAGGGAGCAGTTGTGCAGCAGACAGGTTTTTCCTCAGAGATTCAGCATATCGTGTCCGAAGGACAATCGTGCTTTCCAGCGACGGACTTCAGTCGGTTGTGCCCCTTCTTTACCAGCCTTGCGGCAGGCGTATCCAGTCACGGGTCACGTAATCGCCGAGGATGCCAAACATCAAGACGAACCAGAGGAAGCCAAGAGCTGCCCACAGCCATGTCAACTTCGTGCCGAACTTGACATTCATAAAATAGAGCACGACAATCGCCGCTTTGGTGATCGCAATCACGAGAGCGATGATGAAGTTCCAGCCGCCGAAGTCGAAGTAAGACGCGCCTACCGTCAAAACCATCAATACCGTCAGTGCGATAAAAGTTTTGACGTAAAAGACAACAGAGTGAATTTCGTGGGCAGTATCGCTGCTGTGTGATTCATGGGTTGCTGCTTGTGCCATGTGTTTAGTGTCCTACCAGGTAGAGTATCGGGAACAGGAATATCCAGACGATGTCGACGAAATGCCAGTAGAGGGCGGTCATTTCGAGCGGCATGTAGTCCTTCACTGCGGCATGATCCCATTTCACCATAAAGAATATGACGCCCATAATTCCGATACCGATGATGATATGGATTGCATGAAGGCCGGTCATTATGAAATAGAGACAGAAGAAGAGCTGCTTGCCGTCCTGCGGCAGCTGCTGCCTGTTAGGATCGAAAGCAATCTCATCTTTGCCGCTTGCCGACCCGACAAACTTTGCGCCCTGTCCCTGCGGTATCGTCGGTGTCAACTGGTTACCGCCGTAGGGGGTTGGCGTGCTCTGTTGAGGAGGCGTTGCTTCGATGCCGCCGTTTTTCGCTTCCGCTTCTTCTTCCGCTACCGATTTGAAGGCGAATGTTGGTCCCGGGATCAGATGGTGATCCCACTTGGACTTGTATTCGATTGTTTTGACGCCGAGGAAGCCAAAAGCGCACAGCAGTGTGAAGCCGATGAACATCTGCGTCGCTTTTTTATTGCCGAGCTGAGCGGCGCGAACGCCAAGAGCCATCGTCAGACTGCTGATCAGCAGAATCATCGTATTCGTTGCGCCCAACAGCTTGTCGAGATGCTTGTGCGCTTCGTTAAAATCATCGGTGTGCAGAGAGCGATAGACCGTCAGTGCGAGGAACAGCGCGCCAAAGAACATGATCTCGGTGACGAGAAATGTCCACATGCCGACGATGTACGACTCGATCTGTTGGTCGATGTCTTCGAACTGATGGGAGACATGAATGTGATCATGTCCCGAATGTTCTGCTTCAACGCTCATCGCATCCCCTTAAACTAATTTGTCCTACGCTGTCAGTAAAGATCGATACACTTTGATAGGGGCTAAACCCCTGTCACCCCGGCGCAATCGTCTTACACACAAAATTTGCCGATGCCTCGATACGTCTCATTTCTTTTGCGCCTGAAGCACGCGCGGCTGGCAGCCGCGCGTATTTCAGTGCCTGTTTAGAACACGTGTTCACATCAGACGTCGTGCTCTTCGCCCTGCTCTGTGATGCCCATCGCGGCGCGGTCTTTGTCGGCAAGTACCTGATCCTCATCATGGTACATATAGGCGTCTTCGGTGACAATCGGTATCTCATCGAAGTTGTGCGACGGAGGCGGAGAGGGAACTGTCCACTCCAACCCCTTTGCTCCCCAGGGATTCGGTCCGGCGATCGCACCGTATTTCAAGGACCAGATGAGGTAGATGCCAGGTATCAGATAGCCGAGTCCGAGCACTGAAGAGCCTGCTGTCGACATTACCTGCCAGGTCTGGTATTCCGGCGCATAGTAGTGATAGCGGCGCGGCATTCCCAGATACCCCACGATGAACTGCGGGAAGAATGTCAGGTTGAACCCGACAAACGTCAGACCGGCGGACAGTTTCGCCCAAAATTCGGGATACATACGTCCTGTCATCTTGGGCCACCAGAAGTGGATGCCGCCGAGATACGCGAGTGTTGCCCCACCCACCATTACATAGTGGAAGTGTGCGACGACGAAGTAGGTCTGGTTCAGGTGGATGTCCACAGCGAGCGCGGCGAGGAACAGTCCGGTCAGCCCGCCGATCGTGAACAGCCCGATAAAACCCATCGCGTAGAGCATCGGCGCCGTGAACCAGACACGTCCTTTGTAGATCGTGGCGGTCCAGTTGAAAACCTTGATCGCCGACGGTACTGCGACGAGGAAGCTGATGATCGAGAAGACCATGCTCGAGTACATCGACTGCCCGGTCACGAACATATGGTGACCCCAGACGAAGAAGCCGAGTGTGGCAATCGCGATGCTCGAAAACGCGACGAAACTGTAGCCGAAGATGCGGCGGCGGGTGAAGCAGGCGATCAGCTCGCTGATTACGCCGAAGCCCGGCAGTATCATGATATAGACGGCAGGATGCGAGTAGAACCAGAACATATGCTGGAAGAGGATCGGGTCTCCGCCGTTCGCAGGGTTGAAGATGCCGAGATTGAGTGTACGCTCGACAAGCACCAGCAGCAGCGTAATTGCGACGACGGGCGTTCCGAGCACCATGATCAGGCTTGTGGCATACATCGCCCAGACGAAGAGCGGCAGGCGGAACCACGTCAGCCCTGGCGCGCGCATCTTGTGTACGGTGACGATGAAGTTGATACCGGTCAGGATCGAGGAGAATCCCGCGATGAAGACGCCGCTAATCGCGAGTACTACATTCGTGTTGCTATAGATGCTGCTATACGGCGTATAGAACGTCCAGCCTGTGTCGATACCGCCGAAAATGATCGCTAGCAGGGTGAGGGTTCCGCCGATGATATACAGATACCAGCTCAGCAAGTTCAGGCGCGGGAAAGCAAGGTCTCTTGCGCCGACCATCAGTGGTATCAGGAAGTTTCCCAGTGTCGCCGGAATCGACGGCACGAGGAAGAAGAAAATCATGACGATCCCGTGCATGCTGAACAGCTTATTGTAGGTCTCGTTCTGGAAGAACTGATCGTGATAGTTCAGCAGTGCGATGCGAATGCCTGCCGCAGCGATCGCGCCGAGCGAGAAAAAGAATGAAATCGAGATGACGTACATTACGGCAATGCGCTTATGGTCGCCCGTAAGCAGCCAGTCCTTGACGTTCGTGCTCCAGTTCAGATAATTTTCAGGCTGTGTGCTGATACGCTCCGCTGGTATGTGTCCGGGCTGAATTGTAATTCCGCTCATTTTTGTGTCCTGATTCCGCTGGGATATCGATTAGGTATCTAGGGTTCAAATCGGTAAAACGTTCATGCTGACGACTGCGTCAGGAAGGTGTTCTGCCGGGCGCAACGGTCGAAGTGCCCGGCTTCGTGACGGGCTCTGCAGACGACTTGTTGCCGGCCGGTGCGGACGTCGTCGGTTTGACAGTTGGATTGGTGTCTGGCGTCGCCTTGAAGGTCGGCATCTGCGGAACCGAACCATCGGCAGGCATCATACCCACATTAGATGGCGCCGGTCCGGGTTTGGCTGCCGGAACTGCCTGAGTGCCCTTTTTGTCTGCGGGCTTTGTTCCATTTAGTCCCGTACCATTCAGTCCATTGATTGGAGGCGTGTGCGGCACACCATCAAAAGGATGGGCCGGTTGGCTTGGAATGGCTGCAGCAGGAGCAACGGGAGCGGAATTCGTGCCCAGTGTCTTGATGTAAGCGACCATTGAGAGCACCTGCTCTTCGGTCAACTGCCCCGCTTCCGCGCCGACAGGATAGGCGGGCATCAGGTTCTGGTAACCTGCAACGATTTTGGACTCTGGCTGTACGATCGACTCGCGCAGATAGCTGTCATCGGCAATCACGGTCTGACCGCTAGTTAGTTTCCGCTCTTTGCCGTAGATACCATAGAGAGAAGGGCCATGCACACCGTTCTGGCTCTGGTGACAGTTGGCGCAAGCATAGGTCTGGTAGAGGCTTGCGCCCTGTGAGACGAGCGTTTCCTGAATCGTCGGCGTAGGTCCGGGCGCGCCCCCGGTGGTGATCCATTTCTGATAGTCCGTCGCTGCCATCACCGTCACCCAACCGCCCATTTCAGAATGGTTCGTGCCACAGTATTCCGTACAATAGAGGTGGTAGCGTCCGATTTTTGTCGGCTGGAACCATACCGTATTATACCTTCCGGGCAGCACGTCGCGCTTCACACGGAACGCCGGGACGAAGAATCCATGAATGACATCCTGTGAGATCATTGTCAACTTGATCGGCTTATCGACCGGAATATGCAGTTCGTTGTTCTCGCGGATACCATTCGCGTGCTGTACGTGCCACATCCAGCGCTTGCCGATCACGAAGATTTCCAGCGCATCAGCGGGCGGGCGATAGACATAGGTGAATGGTTTCGCCGACCAGATGAACACGCCGATTCCCAGGATGAGCGGTATGATCGACCAGGTCAGTTCCAGAGGAAGATGCTCTTCGGGCGCATTGCTGCGATCGACCTTATTATTGCCACGGCGGTAGCGGATCGCAAAAAACGTGATCAGACCCAGCACCAACGCAGTAAAAAATAGGGTCAATGCACAGAGCAGGAAATAGATATTGTCTACGTCCTGCGCGAAGGTCGATGCCTGCTCAGGAAAAAAGGGAATGTTCATTTAAACTAAGGCTCCCGTACTCATATCAACGAACCAAACGACTTACTGAACGCAACTGCTAAACAGTCTTGGCTGGCGTGATTGGCAGCGCTGTCTTCAGATTGCGCTTCTTTTCCCAACGCAGCATCATGAAGATCGACGTGCCCAGGATCAGCACCGTCGAGATGCCGAAGAATTTGATTATGCGATCGATCAGCAGTCCATAATGCCCCGTCGTCGGATCGTAGTGATAGCACAAAACGAGCAGTTGATCGATCGGAGAGCCAATTTTGTTCTCGGAGGCTTCCGTCATTGCAAGCTGCAGGTCACGAGGTGAGTAATCGCTGCCGGAAAAGTAGCGGT
>JBBQPY010000199.1:0-9251 GCA_038216735.1 Chthonomonadales bacterium
TGCCCGATACAATGGGAGCCTTACATAGCCCCGCCAACATAAGTCTGCATGATCTCCCGCCAGGTTTCGACAGCGAAGCAGTCAAAGCGAGCTTATTGTCTGAGGCGTTGGACATGATACGGGAGGACGCATGGGAGAAAGAAAACGAGGAACGGGAATATGCGGAATACAAAGAAAACCGACCCGACTTTATCGCATGGAAACGAGAAAGAGAGCAGGCTGTATTGCCTGAGACCAATGCTGATTACTCGTCAGAGCGTGGAAGGAAATTATCGGAGAGGCAAAAGGAATCGCCCGATGTGACTTACGAAAGGAGGTTGCGCTCTGTTCGTACATCATCAATCGTACTGCGAAACGAGGATAAGCAATCTCTTATCCAATACTGTACCAATGCAAACAATCAGATGATTTGTCAGATTTGCAAGGAGCCGATGCCCTTCAAGATAAATGGAGCAGATTATTTCGAGGCGGTACGTTTCTGCAAAGGAAACGCCAATGAAGTCATGCGAAATAAAATCGCGCTTTGCCCATTGTGTGCTGCGAAATGGCTATATGCCAACTCACAATCCCCCGAAGATTTGCTCCAAAAGTTATCTCTCTGTCAACCAGGAGAAAGCATTACGATACTGCTAGCTGACAGACCAGAAAATTTGCATTTCTGGGGCAACCATCTCGGCGATCTAAAATCTGCATTCGAGCAGGCGAAAATCAAATAGTAAAGTGCAGGCAGTGTGCAAAGACGCACGACCGAAAGGTTGTGCGTCTTCGCTTCTTAATAGTACACTCATAGTATAGGGAGGTTACCGATCGCGCTCGGCGGCGCCTTCGAGCGTTGCCTGCGCCGCTGCCAAGCGCGCGATCGGCACACGGAACGGGCTGCAACTGACATAATCGAGCCCGATGCGGTGACAGAACTTCACGCTCTCCTGCTCCCCGCCATGCTCACCGCAGATGCCCAGCTTGATGTTGGGACGCACCTTCTGCGCCTCCTGCACCGCGAGCTTCATCAGACGCCCCACCCCCACCTGATCGATCGTATCGAACGGATCGGTCGGCAGTATCTTCTGCTCGAGGTAAGGCATCAGAAACTTGCCTGCATCGTCACGGCTGAAGCCGAACGTCATCTGCGTCAGGTCGTTGGTGCCGAACGAGAAGAACTGCGCGTACTCCGCCAACTGATCGGCGACCAGACACGCGCGCGGAATCTCGATCATCGTGCCGAACATGTAGTCGAGCTCGATGCCCGCCTTCTCGATCACATCCTTGGCGACCTTCTCCAGCATAGTTTGAACGGTCTTGAGTTCATTTACGTGCCCGACGAGCGGGATCATGATCTCAGGGTGAACGTCGATGCCACGTTTTTTGACCGCGACCGCTGCCTGCAGAATAGCGCGCGTCTGCATTGCAACGATGCCGGGGAAGACGATCGAAAGGCGACAGCCGCGCAGACCCATCATCGGATTCGCTTCACGCATCCCCTCAACAGCCCGCAACAGCACCTCTTTTTTGTGCAGTTCGTCCGAGTTGTTACCCTTGACGCGCAGTTCGGTTACCTCGACGAGAAGTTCATCATGGCTCGGCAGGAACTCATGCAGCGGCGGGTCGATCAACCGGATCGTGACCGGTTTGCCAACCATCACCTCGAAGATACCTTCGAAGTCCTTCTGCTGGATTGGCAGCAGACGATTGAGGGCATTCTCGCGAATCGTCTCGTCGGAGGCAAGGATCATCTCCTGCACGATCGGGAGCCGATCCTGCTCGAAGAACATGTGCTCGGTGCGACATAACCCAATACCTTCGGCGCCGAGGTCGATCGCCTGCTGAGCGTCACGCGGGTTGTCCGCATTCGTGCGGACACGCAGCTTGCGGATACCGTCTGCCCAGGTCATCAGTTCTCCGAACGCGCCGCTGACCTCGGGCGCGATCAGTTTCAGCGCACCGAGGTAGACCACTCCGCTCGAACCGTCCATCGTAATGATGTCGCCCTCTTTGATGACGATGTTGCCGACCGTGACCGTCTTCGCTTCTGCGTTGACTTTCAGGCTCTCGGCGCCAGCCACACAGGGGATACCGAAACCACGTGCGACGACCGCCGCATGGGAAGTCTTGCCACCACGTGCCGTCAGGATTCCCTGCGCCGCGAGCATTCCATGCACATCGTCGGGATTCGTCTCGTCACGCACGAGCAGGACTTTTTCGCCCGCGCCGCCATGACCTCCGCGTGCCGCCGCCGTGTCCGCATCGAAAACTACCAGACCGACCGCTGCGCCGGGGGACGCCGCCAGTCCAGTCGCGACTTTATGCGCGCTCGCGAGCACCGACGGATCAATGCGTGGGTGCAGCAGCTGATCGACATGTGAACCCGTAATGCGCGAAATCGCCTCTTCCTTCGTGATCAAACCCTCATGCACCATCTGTACGGCGATGCTGACTGCCGCTGGTCCGGTGCGCTTGCCTGAACGGCACTGCAGCATGAAAAGCTTGTTGTGCTCAATCGTGAACTCGATGTCCTGCATATCGTGATAGTGCTCTTCGAGCCGGTCGCAGGTGTCGATGAACTGCTTGTAGATCGCAGGGTTTTGCTTGTCAAGCTCGCTGATCGGAACGGGGGTGCGCACGCCCGCGACGACATCTTCGCCCTGCGCGTTCATCAGGTACTCGCCATAGATCGCTTTTTCGCCGGTGGAGGGGTCACGGGTGAAAGCGACGCCCGTGCCGCAGTCGTCGCCAGCGTTTCCGTAGACCATCGCCTGGATATTGACAGCAGTTCCAATGTCGTCCGGTATCTTCTCCGTGCGGCGATAGACGATAGCGCGATCTGTGTTCCATGACTTGAAGACGGCTTCGATCGCGAGACCGAGCTGCTCATAGGGGTCGGTGGGGAACTCGCGTCCGGCATGATCCCGAACGTGCGCCAGGAACTGTTCCGAGACGGTTTTCAGGTCATCAGCATCGAGTTCGAGGTCGGAAGTGACGCCTTTTTTGTCTTTGTAGGCTTTGAAAATCTTCTCATCGAACTCATGCTTGCTAAGCCCGAATGAGACATCGGAGAACATCATGATGAAGCGGCGGTAGGCATCATAGACGAAGCGCGGGTTGCCGGTCTCTTCGATCAGCGCGGCGATCGTGGTCGGGTTCAGTCCGAGGTTCAGAACGGTGTCCATCATTCCGGGCATCGAGAAGCGCGCGCCGGAGCGGACTGAGACGAGCAGTGGAAGCGTATTGCCTCCAAAATGGCGATCCATTTTCTTTTCGACGTCTGCGATCGCGGTGCGAACGGAGTCCATCAGCCCGGCGGGAAGCTGCTTGCCGTTGGCGTAGTATTCGTTGCAGGTATCGGTAGTGATGGTGAAGCCGGGGGGAACGGGCAGTCCGATGTTGCTCATCTCGGCGAGGTTGGCGCCTTTGCCACCCAGGAGATCGCGCATGGATTTGTCGCCCTCTTCAAACAGGTAGACGCGCTTCGTTGCTACGGCGGTCATAATTCGTTAGGTCTCCTTCTCGAACGGTTCTATGTTTACGGAATGCGTTTGCTATTGTACCCGAAAACACCATGTGAGGAGAACGCGGAACTACGTGCATGGCTCTCCTCTCCATAATCACAAACCTATACGCTGGCACACAGTCGAAGGCAGCAGAATGTGTGGCCTCTGACAGAGAAAGGGGTAGTGGGCTCGGTGTGCGGTATTCGTGAGGAAAGCCTGCGCCAGCACATACCACTTTCCGCTGACGCAAAACGAGATTGCTTTTCGAGCGGGGAGTTTCCGCGTCCATACCGCATCATAGGGGTATAATGACGGGACGTAAATCGAACGTAAAATATATGTAAAGTCGTATAGATAAGGACAGGCGAGCAATGATCGTGGTGATGGCGGGCGGTGCGACAATCGAACAGATCAACGATGTCGAAAAGCGAATTAAGGATTGGGGCTACGGAGTCCATTCTATCATCGGCTCGGAGCGTACCGTAATCGGCGCGACCGGCGTGCCGGAAGCAGACAAAGCGCGGTATATGGAGTCGCTGGAATCGCTGTCGTATGTCGAGCGGGTGATTGGCATACTGCGCCCCTATAAGTTCGCCAGCCGTGAGGCACATCCCGAGAACTCGGTCGTCGATGTGCGCGGCATTAAGGTCGGCGGCAATCAAATCACACTGATGGCAGGACCCTGCACGGTCGAAACCTACGAGCAGACTTGGGAATCGGCGGTCGCCTGCAAAGCCGCGGGCGCGACGATCCTGCGCGGAGGCGCGTACAAGCCCAGTACCTCGCCATATTCGTTTCAAGGTCACGGCGTCGAGGCGCTGAAGATTCTCAAGGACATCGCTGACAAACTCGATATGCGCGTGATTACCGAAGTCATGGACGTGCGCAACGTCGAGCTCGTCTGCCAGTATGCCGATATTCTTCAGATCGGTACGCGCAATATGCAAAATTACGACCTGTTGCGCGAAGTCGGCAAAGTGCAGACACCGGTGATGATCAAGCGTGGTATGTGGGCGAAAATCGAGGAGTGGCTGCAGGCAGCGGAGTATGTGCTGCTCGGCGGCAACCACAATGTAATGCTTTGCGAGCGTGGCATTCGCACCTTCGAGACGTATACGCGCAACACGCTCGACCTCTCCGCCGTGCCCGCCGTCAAGGAGCTTTCGCACCTGCCGATCGTGATTGATCCCAGCCAGGGAACCGGCAAGCGCAGCCTCGTCGCGGCAATGACGAAAGCGGCGGTCGCGGTCGGCGCCGATGGACTATTGATCGAGGTGCATCCGCACCCGGACCAGGCGCTCAAAGACGGTGCGCAATCGCTTACCCGCGAGCATTTCGCCGAACTCATCGAATCGATCAAACCGATCGCTGCCGCCGTCGGACGTTCAATCTAACAGCTGTTACAGGAACTGTGTCGCCATGCATATCAAAGATATTTTCGCGAAGCACCACACGACTTTCAGCTTCGAGTTTATGCCGCCGAAGACCGATCAGGCGGCAAAGCAGCTCTACGCCACGATCGCAGAATTGGAACCATTACGCCCCGCCTTCGTTTCGGTGACCTATGGTGCGGGGGGCTCAACTCGCCAGTATACGCACGATCTCGTCGTGCGGCTAAAGGAGCAGACGTCCTGCGATCCGATCCCTCATTTGACCTGCGTCTGTCATCAGGAAGCCGAAATCGAAGCGATCTTGACCCGCTATGCACAGAAGGGTATCTCGAATGTTCTCGCACTTGGCGGCGATCCACCGCGCAAATTGAAGGACTACGACCGATCGAAGGACGCTTTCGTACGCGCTGCCGAACTCGTTTCGTACATCAAGAAATTCAATGAGCGCGGCATTCATCCCGATCAACGCGGGTTCGGAATCGGTGTGGGCGGCTTCCCAGAAGGGCATCCCTCGACCCCTAATCGTCTCCGTGAGATCGACTATCTGAAAGCAAAAGTCGATGCGGGAGCGGACTATATCACGACGCAGCTGTTCTTCGACAACCGGGACTTTTACGATTTTCGCGATCGGTGTGAACTGGCGGGCATTCATGTGCCGATCATCGCAGGGATTATGCCGGTCACCTCCTGTTCGGGTTTGGAGCGAATGGCGGAGCTTGCGCTCGGCGCGCGGTTCCCTGCGGGTCTGCTCAAATCGCTGAACCGCTGCGGCGATAATGAGGAGGCTGTTCGGCGCGTCGGGGTGCACTGGGCGACGGAACAGTGCCGCAATCTTCTGGACAACGGGGTGCGCGGCGTACATTTCTACACGCTGAATCGCTCGACCGCAACACGTGAAATTTACGCCAGCCTCGGCGTCAAAGACTCTCTCCAACTCGATGCCGCCTGAGACGGTAAATCAATCGCAGGAGAAATCAATTATTCCTGAAGACAAACAACTAATCGAGTTCGATCGAAGAACATTAATCAAAGCGGCGGCAGGCGGACTCAGCGCGCTGACTTTCAGTACAGCAGGATTTTCCGCTACAGCAGGGCTGCCTGCTCGTAAGGGAAAGATACGCGGCGTCAATCTCGGGGGCTGGCTGGTGCTGGAGAAATGGATGACGCCCGCACTTTTCAAAGGCGTCGAAGCGGAAGATGAGTTTCATTTTTCGGAAAAGCTGGGTCCCCATGCTGCGGCGAAATTGAAGGCGCATCGCGACACCTGGATCACCAAAGGGGATATCAAGTGGATTGGTGAGCGTGGAATCAATACGGTGCGGCTCCCTATCGGCTACTGGGCGCTTGGCGGTGAGCCTCCTTTTGTCGGCGCAGCTGAGTATATCGACCGCACATTCGCCTGGGCGAAAAAGTACGGGCTGCAGGTGCTGCTGGACATTCACGGCGCACCGGGCAGTCAGAACGGCTGGGATCATAGCGGTAAAGCGGGAACGCTTGGCTGGCATACAAGTCCGGAAAATATTACGCGTACGCTTGATTTCGTCGAGAAGCTTTCGGCACGCTACAGTAAAGAGAGCAACCTGCTCGGCATCGAGTTACTGAATGAGCCGCGCTGGGATGTGCCCATCGACATTCTCAAAAAGTACTATCAGGATGGTTATAAACGCGTCCGCAAACACCTGCCGCCAGAAAAAGCGACTATATTCATCCATGATGGTTTTCGTTCGATGGAGTGGGCGAACTTCATGCAGGAGCCGGAGTACAGCAACGTAATTCTCGACACGCATCTCTATCAGTGTTACACGCCAGATGACAAAAAGCGCAGCATTTACGAGCAGTTACGGCTGGCAGGATATGACCGCAAACTGCAGCTCGATGCGATGAGCAAACAACTTTGGACATGCGTCGGGGAATGGTCGATCGCGCTCGATCCCGCGAACTATGTCGGTCTTACCAGTTTCGAGCAGGACACGGCTCGTCGCGCGTATGGTGCCGCACAACTACTCAGTTACGAGACGACTCAGGGCTGGATTTACTGGTCGTACAAAACTCAGGACGGGGGAGAGTGGAGCTTCCGCGACTCGGTCGAGCGGGGCTGGCTTCCTAGCCAGTTCGCGGACAAGAAAGCCTGAAGGATACGTATTGCTCGGACCGGAGACGCAGGATATGCGACTCCGGTTATTTTTGACCTGCGCCTCACCTTCATTCTAATGTTTTGGAAGAGGAGGTTCAGAGGATGGCGGTGCATTGACGCCCCTCTCCCTGGTGAGGCAAAAACGGCAGGGAGAGGGATTGGGGTAAGGGCAACTCAGTCTGCGGCGACGTAAGCCGGGACCTCTTCCTGTGGTGGAGTCTCCGGTACGATAGTCGTCATCGGTTTGCCAACGGCGTCACGGGGCAGCCACCGAGTTGCAATCAGCGAAACGCTGGCGATGGCGACGCCGATCTTGAATGGGAGCTGATAATCGCCAGTGTGCTGCCAGAGCCATGCGCCGCCGATCGGGACAGTGACAGCCGCAATATGGTTCATCGTGACGCCCATCGAAAGACAGGGCGTCAGTTCGTTCGGGCGCACGATACGGTGCAGGTAGGTCGTGAAGCCGACGCCGAAACTGAACAGCACGTTGTCGAGCAGGAATAGCGTGTAGAGCGCGCCGACGGTCTGGAAGGTAGCGTAGCCAAGGAAAACGACGATCAAGCCGATGCTGTAGAAGGTGAGCGGAGCGCGCTCACCTCGACGGTCGATCAGTTTGCCGATTGCGGGCGCGGTGAACGAAATCAGTATCGCGTTGATGAACTGCAGCGCGAGCATTTTATGCAGCGGCACATGATAGACAAGGATCAGCGCGAATGAGGCGAAGATACTGAAAATCTGGCGGCGGCATCCTTCGAGGAATGTCAGCAGGTAGAACAGACCGTACTCTTTGCGAAGGATGATACGTGCTCGTGAACCGGCAGTGTCTCCGTGTGCGGAAACAGAGAAACAGAGCAGCGCAGCGGCGAAAATCGCGCCTCCGGCAATCAGAAAGTTGATCTTGTAAAGCAGTTCCTGCGGGATTCCCATTTTAGGGAGGAACGTAGAGAGAAGCAGCGCGAGACCCAGTCCTCCGAGAGTTGCCGTCGCGCTGACCGCCGACATACGCCCGAGATGCCGACCGCCCTCCTGGCCTTTGGCAAGCGCGAGCGTGATCGCTGATGAGACGGAAGCCCACAGGTGAAAGCCGACCGACCAGAACACGGTGACAGCGATCAGCCCGCCATAGTGTCCCATCCAGCCTGTTGCGGCGATCCCGACGGCGGTGATCAGCAGACCGAGGCCGGCGACGCGGGTTTCGGCGAGCGCAACAAGCGTACCTGCCATAAGCGCGGCGAGGAGACCAGGAATCTCGCGCAAGGATTCGAGTTTTCCGAGATCGAACGCCTGTGCATGAAGCTGATCGCGGAGGAAATTTTGGAAGACGCCGGAGTAGACGGCGAACCCGAAGCCGAACAGAAAGGTCAGCAGCGTAAAGATGCGCCAGTCGCGGCGGGGCGTAGCGGCGTTGATATCGTGTGAGGCACGGGAAGGCGCGGCGGTGCGCGAAGACATAGGCGATATTTCCTTGCAATAGAATCTCTGCCGTGCCTGCATTACTTTTCAAGCATTGCATGGAGATGACAGAATGAACCTATAGTATACCGCCTGCAACGGAAGCATAGACACATTTGTTATTGTTTGCGTCGGATTCAGACCTGCTTCAGGCGCTCTTAAGAGGAAATTGGCGCGAACAGATCGATATGGTTACCGTCGGGGTCTTCGACGATTGCATAGCGCTGTCCCCAGAAGGCATCCCAGGGACCTTTGTAAGAAGTATATCCTGCGTTGACGATCCGCTCGTAAACTGCATCCACTTCGGCGGGGCTGCCGCACAGAAACGCGAGGCTGATCCCCTGCCCCGTCGATTTCTCCCAGCCCGGATCGATGCCTTTCGTCATCTCAACGGTATTCCAGGAAATACGGTAGCCATTGGAAGTAATCAGTTCGACGTAAGGTTCGTGTTCCGCGCCCTCCGGTACTGCAAGCCCGAGCAGTCGGTAGAATGCCAGCGCCCGCCCCATATCCTCGACCACAATCCCGATCATATCCGGCAGTATTGTCATTTTCGTTCTCCATGATCCATTTCCGTTTGAGATGTTACAGTTGCCGTCGGGATCAATTAAATCAATCATAATTTTTCGATGCGGATGCAGTTCGACTAGTGGGTCATTTGCATTGCACATCGGCATAACAAATTTTTGCCCGTCTGCTGACTGGCCGGTAAGTAAAAGCGGCAGAACCACCGACCTTGTGCCGTCTTTCTCGCTGGCGTTGCCGCCGTTCCTGCCGTTTGCCACC
>JBBQPY010000200.1:0-9038 GCA_038216735.1 Chthonomonadales bacterium
GTGCGTTTGTTCGGTTAGAGTACCAGCGTTGGCAGACGGGTCTGAGTTGGTACGAGAGCAAGAAGCGGCTGATGCGCGAGGCGATCCGAGCCTACCGAGCCCGACCGACTTTAACGCTACCAACAACCGCGTAAGTCCTATAGTTAATAGATAGATATTTTACTGCTCTTAAAAGTCCCGGGTGGGATTCATCCGAAGGCAATTCTGTCGTATATAATTGCAATCTGATCTCGGTATTTGCATCGTAAGTAAAGTCCGAATAGGAAACGTGTCAGTCGAAAAGCCTTTAAGATGAAGTTAGGAGTTAGCGTGCAAGAGTTCGATCTGGTTGTCATTGGGGGCGGTTCTGCTGGTCTCAAGGCGGCACGTACCGCTTCTCGAATGGGACATACTGTCGCTGTTGCTGAGGAGCGCGAACTGGGCGGGGAGTGTTTCTGGGCGGGCTGCGTGCCGACGAAGGCGATGGTCCGCGCCGCGCAGGTCTGGGATGCGGTGAAACACTCCGCTGAGTTTGGAATTCACATAGACATCACGCGGGCTGACTTTTCAGAGGCAATGGCGTATAAAGACCGCGCCGTGCATCTCGTCGAAGGTGATGGTCCGGCGGATGGTGGGCTCAGAAAAGCCGGTATCGGTTATTTTCATACACGTGCCAGTTTCGAGTCACCTCACGAAATCCGTGTTGGCGATGAGGTGATCTCGGGAAAGCAGATCATTATCGCGACGGGAACTGTCCCTGCAGTGCCTCCGATACCGGGGCTGGCAGAGACAGGCTTCATCACGAATAGAGAAGCTGTCAATCTGACCTCGCTGCCGAAACGTATCGTCATTCTGGGCGCGGGACCGATCGGACTGGAATTCGCACAGATATTTCGGCGGTTCGGATCCGAGGTGACCGTGCTCGCGAAAGATGCACATATTCTTCCTCGTGAAGATAACGACATCTGTAAACTTGCGGCGCAGTATCTTCATAAAGAGGGTATACGCCTGATGAACGAGGTGTGGGTCGAGCAGATCGATCGGGCTGGCGCAGGCGGTGCAAAACGACTCAAGGTAGTCTGTGCGGCGGGACCTGAACTGCTCGAGTGCGACGAAATATTGATTGCAATCGGCCGCGCTGCGGCTGTCGAAGGATTAAATCTGGCGGCGGCTGGTCTTGAATCCGGCATCAAAGCGCTGCCGGTAGATAAGTATTTGCGTACGACGGTGCCGCATATCTGGGCAGCAGGCGATATTGCCGGCGGACCGCTGTTCACCCATGTAGCGTCCTACGAGGGCAAACTGGTCGCGATGAATGCCTTCGGCGAGGATCTCAAGCCTTTCGATCATCGCGTGATTCCGCGCTGTACTTACATCGACCCCGAGGTAGCGAGTGTCGGAATTACAGAGCAAGAGGCACATGCTCACCATATTTCGATCGTGTCGCGCTCGTTTCCATTCGAGCATCTCGACCGTGCAATCATATACGGCAACCCGCAGGGCGTCGTCAAACTTATCTCTGATGCCACTACAGACGAACTGCTCGGGGCGCATCTTATCGGTCATGAAGCATCGAGCCTGCTTGCAGAGCTCGTCGTCGTGATGCAGCACCGTCTTCCAGTATCTGCGATTTCGGACGCTATGCACGCCTATCCCAGTTTTCCCGAAGCAGTCGAGTCTGCCGCTCTCTCAACTCCAAAACATACCTTGGTATAAGTCTACAACTTGTAGGGGCTGTATTGCCTCAATTGCGTTCAGGGAGTAATCGTCCAAATTCATGAAACTACGACAGAAATTCATCCGGCATCCGCTCAGAACCTTCACTACCTCTCTGGCAATCGGGCTCTCGTTACCGATGCTGTTCAATGTCGCCAGATCGGGGCAAGACGAATATGTCGCTGGCTATCTGATCATCCCGACCGAACGGAAAGTGGACAAAACCTATAACGCGGGGTTCTCGATGTACGTGGCTGCCTGGCCTTTGCTGCGCAAATATCCGGGGCACAGATTCCAGACAGGGCTTCCAGGCACATGGATGTTCGCTCAATTTGACGGAGAACCTCCCAAAGATATGTACTCGGATGTGGAAGGCGGACTTGGATGGTGGACAGACACACGCTTTCCAACCGAAACTCCCAAGTTCATTATGGGTGGTGTAGGTCCTAATTTCAGCGAGATCGCGAACGGTCCCGCTCATGGATCGGGCACGTGGGAGCATCCTCAGGGTCTCTATGGTGTTGCACAGCTGAGCCCCTGGCTGCTCTTTCCAATCGACGGGCTGAATCTCAAGCAGGGGACCTGCGGACAGCTCTTCGGTTACGGCTACCTGACGCTTCCACTCACCGAAATGAAGCCGAGTACAAACGGACAGAAAGTCCCCACTGGCAATAACTGTTGGACCTTGTTCCTGAGCTCTAACAACTTCAAGGGACCGGTAGCCTTTTTTACGCCCAATTTCTGGTCACATAACGGTTTGAAGGAACCACGTCTGGCAGGTCAGCTTCTCGATACACGTCCGGTATATCCCAACCGGCAGGTGCAGATGGAGACGCAGTACATTCCTTGCAGAAAGGCATTGGATTCAAAAGGGGAGTCTTACGCTCGAATAGCCCCAACCGCTTTTCCGCGAGGTTCCGATGGCGCATCCGTACTGGTACATCAGGATACAGCTTACAACAAGCAAGCGCTCTGGAATTCCGTTGAAGCTTGGTTTGCGGGCGGTCCGCCCAGCAGTGGCTCAGTCGATCTTCGAGGCGCACATACCCGTACCATTTCCGCTGGCGGATATGCGACTTGGGAAATTCGAACGCCCGGGGCGGACGGTAAGGAAAATAAGGTGCCCATCGACTGGAATGCTTTCGCGAGCCCTACCGCAATCGATGCGAATACCTACGGATACAAGTGGGACTATACTGTTGCATCCAAAACAATCACTGATGCCGGCCGCCTGGTCACGCTTCCCGAATACTTTCATCTGGAGAACGGCGGGGATGAAAAGAAGGCGAAGTGGGTTCCTATAGCCGCAGAAAAAGTCCCGCCGGAAACGATGCTTCAGAAGCTGACATGGGATCGGTCTGTGGAGCAGCCTCAGGAAGCCTACTCCACTCCGGACGATCCGATGAGCAGTTGGAAAAAGCCGGGGCCGGCAGCGGGGCCGTTTAAGGCACATCTCGGCGATGGGAGCGTCGTTACCTACTACTGGTATCGCTTTGCCGATCAACCGGCATTACTCAACGCGGATTTGACGGATGCTGAGCGGGAACGGATGCAGGTAAAAATCGAAAAACTCCATCGGAACTGGCACAAAAATCGCAACTACCTGGCTCCCCCCTCGCATGGAAAATTGGCCGATATCGATCCGGCTTTGATCATGAAGCCGCCCAGGGGGTTGGAGATTGGCTACGTGCCCATCGCAACTCGGCAAGAGTTGGATAAGCGCTGAGGTAAAACAGTTCAGTCCTTGTCTCAGCCCTGAGGCTAGCGCTGAGGAAGGACATGCTCTGCCCCCCTCCTTACGACGGAGGGGGTGATGATTAACATGCTGCGCTATTTATTGAACAGGGGTCGGATCGACTCATAGAGTTCTAATGGCACAGTACGCAGCGTACCGACCGCTTTATCGATATCGACGGGCACGACCTCGGTACCGCGCAGAGCCACCATCTTGCCAAAATCCTTTTCATAGACGCATTGTGCCGCGCGTATTCCCAGCCGAGATGCCAGCACACGGTCGAACGCGCTTGGCGGTCCCCCACGTTGAATATGACCGGTTGCCGCAGAACGCGTCTCGATGCCAGTGCGCTTTTCGATCTCGGAAGCGAGATACTCTCCCACGTTGCGATCGCTCAGAATAGTGTGCCCGAAAGCATCCAGTTTCGCTTCCGATTCATCGACGCTCGGCAGCTCGACACCTTCCGAGGCGACAACGATACCGTATCCTTTTCGAGCATACGCTTTTTTGAGTTGAGCGCACATCGCCTCGACATCATAAGGGATTTCCGGCAGCAGAATCCAGTCCGCTCCTCCGGCAATGCCCGTATGCAGCGCGACCCAGCCCGCATGGCGCCCCATCACCTCCAGCACCACGACGCGGCTATGTGAACGTGCCGTGTCACGGAGTCGATCGACCGCTTCGACATTCACTCCGACGGAAGTGTCGAATCCGAACGTATAGTCGGTCTCGCTCAGGTCGTTATCCATCGTTTTGGGAATTCCGACAGTCGGAATACCTTCTTTATAGAGCTTGCTCGCTACCCCTAGCGTGTCTTCTCCGCCCAGCGCAACGATACAGTCGAAACCGTGTTTCTTGATGTTGGCTTTGACCGCTGTAAGCTGGTCCGGGTCTTTGAAAGGGTTGGTGCGCGAAGAGCGCAGCATCGTGCCGCCCTGCGAGATCAGCTCCTCAACACGTGCGACCGTCAGTGGTGACTCTTCGACGATGTCTTTGACGAGGCCCTTCCAACCTTCGCGAATGCCGTAGACATCGAAGCCGTAATCCAGCGCTTTCATCACGAATCCGCGTATTGTAGGATTTAATCCGGGACAATCGCCGCCCCCTGTAAGAATGCCGATCTTCATTGTTCGTCGTCTCCCTGTCTCTCGTCCGAGAGGTGATAATATGATTGCCATGCGCGGAGCGTACCACAGCAATTGCGCCTGCGTGTCGCTCCGTCTCTATTCGAAATCAGAATACCATAATGGGAGACTTTACGAGATATTTACGCGGGTTGTGTGATCAAAATTATCCTTCTACTAGACACGCAGACTACGCCCTGGAAAGCAGGCGACTCACGAGAGGAATAGTGGCGTGTAGCGTAGTGAATACACATTAGGATCGGTTGAGCAAAAGACTTGGTTAAGCATTCAGTCGTGTGATAGGACTGGAATCGAGCTTAGGCATTCGCTCTTAGCCCGCAATGGAAACGCCGCAGCGCAATAGCGCTGCGGCGGCGAACCAGCAATACAAATCCAGGCTCAGTGGTAATGTAGATGCTCTCTAAGCATACGCAAGCGTCGCTTCGTAGGGAGACATTTCGCTGTAGTCTCCAGACCGATCGTCCGTCTCGGAGAAATCAAACGTTGGCTCCATGTCACAGGCTGCCGCGTGGGAGGTATCCAGGTGCGCCATCAGCCAGTCCAGAAATACTTTCGCTTCCGCAGTTTTGCCGATTCCCTCAGCACGGTTTTTGCCAATCAGCGCCATCAACTGAGCCTGATGCTGACCACGTCGATCTCGTTCGCGCCCGAACTGATGAAATAGCTCATCAATTTTAGCGACCGAAGCTTTTGCCACTTCGACATCCTTGAATCGAAGTACGCCGCTGAACATTCGCGCGTAGGTGTTCTGAACAATGCTGCTGGTGTACAGATCGCTGTACTCGCTCGATTTACCGCTGGCAATCAGAGCATTTGCTACGTAGCTAGGTGAACACTTCAGAGTGGCAGCGATCTCTTCGACACTACGCCCGGACGCCTGCATCGTAATTGCAATGTCTTTTTTAGAGGTTCGTTTCATGCCTTTTATCCTTTAATCCGTCGGGAACGACTGTTATGATCAATGTATATAGTATTCTACTATATAGACGTAAATTTTGTAGGAAAAGTGCCTTATTAGGGATATATTTATCAATTATTTCATAAAAATAGTAGACATAAAATTACATATCATCCGATATGAGATTCCTTCGGTCACAGTCAATATTGCTTTGAAGAAGCTGTCATCTGAAAGGGCTTTTGTCGTACCAATGACTGCTGATGGTGGCAATCATCGAGCATTTCTGGTATAGTTTGCAGAGGAAATCACGAAGTTTCGATCAAGGGAGATATGTAGTCGATGTCAGACAGCTTAGTTCAATCGGACGCTCTATCAAAACTCAAAGTGCATATCGCGCGAATTGCGCGACTCGGAGAGGCATCCGCACTTCTCGAGTGGGATCAGCAGACCAATATGCCTCCGGGCGCAGCCAATGCGCGAGCCGAACAGTGCGCGACGCTCAGCGAATTTGTTCATGAATTAGTCACGAGCGACGAAACGGGGAACCTACTAGTCAGCTCCGAAGCCGAAGTTGCAGGGCAGGATACGGACAGCGATGACGTGAGAATGCTCGCGAACTTACGACGAAGTTACGATCGTGCGACAAAATTGCCGGGATCGCTCGTTGCCGAAATTGCGCGCCATACGACGCTGGCTCAGGAGATTTGGGTTTCGGCACGTGAGAGAAACGATTTCGATGCATTTGCCCCATCTCTTGAGAAAATGCTCGACCTGACGCGTCAGGCCGCGGAACATCTAGGCTATCAAGACCATATTTATAATGCGCTGCTGGATCAGTACGAAACGGGCGCGACGCAGGCGGATGTCGCTGTGATGTTCAGCGACATGAAGCCTCACCTCATCGCCCTCACAAAAGCGATCGCAGAAAGCTCTTCACCGGTAGACGACAGCATTATTCACGGTGATTTTTCCGTTGATAAACAGCGTACTCTCACAAAGAACATTGTGCAGGCGATCGGTTACGATATGACGCGCGGACGTCAGGACGAGGCGGCACATCCTTTCTGTACAAACTTCTCTCGCGATGATGTCCGTATCACCACACGGTTCGACCCGAAATATCTGAGCATGTCGATCTATGCCTCGATGCATGAGGCGGGTCACGCGATGTATGAGCAGGGCTCGCCCGCAAAATACGAAGGAACAGCGCTTTCCGGTGGCACTTCGCTTGGAGTTCACGAGAGCCAGTCGCGACTATGGGAGAACCTCGTCGGCCGCAGTCGCTCCTTCAGCACATACCTTTTCCCGCAGTTGAAGTCGACATTCCCCGACGCCTTCTCCACTGCTACTCCTGAAGCCTATTATCGCGCCATCAATAAGGTGGCGCCTTCGCTCATCCGTGTAGAAGCCGATGAGGTGACCTACAATCTACATGTACTACTGCGGTTCGAACTAGAGTGCGCCTTACTCGCGGGTCAGTTGGAGGTCGGGGATCTTCCGGATGCGTGGGATGCGAAGATGCAGGAGTACCTCGGTATCGTCCCGTCGACCGACGGCGATGGCTGCCTGCAGGATGTCCATTGGTCCTGTGGTTTGATCGGCTATTTCCCGACCTATTCGATTGGCAACCTGCTCTCAGGACAGCTTTGGCACACGATCAACAGCGCAATACCCGACCTCGATAACCAGATTGCTGCGGGCGAGTTTGCACCACTGCTGACGTGGCTCCACGAAAATATACATCAGTATGGGAGCAAGTATTTACCGAAAGAACTCGTCGTCAAGGCGACAGGTGAACCGCTCACGTCACGCTATTATGTCGACTATATCAACAAGAAATATTCTGATATTTATGCGCTTTGACATGCCATCACTTTGTTGTAGAGCATAATGCACTTTCGGAAACTGGCAGACGAACAGGCAGCGGTTCGGTGTGATACCGATCCTGCGCGTCACTTCACGGATCAGGTCGAGAAGGCTTAGGATACAGAATGCTCTCCAAGACGGTAGATGAAGCTGTATCAGCGCCTAACGCAGGAAGAAATGCAACCGAAGAGTATCCAGGCAAATCTATAGGGACGGCAGCGGCGCTAACCTTTGTACTCCTGCTCATTGGACTGTATCTCAAGTCGCCATTTGCTGCCCTCGCGCTTGCGGCGGGCGTTGCAGCACTGCTGCTGACGGCAAGACATCCCGTGTGGGCGATGGGTCTGCTTTTTGCCTCACATCCCTTTGAACAGCCATTATTTGGTAAGTATGCTGCTATCGGCCTATGCGTTTCGGACGTTCTTGCATTCCTGCTCGTCATCACACTCTTCGTCCCCCTCCTTCGACATCGAAAACTTGCTATCGGACCGATCGCCTTCCCACTGATTATTTTCTGCACAGTGATAATTCTTTCAGCTGCCGTTCATTACGACGGTATGCCGACGCTGCTCGCTATCAGCCGAGCACTGCTGATGACTGCCGCTGCCCTTGTAATTTATGCCAACTTCTGGACAGCCGGAAGCGAACTTAAAGAGATGTATCATTGTCTATGGGCATTTCTGCTCGGCATCAATTTGCTGAGCCTGATGAGTCTGCTGACTTATTCATCCTCCGGTATCGAAGGAGCCATGTATACGCTCGATATCAATAAAAATGCGCTGTGTCCGACTTTCGGCTGCGGCATCATAGTTGCAGTGTGTTTGTTGTGTTCTGAATGTGGAAAGAACTATTCAGTCAGAGTGAAAAATAGAGAGCGAATAGCGCTGATTCTGACGCTGCTGGGAGCTTTCGTTGGGCTGTTTCTGACTCTATCGCGCAGTGGATGGGCAGCAACAGCTGCCGCTCTGATGCTCCTGGCGCTCGTCCAGCGCAGAGTGTTGTTACTGGCTGCAGCGGCGCTTCCGATTCTTGCTTTGCTGGCACTGTTGTGGAATCAGCTGCCGGAAGGTCAGCGCGCCTACGCCGGAGACATCTCAGTCAGCGCACCGAACGCAGTGACCCGTCTGATATTGATCAGGAAATCTGTAGCCGCGTTTTACGAATCCCCCTGGTTCGGGAATGGAGTAAGGGTTATTAAGGATGTCGACCCGCATAACTTGATCGCGCTTACTCTGAGTGAGACCGGACTCGTTGGTATGACAGCCTTTGCGCTGCTTGCGGTAGCCGGATTCTGGACGCTTCATCGCGCACGCCGCATCGCCGGACAGTCGCTGACCGCGCAGCCAATCCTGCTGGCGGGAATGGGCATTCTGGTGCTGACTCTCGTCGACGCGATGCTCGATATTTACTGGCGACGTGGTGTCGGCTTCATGAGCTGGGCAATCGTAGGGATGGGAGCCGGCCTGCTGTCTCGTTCGACGCTATCCGATCCTCGCAATGAAGACCCGACTTGTTAGCAGCTCCCTGTGGGGAGTTGCACCACATGGTCCAGCCTTCCAACTAAAGATCGATTGCGAAATAAGGTAATCTGGTTGGCATGATTACCTTAACCAAGCTACGGCGCAAGCCGCGTCACTTCCAAAAGTTCACCGGTCTCACCCTGTGCGAGTATGACCAAGTACTCGCTCAAGTCACGCTT
>JBBQPY010000201.1:0-8887 GCA_038216735.1 Chthonomonadales bacterium
GGTGCACCGGATCGGTTCCGGCGCAACCAGTCTCAACCCTTCCGCCTCCGACATCGTTTGCAAATCGGTCTGTAAGCGCCGATTGGCAGCGACTCCTCCTGCAATACATATCGTGCGTATCCCCGTCTGCCGCGCCGCACGGCGCATCTTTTCGACCAGCACATCCACGATCGCTTTTTCATATCCGGCAGCGATATCAGCCAGCGGAGTTGCTCCTGCATCTTTCGTAATGAAGGCGCGAAGGGCTGTCTTGACGCCGCTAAAGCTGAAATCGAGGCTGTCGCCAAGCATCGAACGCGGCAGAATGACTCGTTTCGGGTCGCCCTGCGCTGCAAGGATGCTGACATTGGGACCGCCCGGGTAGGGTAGGCCGAGCAGACGCGCGCCTTTGTCGAACGCTTCGCCGGCCGCATCGTCGCGAGTTGCTCCGAGCAGAGCGTAGCGACCGTGACCGCCCATGTGTACGATTTGCGTGTGTCCGCCAGAGACGATCAGAACGAGCAACGGCATCGCGTTCGGATCATCACCGAGGTCCGGAGCGGCAAGAAAATTCGAGTAGATATGTCCTTCGAGGTGGTGGATTCCGACAAGCGGCGTATTGAGCGCATAGCTAAGCGCTTTCGCCGCCGAGACGCCGACGAGCAGCGCGCCGAGGAGACCTGGGCGGTTGGTGACAGCGATCGCGTCGATATCGGCATAGGTCATCGAGGCGGCATCGAGCGTCTCCTGCAGTACGGGCAGGAGACGCTCGACGTGTTTCCGGGAGGCGACCTCCGGCACGACCCCGCCGTAGCGGGCGTGCAGGTCCGCCTGACTCGCGATGATATTGGCGCGGATGTCGCGCCCGTCCGTGACGATCGCTGCTGAGGTCTCGTCACAGCTCGTTTCGATTCCGAGTACATTCATGCCCTATTGTACCAGAGTACCCATAATCCGTTACTTTGTTTTAACATACTTTAGGAATGCATCTGGCATTGGCTAAAGCTATCTTTAACACTGGACACATGAGCATTTTTTCTGGGATACAGATACAATTTCCCGTTTCGAAATCGACTGTTAGTATTGGGGAAACTATCGTATTACTCCAACAGTGGTAATACAATCCGCGTTGGTTTGGGCTGCCCTCCCGTCCGCTACATAAATTGAGTTCCGAACTAGAAAAAGTTTGACTAACTGGCTAGCTCCGGGTCTATCAAGGTTCAGGTTGATAACCGCCTGTTTTGTAGTCCTATCAAAGGCGTTCACGAAATAGGGCCAACCATAATCCGGGGCCTGGTTAGTTAGTCGTACAAGGCTTCGATTCTGGCTATCAATCCAGACTGGAGCGGTGCCTAATGCTTCATCTACGGTAATAGTCAGCCTGATCGCCGTTCCTTTTGGACCGTTTGCAGGTCTGGGCAGAGCCGAGATAGGGATTGGTTCGCCCATGAAATTGACGGTGGGCTCGCCCGTATCACCGCTCCCTGTATTTATGTCCACGTAGCACTCCTCAATCTCTACCACAATTTCTTGTATTTGATCTGATTCTTGGTTTGCTTCAGGCACCTTATGGTCCTCCGAAAAAAGATGTGTCGAAACAATCAGTTTCATAAGCGCCGCACTCTGTCTCGTGCTTGTATGGACAGGTTATTGAAAGCGTTATCCGACAGGCAAGACGGCATAGTGCGGCAGAATTTTGTTACGCTGGATGTTGCTCGTTACTGGATCCGGTGAAAAGCGTCGGTATATCCGCCGTAGCGTGCGTGCATATCCGCCTGACACACGATGTTATCGACGAAGATATCGTGTCACAACTCACTTCAAAGCCAAATATATGCATGCATGATTGTACCGCAGAGCCAACGACGCCTGGTAGTCAAATCATGGATTGACAAAGATACGGCATGCCCTATCATGCAAACGGTCGGGATGTACAGGATTTGGATGTGGATGGGCGGATCCGCTCGTAGAAAAATGAACAGTGACTGCTGATGCAGGGCTTCTGGCTTCAACGGCAAACTGACCTAATCCGGTGTTAGCGTTGATGGGAACCTTAAAGGGAACTCCACGTGGCGTTGGAATTTTCGTCCAAGTACTACCGTCGGCGTTGCTGAGATAAATACCCAGCAAAACCTTGGGAGTGCCATTTGCCATCAGTGACCAGCCGTCAGTATCTACATAAACGAAGGCTTGATTCGCATCGAATTGATTAACATAAATTGTGACTTTCACGGCATGGGGATATTGAACGCCTGCATTGGGAATGTGATCTGGATTCGGGGTTATGGAGATCGGGATCGGTTCTCCCGTGAAAGGCATCGGCCCGGTCTGATGAAGCTTTTTTGTGTTGGTTATGCGATAAGATTTACTTTTTCCGTTCTTCTGGCTGTAGGCTGCCAGTCCAACAGTAAGCAATAGAATGGCGAAAAGTGCTGCATAAATACGGAAATAGCGCTGAAGAGCTTTCGGCGGGGGCTGCATTATGGTCTCCTTTTGTTGCGTCCTGCCGAACGGAACTGCTTCGGCTTCAGTAGTGGTTTGTCTTGCCGTCTACTCCATTCGATCGAAAGCGCACTCTACCGCTTGCGCGATTGTCATGCCTCTGCCTTTCTTCCAGAGACGATCGTATTCCTCTGGAGCGAAATGTGTTTTGAGGAATGTCAAAGCATTCTCTGTTTCTTCACGCGTCTCCGTGTTCTGGATTATTCCGTGTGTTTCGCTCAATACCTTCGAAAAGGACAGCAGTTGCAGGCTCTGCTCATACTGCTCCTCAGCATGTACAATATGCGCCAGGCGAAGCAAAGGGAAGCAGACGCCTCGTTTGTCTCCCATCTCGTAGCGGAGTCGCAGGCTCTCCACAATATAAGGCCGTGCCGCCGTGGGTCCTTCCAATCGGAAGACCACTTCTCCGAGATTGTGCAGGCAGATCGCAACCCCGCGGATGTTGCCCACGGCGCGAAGCTGCACCAGACTCTCTTCGAAGAGACGACTCGCCTCCGCATAGTCCTTTTCATCCGAAGATAACAGCCCCAGATTGCTGAGCGCGGCGGCAGTTTGTGCGATATCCTTGAGTTTTCGGTACAATTCCAGACTGCGTGAGTAGTATCTGCGAGCCTCCTCATAGTCGCCTTGTGCGTAGAAGACCATCCCGAGGTTGTTGCAGGAGGCGGCGGTTCCCCACCTGTCGCCGATCTCTTCCCGCAACTGCAGGCTCTGCTCGTAGCACTCCTTCGCTTTCGGAATTTCGTTGCAGTCGCGAGCGATATTGCCGATATTATTGAGCGTTTCGGCGATGCCGTGTCGATCCTCAACTGCCTGACGCAGCGCGAGGCTCTCTTCCAGAGCAATCAGCGCCGGTTCATGGTCGCCCTGTGCGGTCGCCAAAACGCCGAGTGCATTGAGAGCTTTGGCGCGAAGTGCGGCATGTGCGGAACCGCCGCGCAGTATCGCGCCTTCCAGCCAGCCGCGACCTTCCGTGAAATAGCCACGGTTCGACCAGTATCGCCAGAGCGCGCTCGCCATTCGCAGCCGTATGTCGGTATCGACCGTCCAGGAGAGCGCGGCGCGGATATTGTCACGTTCCGCGTCGAGGCATTCCAGCCACTCCTGCTGTGCTGCTCCGGTGAGATGCGGCTCCGCCTGCTCCGCCAGATTCAAGTAGTGCTGCAGGTGCTGAAGATGTATCTGCTCAGACTCGCCGCTGCGATCGAGGCTTTCGCGGCTGTACTGACGCACGCTTTCGAGCAGCCGATAGCGCATATCTTCTTTGTGCGGCTCCGCCCTAACGAGTGAGGAATCCACGAGCCTGCGCAGATGTCCCTGTATCTGTGCGGCATCGAGATGGTCGTCGGCGCAGACCTCCATCGTCGCCTTATACGTCCAACTGCCGGCAAAGACCGAGAGTCGACTGAGCAGCTTCCGCTCCGCCTCGGTGAGCAGTAGGTAGCTCCAATCAAGCAGCGCGCGGAGCGTATGGTGGCGTTCGGTTGCCGTGGAATCGCCCTGCGTCAGCAGCGAGAGACGGTCGTGCAGTCCCTCGGCGACCTGCTCGGTAGACAGATGGGACAGCAAGGCCGCAGACAGTTCGATCTCGAAGGGGATGCCGTCGAGTCTCCGACAAATTTGAGAGACAGCGGGCAATTTTTTCGCAGTAATCGCATAGTGCGGAACGATGTCGGCGGCGCGTTCTTCGAAAAGGCGTATAGATGGATAGCAAAGGGCCTCTTTGGGCGTCAGCAGGCTATCCGCTTCCGGCGCGGCAAGCGAGGGTACCTGCCAGGCACGCTCGCCGCCGACGCCGAGCCGACTGCGGCTGGTCGCCAGTATCCGTAGATTCGGGCAGGCACGGAGCAGGTCTGCGACGGTGCGAGCGCAGGACTTTTCCAGATGCTCGCAGTTGTCGAGCAGCAGCAGCTGCGCGCGGGGTTTCAGATAGTCGATCAGCGTCGAGAGCAGCGGGCGTCCCGCCTCTTCGCGAACGCCGAGCGCATCCGCGACCGCTTTTTGCACGGTGGCCGCGTCGGAATGAGAGGGAAGCGCGGCGAGTTCGACGAGCCAGACGCCATCCGCATACGTGTCCACGACATCGGCGGCGACCTGCAGCGCGAGGCGCGTCTTCCCGCAGCCGCCTGAACCTAAGAGCGTAATGAGGCGGCTAGTCGCGAGTAGCCGTTTGATGTCCAGCATCTCCTGTTCGCGCCCGATGAATGACGTTAGTTGGAGAGGTAAGTTGTGCTGAAAAGCTTCGAGTGACCGCAGACTGCGCGTCTCGTCCTGCCATTCCGGATGCGTGAGCTGGTAGAGTGTCTCTGGCTGCAGCAGGTCTCGGAGCCGGTGCGTCCCAAGTGGGCGCAGACTAATTCCTTCTGGAAGATGTCCGCCCAGCAAGTTGAGTGTTGTCTGCGTCAGAACTATCTGTCCGCCGTGCGCGGCAGCGCGAATGCGGGCGCAGCGGTTGATGACCGCCCCACGATAGTCCTCGTCCTCCAGTTCCGCCTCGCCGGTGTGCAGCGCCATACGTACCCGCACTGGTTCGCTCGTTTGCCACTCCTCAGTATGGAGAGCTTGCTGCAGTGCGCAGGCGGCAGTGACCGCATCGCTGGCACGTGCAAAAGCGACGAACAGACTGTCGCCTTCGCCGCGCTTCTTGACCAGTTTGCCGCCCGCGGCTGTGATGCACTGCTCGCCCAGTCGATCATGGCGATCGACAGCGTGCCCCATTAATTCCGGTTCACGTTCCCAGTATCTGGTGCTGTTTTCGATGTCGGTGAGTAGAAAAGTAACGGTCCCGCTCGGCCACTCGCTCATGGGAGTCTCCTGTGCAGTAGATCAAATCCGGATACATTCCCTGTGGTTCGCGAGGAAAAAAGCGGAATCCTGCCGATGGATCGGCGCATGACAGGTATTATTTACAGTGTGTCGATTGTGCTTTTATTATAACGTGAAATACAGCAAAGAACGTCACGAAAGTCGATCAAAAACTGAAAAAGCCCGCTGGATTGTATCCAGCGGGCTTTTTGACGCTTTCGGTCGATGCTATTTTCCGAACAAAACGCGAATCTTCCGAATGTCAGGGTTTCTTACGGGGGGCACCCGGGCGCGGAGGCGCATCGGGTCGAGGTCCCGGGCGATGTGTCGGACGCGGGAAGCGGTCGTCACGCCCGTAGGCAGGGCGCCCACCGCCATCGTTCCCTCTCTCATTGCCACGATCATTTCCTCTGTCGTTGCCGCGATAGCCGCCACCGTCACCGCCACCACGGAAATTGCCGCTCTCACCTGCCCCGCGATATCCGTTTTCACGGGAGGGACGACCATAGTCGGGGCGAGGACCGTTATAACCGCCCGGGCCACCCGGTCCACCCTCTTCACGACGAGGACGCGCGATATCGACGTAGACCTTTTTACCGCGCAGTTTCGTCTGCGACAGCATCTCGATCACGTGTGGCGCTTCGGCATCGGGCACTTCAACGAACGTGCTGCGATCCATGATATCGATCGCGCCGATCCGACTGCCAGAGACTCCCGCTTCGTTGGCAATTGCGCCGACGATGTCCGCGGGGCGAATGCCGTCCTCACGTCCGATCTGCAGGAACAGCCGCGTCATGCCGACTTCGACACGCTCGGATTCGACGTTCGCTTCCGCTACGTCGTAGTCGCCCGCGCCTTTTTGCGCCTGCCACAGCATCTGGAGCGCGGCGGCAGCGATCTGCGCGGCGTCGAACTCGCCCTCCGAAGTCAACTCCTCGACCGTCATCAAGAAGCCATCGTAATCGCTTTCGGTCAGTACCTGCTTGATGTTCTCTTTGAAGATGCCTCTGCGTCGTGCCGTAATGTCCGCACTGGTGGGGACGCGAGCGAGGCGGATCGGCGTGTTGATATAGCGCTCGATCAGTTTGAGCTGACGGCGTTCTCGCGGGGAGATCATCGTAATCGCGGAGCCGCTGCGTCCTGCACGTCCGGTGCGCCCGACACGGTGAATATAGCTCTCCACGTCCCACGGAATGTCATAGTTGACAACATGCGTTACCTGATCGATATCGAGACCGCGCGCAGCGACGTCGGTTGCGATCAGCAGGTCCGCCTGGCTTGCGCGGAAGCGCGCCATCACGCGGTCGCGCGCCGTCTGATTCATTTCGCCATGCAGGGTTTCCGCCTCGTATCCGCGCATCTGAAGCGCCTCGCCGAGTTCATCGACTTCACGCCGCGTACGACAGAAGATGATCGTACTTCCGGGAGATTCCATGTCGAGAATGCGAGCAAGGGCTTCGATTTTCTGCGCGGGCGCGACTTCGTAGTACGTCTGATCGACCTGCGCGACGGTTCGCCGCTTGCTTTCGATCGTGACGCGCTCCGGATTGTTTAGGTAGTCGCGTGAAAGCGCTGCGATGCGGGGCGGCATCGTTGCGGAGAAGAGGGCGGTCTGCCGCTCTTTCGGCGCTTCTTTCAGTATCTCTTCGACGTCTTCGAGGAAGCCCATATTGAGCATTTCGTCGGCTTCGTCGAGCACGACCATACGCACCTGGTTCAGCTTGAGTGTGCCGCGCCGCAGGTGGTCGAGAACACGACCGGGTGTGCCGACGACGATGTGCGCGCCCATCGCGAGCGCGCGGAACTGTCGGTCGATCGGCTGACCCCCGTAAACGGGAACGATCCGAAGTCGCTGATATTTGCTGAGGTTATGGGTCTCCTGCGCGACCTGGATGCAGAGTTCGCGGGTCGGAAGCAGAATGATCGCCTGTGGATAGTTGAGTTTAGGGTCGAGCCGTTCGGCGAGCGGCAGTGCGAACGCGGCGGTTTTGCCGGTACCTGTCTGCGCCTGACCGATGAGGTCACGTCCGGCGAGCAGGATCGGAATCGACTGCTCCTGGATCGGTGTCGGTGCTTCGAAGCCTGATTCGAGTACGGCGCGCATCACCGGTTCACTGAGTCCGAGTATGCGGAAGCCGGGCGCCTGTTCTGCGGGTGGCGTCTCGGTATCCGGCTGAGCTTCCTCATTGGCTGCGCTGTTCAGAACTGCAGGCGGAGTCGTCTGCTCAGCAACAGCGGGCTTTTCAGGGATAGCGATTTTGGTTGGTTCCACGTTTTTTGCTGCAGCGGCTGTTACCGGCGCAGATTTCGCCGGCGCGGCGGCTTGAGCCTGCACTACAGTCGGAACAACTGCCGCGCCAGTGATGGCGTCGGACTGTTTATCAGCGCTACTGGACGACGCGACCGATTTTACTGTCTCCGCTTTCGGGGCGTCAGCCTTCTTCGGCGTATCCGCTTTAGAAGTGCTTGCACTGACGCCCGCCTCGGTTTTCTTAGTCGCGGGAGCGGATGCAGGTGTCGATTTGGCTCCCTCCGCTTTCTTCACATCTGCTTTTGTTACTTCCGCATTCTCGGCTTTGCTCTCGGAAACCGAAGCCGCTGCTGGCGCAGCAGCCTTCTTTGATTTCCCAGGTTTTGAGGGGGAAACAGTGTCCTGTCCCTTTGCCACGGGCGTCGAAACTTTGGCGGCTGCGGACTGCAGTGTCTGCTCAGGCGCTTCTTTTTCTGGTGCGGTGGCATCCGTTTTTTTCTTGCTCACTTTAGTCACACTCATCGTACGGTTCATGATCTCCTTGTGTAATTCCAGTCTAGTATACCTCAGATACGTTCCAACAGGGGTTTTCACACTACACAGCACCCAATATCCTGCTGATTATAAAAAATCTTTAGCCGGAGATTTGCCCGTTACTACTCCCTCTCCCTGCTCATCCCAAACTTCTCCTCGACAAAAAAATTAAGCTCAGGGATGCCAATGATGGCGGCTATCCGAGAGTAGAAAACTCCCCCCAACACGAATAGGTAAGCAGCGGAAATCGAGAACGGAGTATCGGTAGCTGCTGCACTGTCTGATGACATAAGACATCGTTTCAATTTTGCTGCTGGCACACACCAGGAGCCCATTCCGCGCTGTGGATTAGTAAAGTTTACAACCACATACATTAGGCACACTAATGTATGACGGTCTAAAAACCTATTATAGATTTCTATCACCCTACAATTTGTAGCGTGTTTACATGAGTAGCCGACGCGCTGCGCCAGAGCAGTGGCTATGGTTGCTGGGAGGGTATCGATGCAGCTACTTCTAAAGCCTGCGGTCGCACTAATGATGATCCTCCCCCATTTTAGTGGAGGGTAGATTAAGCCGCAATCGGCTCCATTTGCTGTTGTTGCTGTTGGTAGTGTCGCTCGAACGCTTCGGGACTGATGTAACCGAGGGTTGAGTGACGGCGTTTGCGATTGGACCAGACTTCGATCCAGCGGAAAAGGACGCGGCGAGCTTCGTCGCGGCTGGCAAAACGTACGCGGTGAACCAGTTCGCGCTTGAGGGTCGCAAAGAAACTCTCGGTGGGGGCGTTGTCCCAACAATTTCCCTTACGACTCA
>JBBQPY010000202.1:0-8833 GCA_038216735.1 Chthonomonadales bacterium
CAGGGAGAAGGGCGAATTCAGCGCTGTCTGCATTGCCTTCCCGCTTCCTAATGAGGAACGAATGGCAGGGAGAGGGGCTGGGGGTGAGGGCTCAATGCCCGCCTGGCTGAGCAGTACAATGATCTGTTGCATAGAATCAATTATCGCAACTCGTAGCGAAACATAGACCGAAACTAGATTGATGGAAACCCGACTTGACCACACCTGAGCAAGACCCCGATATCAGTATCAATACCGCGCTGCTGCGCTCGATCGTACGCCGTCGCCGACCGCTCTGGCTGGCGCTCGGCGTCGGTATCTTCTGCCTGCTCGAAGCCTATCAACTCTTCTATGCCGGACAGGCTTTCACCGCGTTGACAACTGTTTCGATGCAGCAGCCGTCCCCATCTGCGGCGGGGGGTATCTCAGCGATACTCGGCGGGCAGAGTCAGACGAAAAAATACATCGGTGTGCTGCACAGCCGTACCTTCGCCGAGCGTGTCGAAGCAAAGACGCATCTCGCCGAGTTCTATCACCTTCCCTCGAAACGTTTCGCGGTCGAGATGCTGATGAAGCAGGTCAAGCCCGAAGACAATCCCATCGACGGTCTGCTGTTCATCAACGTCACGCTGGGAGGACCGCCGCTGCTCGCCCCTGGCAGTGCATCGCGGCGCGCCGAAGTCAAAGCCCTCACCGCACAGGTCGCAAACCTCTATGCAAAAGAGCTGGCGGACTACTACACGAACAACGACAACGAACGCGATACCGTCCTCCTGAATGCTGCAAAAGACTATATCAAGAACGCACGCGCAGGCGTGGATAATAGTTCGCGCCGCATCGAAAAGTTTGTCCGCAGTCTGAACAAGCAGGATGTGCGTGCTACTCCTGCCCCCACAGTAGAAGGCGGCGCTTCGGCTCCGCCCGGACTATCCACCCTGTTCGAAGAGCAGATTAAAGTTGCAGCCGACATCAGCGCGCTCAAAAAGGGCAGCAGTGTTCAGGAAACTGGCGTGAACGATCTGCTCAGCAACCTCAATAATTTGCCTACGGAAGACCCTCTTCTGGGTGAAGCCCGCGACAAAGTCAGGTTCTATAAAAACAAACTCGCGAGACTGCAGCAGAACCTCGCACCTGAAAATCAGCAGGTGGTGCAGGCACAACAGGACCTTCAACTTGCACAGGGAGAACTCAATCGCCAAGAAAGTGCTATAAAATCCCGTCGAACTACCGAAAATGTAGATATAGAGCGTCGCCTCGCTTCGCTTAAAGCGCGAAGCGCTTCCATTCAGGACGCGATCGACAGGGCATTGAGTCAGCTTCCATTGCGCCGTGAATTGACGAGCCAACTGCAGCGATTGCTTGCCGATCGTTTAATCGCTGGAAAGAAACTCGAAACGGCAGAGACTGAGGTTGCCAAACTTCAAATTAATGCTGTCTCCGGCCAGAGCAAAACGAGTGTGATCGATACCGCCATTCCGCCGGAAACGGGCAGTCCCGGCATCCTGCGAATTTCTCTGCTCAGTTTCGGCGTCGCGCTGATTGCTGTACTGATCGGCATAATCGCCTCCTATATCCGACAGGTGCGTGCCGCACCGCAGCAAATCGCAACGTACTCAGCCGATTATTCGACCGACTTCTCTGTTTCTGCAACATCTAAGGTGAGCGCAGAGTCTTCTGCTTCTGGCGCGAACGGCTCAGCAGGCAGTCCTGTCGCGGACAAAACTTCTTCCAAAACACAGGGTGTACGTGCTGCGCGTACGCTGCCGGAACCGCAGGACGACCCGACGCCCCTCTGAACCTTCCCTTCAGTCTGTGCGGACGCCGGGAGCCACAACCGGCGGCACACGAAGGGAATTACTCCTCATGAAAGTGGTCATACTCGCGGGCGGGCTCGGGACGCGTCTCTCCGAAGAGACGGAGATCAAGCCCAAACCGATGGTCGAGATCGGCGAACACCCGATCCTCTGGCACATCATGAAGCACTACGATTACTACGGCTTCGATGAGTTTCTCGTCGCGCTCGGCTACAAGGGCGAGATCATCAAACGATTTTTCCTCGACTATTACGCTCTGCGCGGCAGCATGACGATCGATATTCCCACCGGCGGAGTCCGTATGCACGAGCGCGAGTATGAGGATTGGAAAGTCCATCTCATCGACACCGGTACGACGACCAACACGGGCGGGCGATTGAAGCGACTCTCGCCCTGGCTGTGCAGCGACGGGGGCACGTTCATGCTGACCTATGGCGATGGTGTCTGCGATGTCGATCTAAAAGACCTGCTCGCGTTTCATCGTTCGCATGGCAAGCTGGTTACTGTGACGGCAGTGCGCCCGCCGGCGCGTTTTGGTGGATTGGTTTTCGATGGCGATCTCGTCTGTGAGTTCACCGAAAAACCACAGGTCGGCGAAGGCTGGATCAACGGCGGATTTATGGTCATGGAGCCGGAGGCGCTGCAGTTCATCGAAAACGACGACAGCAGCCTCGAGGCAAATGCGCTTGAACGTCTTGCGGGAGCGCGTCAACTCGCTGCCTACCGGCACGAAGGCTTCTGGCAGTGCATGGACACGCTGCGCGAGAAGCGTCTGCTCGAAAGCCATTGGCAGGCGAATACGGCGGCATGGAAAGTCTGGAAGTAGCGACGCCCGATTTCTGGCTGTGCATCTCCTGACTGGGACTTCAGTGCTGTCTCCACGCGCGTCGGCAGACCGGAACCTTATCCCCTCGCATTCCAATCAGCGATTTAGCGAAACTATGCAGATAACGACTTCTCATACGCATCCGATCATTCGAAAAGATTTCTGGCGGGACCGACCGACGCTCGTGACGGGCGCGACAGGTCTGGTCGGCGGCTGGCTCGTGCGTCGCCTGCTGGAGGCGGGAGCGGATGTAGTCTGTCTCGTTCGTGATTGGGTGCCGGACTGCGAAGTGATGCGCTCCGGCGATCTTGCTCGCGTCAAGCTGGTGCGAGGCGATATTCGCGATCAGGCAGCGCTCGAGCGTACGCTCGGCGAATATGAAATCGACACGGTAATGCACCTCGCGGCGCAGACGATCGTCGGCATCGCCAACCGCAATCCGGTCTTCACCTTCGAGAGCAATATCGCCGGAAGCTGGTGCGTGTTCGAGGCGTGCAGGCGCAGCCCGCTCGTCAAGCAGATCGTTTTCGCCTCCTCCGACAAAGCTTATGGCGATCAGGAAAGCCTGCCCTATGACGAGGACACACCCCTGCAGGGGCAGCATCCGTACGATGTCAGCAAATCCTGCGCCGATCTGATCGCTTCGACCTACGCCAACAGCTACGGTCTGCCGGTCGTGATCACGCGCTGCGGAAACTTCTATGGCGGAGGAGATCTGAACTGGAACAGAATCGTGCCCGGCACGATACGCTCCGTTCTGCGCGGGCAAGCGCCGGTGATCCGTTCCGACGGTCAGTTCGTGCGCGACTATTTTTATGTAGACGATGGCGCGAACGTCTATATGACCCTTGCCGAACAGCTTGCGTCGCGGCGCGATTTGAGCGGACACGCCTTCAATTTCTCGAATGAGATACAGGTGACGGTGCTGGAACTCGTGAACCGTATCCTTGCTCAGATGGGCAGCAGCCTCGCGCCGGACATCCGCAGCGAAGCCAGCAACGAGATACGCCATCAGTACCTTTCTGCGGCGAAGGCGCGACAGACGCTCGAGTGGCAGCCGCTCTACACCCTCGACGACGGACTTCGCGACACGATCGCCTGGTACCGTACCTTCCTCGATAAATCTGCCTGAAAACCTTGTTTACTTTCGTTTTCGACCCCCGCTTCAAGATCTTGAAGCGGGGGTTTTCGCTCGTCTCCTGTACGCTGTCCCGCCGTTTTTGGCTCAGCATCCTGTCACGAAATGCGCCTGATGACGTGAGTTCAGATAATTCACGGCTTTCGAAGGACGTTGTAACTGCAGGGCTACCTTGTAAGTCGTGACATTGTCTTTACGCTTCGTTCTGCCAGAGCCGTCGGAGAGTTGGGAACGAAGGCAGAGCCCCTTTTGCTCAGGTTTTAGTCTCGTCCTCGGAGTATCTCTGTAGCTCTATTTCATCATCTCTATTTCTCCCGTATGGAAGGTCAACGTACATGGCAACACGATCATTAGGATTTCCGCTTGCGGCACTGAGTTTGAGTATTCTGCTCGCTGGCTGCGGGTCGGGCAGCAGCTCTTCAAAAAGAGCCAGACTGAACAAAGTGACCGCGCAGAAATTCTCTGTTGCTACGGTACGCATTATGCGAGCGGCACTCGCGATGACGGGTTTGGCACGACGTGTCTCGCGTGCGCAATCCGGTCCAGCACGTCTACCGCTAATACTCGCCGCTGTGCTGCATACTCGCGATACGCCTACGACAGGGCTCGATAGCGACACCGGCTTGTATTACAGCCTCGCTGTTCAGCCCGACGATTCGGGCCAGCAGCTTCTCTTCACTGACGCGGCGCGTCTGAAACCGGCGGGCACCTTCACCTGGACGCCGCCGCAGTGGAACGGCGGGAAGACCGGCGATTATCCGGCTCTCTTTCATATTGAGTTCAACATTACGGCGGGCAGCTTCAAGGGCGATCGTGGCACGATAGACTTCAACGCAAGCGACGCGACCGGCGGAAACGGCACGCTTCACGTCGTCCTGACAACAGGGCAGGGCGAGCACTCCACATCCAATTTTGTTGTCAGGAACGGCAATGTCAGCAGCGGCAAGGACAATATCACGCTGACGGATGGCACGAGTTGTAACGAGACAGATACGGCTGATGCCACCGGTCTGATGATATTCAACATTATCTTCGATGACGGCAGCAACGAAACGATCGACATGGGCGCGGACGGCTCGGGCACGGAGACACTCACCGGACCGGACGGGACGCAGGACGCCTCCAGTACCTACGATTCTACAGGAACAGACACGCTCACCTTCCCTGATGGCACGACCGACACGGTCAACGTAGACACCAGCGCCGATGATACGACACCTCCCGATGACACCAAAAAGGTACGCACACGCTCTTTCCGATACCGCTGATTCAACTATCTTGTCCTTACACATTTGTCCTTACACATAAGGTAGTCCCGTTGCCTGCAGGTTTCAAGAGTGATAACAGCGAGCAAATGTACCCTCTCCCCTCCTTTGCTTTATTTCAAGGAAGTGGTTGGGAGTGGTGCATTTGCTCTTTTGACGTTCAGGCCTTTCAGTTAGGGGTAAGGTTGGGGGTGAGCCATTACCATACCAGAAACAAATAGCTCGACCGTGAACCGTTTTGTGTTACGATGTAACTAAGCGAGTGAGGCTGCCGTCCTAGGTCTCAGCGCCAAACGCACGGCAGTCGACATGTAGGCGAGCACAAAAGAGGAACGATCGATGCCAGAAACCGTGAACAACAATCGCAGACCGACGCGCAGGCGGATAATCCTCTGCACGCTCATCATGGTGACGGCGTTGTTCGGCGGCTGGCTGTACACAGCAAAAACACAGCGTGACGTGAACAGGAAGTTGCTCGGCGCAGTACGCAAGGGCGATGTCGCGGCGGTAAAGCTGTTGCTGGCACACGGCGCGAATCCTAACATTCGCGATATGCCGCTGGAGCAACTCACTCTCTGGCAGCAAATAAGCCTTCTCTTTCATCGCGACACACAGCCTCCAGGCGATCCGAAGCATACCCTAATCGAGCTTGCGCTCGAAGTGGATAACGATGAGGATTCTGACAGCAAAATTGCAACAGACTCCAAGAGCATGCCCCTGGTGAAAGCGTTGCTGGACGCTGGGGCTCACCCGGATGAGAGTTCTGCCGGACACAAAACGCCGCTGATGGAGGCTGCCTCTGTCGCCCGCTTGAAAACGGTACAGACGTTGCTCGATCACGGAGCGAACCCACAGGCGCACGACGATGAGGGGCAGATCCCGCTTCACTACATTGCCGGCATAGTAAGCACTGGGGATGAACTCAAGATTGCCACGCTGTTGTTGAAGCTCGGGAACGAAGTCAATGCCGCAGACAATAAAGGTATGACTCCGCTGATGTACAGCGTCGTAAGCTGGCGTGGTCCAGTGGCAATGCTCAAAATACTGATAGCGCATGGGGCGCAGATCAATGCTCGATCTAAAGAAGGATACAGCGCTTTGCTCATTGCGGCAGCAGCAAGCAACCCCCAGGCAGTAAAGATACTGCTCGAACACGGGGCAGAAGTGAATGTACGATCGGACGATGGATTCAGCGCCTTGATTCTGGCGGCAGGAAAAGTGCCTGGAACAAAGGACATCAGGTCTCTGATGCTGCTTCTCGAACACGGAGCTGAAGTGAATGTGTACTCCTCGCGTAATATCTCGCCGCTTCATTGTGTCTCCAACGATGGACCTCTGCCGGCTGTAGAGGCGCTTCTCGCGCATCGCGCCAAGGTCGATCCCGTCAGTGATAACGGCGACACACCGCTTACGATAAGTCTCAAAAGAAAGAATCGTCCCGACATCGCAAAGTTGCTGATCGAGCATGGAGCGGATGTCAATCATCGCAATAACGCTGGCGAGACCGCACTCTCACTCGCGACAAAGCATAACTATCAAGAGACGGTTCTATTGCTTCGGGCTGCAGGGGCAAAACAGTGATGTATTTGTCCTTCTCCCTAACGAAGTATGAGTGGCAGGGAGAAGGGTTGGGATGAGGGCTGGAGCCCGATGAGGTTCGAATATTAGAGATGGAAGCTTACATTGAATTGCCACATGCGACGAATTGATTCAAGGAGATAAAACAATGCGTAAAGCAGCGGTTGCAGCGGGCGTAATTGTGGTGGTGGGCGCGGGTACACTCTGGATCGTGCGGCGCGGACACGCGACAGAAACACAAAATTCCACCGTTGGTGCGAACGGCGCCCTGCGACAGGCAGTCGAATTGACGGTCTATTCGCAGGACTTCGGCATGGTGCATGAGACGCGCCCGATGCAGCTCACGGCGGGCAGTAACAAACTCCATGTGCCGGACGTCAGCCGGCAACTGGACCCGCAGTCTGTGCTTCTCGGCTGGCAGGGCGCAACGGCTGCCAATGCGCAGACCCTCCCACAGCTCGTCGCAAACTCCTACGATCTCGGCATCGGGAACGGCGACGCGCTGCTGAAACGGTATCTGGGACAGCAGGTCGAGATGGTGCGCTACGGGCAGGACGGACATGAGGCGGAGCGGCAGAAAGGCACACTGATGATCAATGGCGGCAGTCAGGTCGTGCTGGAGAGCGAAGGCAAGTTCTACGTCAATCCGCAGGGTACGGTTGTCGCGCCGACGTCGCCGGACATCGTGACGATTCCGCAGTTGTCGGTGCAGGCGGACGCGACAGCCGCGCAGTCTGCCAGCCTTGATGTGACCTACTTAACGCGGGGTATGTCATGGAGCGCAGACTATGTCGCGGTGCTGGCACCGCACGCCGACACACTCACGCTGGAGTGCTGGGCAACGGTTGTCAACCGCACCGGCATCAACTATCCGGAGGCGAAAGTATCGCTGGCAGTCGGTACGCCCAATCGTGCTGCAGTGCAGGCAGTCGATAAAGCCGAAGGTGGCGAGATGGCCAAGCATAGAGCTTATTCTGAAGCGCCATTGATACCTGCAGGTCCCGCTGGCCCACAAGGAATGGCAGCGCCGGAAGCGGTCGGCGACAACTATATGTACAAAATCGATAAGCCGACGACCGTCGTGCAGGATCAGATGAACCGACTGCTGATGCTCTCGAGCGACCATGTTGCGGTCAAGAAAGACTACAGTACGCAGGCGCCAACTCTCACCGCGTGGGATGATATTGGGTACGGCTGGGGCGTGGACACACAGTCGAAACGCGGGCATGTCGCGGTCTCGATGACGCTTTTCAATAAGAGCGCCAACGGTCTCGGACAGCCGCTGCCGCAGGGAGCGATACGGATGTATGAGACAGACGCGGGTGGCTCGCTGTGCTACGCGGGCGCGGCGGGAATCGACAATACGCCCAAAGACGCGCGCGCCGACCTGACACTTGCGCAGGCATTCGACCTCTACACCGAGTGGAACAGCGTCAAGACGCAAAAGCTCAGCAAACATACATTGCGTAAGCAGATCACGATCGTGCTGCACAATGAGAAGGCGATCGCCACTCCCGTACGTGTCGCGCAGACATTCGACGGCCGCTGGAAAATCGTCAAGGAATCGTCCACGCACCACAATCAGAACGCGCAGCAGACAGACTGGACGGTCACGGTTCCGGCGGGCGGCACAATGAAGCTGACGTATACAGTCGACTTCACGATTTGAGCGGCGATACGCACAACCGGGTACAATGAGGAGACGAAGCACAAAACGCAAAGCTGTTCACCCTCTTTAAGCTAGTGGCTTATGAAAATAGCACAGATAGGCACTTCTCATCTCCCAAAGTATCGGAGAAGGGCTGGGCGTGAGGGTGAATAGCAAACTCAAAATAAATCTTCTGTGAGGAGCAAAATTGGTGACACGATCGCGGCGTTGTCGGATGCAGGCTGTGCCATTTTTGTTCATGGCTGTGTTCCTGTTCATGGCGAATATCCTGAGCGGATGCCGTCCGTCCGTCATCGCTTCCTCCGTCGCCACGCCCATAACGCCAAATATCCCGCCTGCTGTCGCCTCTGGCAAAGACAGCAGCGGGATATTTTTCGTCGAAATCGCGAAGTCGTCGGGCATCGATTATGAGTGGAAGATCGGAGGCAAACGCCCGCTGACGATCCTGCAGACGATCGGCAACGGCTGTGCTTTCCTCGATTACGACAACGATGGCAGCCTCGATATTCTGCTCGTCGGCAGCAAACTCGCGCTTTACAAAGGCGATGGCAAAGGGCACTTCAC
>JBBQPY010000203.1:0-8828 GCA_038216735.1 Chthonomonadales bacterium
GTGATGGTGGCGGGTGCAGACAGGGGGTCGGCAGCCCGCGAGACGATGTTATCGCCCTGCGCGGGCAGCTCGGCGGAGGGGAGCGCGGAGGCGGTGCCCCCTGTTGCCTTACGCCTCAGACGGAGCGTCGGTACTCCAGCAAACGTCTGCTGCACGACTTCCGAGGTTCGGTCACGGCTTCCGTCGTCGACGACGATAATCTCGAGGTCGGCATAGTCCCCGTCGAGGAGCGACTGCACGGTGCGCGCAATCACTTTTTCTTCGTTGTAGGCGGCGATAATCACCGAAACGGTGGGCGTGAAGCCGACGGGAAAGACACGATGCCGCTCACGTACGCGCTGGATCAGGGCGAGAACCAGAAAGAGGAGAATGCGCGAGATACCCAGGACGATCGAGAGCGCGAACAGCGCGGTAAGCGTGACCTGCACGATATAGCTTACGCCGAACACGTAGCGATCCGCGTCGACAAGCAGCGTGTCTCTGCCCTGCACCGCGGGGAAAAGACGGTCGCGTGGGATGCCGCTCAGCTGTGAAATGGTGACGAAGGTGTAGCCCGCAGCTTTGAGTTGCTGTATGATCTGCGGCAGGGCGGCAACAGTGCGCGAACGATCCCCGCCACTGTCGTGCAGCAGCACGATACTGCCCTCGTTGCGCGTCGCCATCACTCCCCGCACGATATCGTCTGCGGTGCGCGGTCGGCTCGTATCGGGCGTTTCGGTGCCGGGAAACGATTCGTACGGATTCCAGTCCTGTGGGTCGATTTTCTGCCCGACCGTCAGGTAGTGCATCTCGGAGGCGAGTTCGAGCGGGCTGACTTCGCGGGTAGTGGTCGGCTCCACGTCGTTACCGTAGGGCGGGCGAAACAGCGTCGTCGAATGCCCGATCAGCGCCTGAATGATGCGCTGCGTCGAGGTGAGTTGTAAGCGCTGATGCTCGACCGAGATATTCGCCATATCCGGGTGCGACCAGGAGTGGTTGCCGATCTCATGCCCTTCATTCCAGATACGCCGGATCAGATCGGGGTAGGCCTCGGCATTCTTGCCGACCACGAAGAAGACGGCAGGAACCCCGTTCTGTTTCAGAATATCGAGAATCTGCGGTGTGTAAGCGGGGTCGGGACCGTCGTCGAAAGTCAGCACGATCTGCTTCTTTTTGTTGTCCGTCGTGCCGCCATAGCGTCGCACGACGTACGGCGAGGGCAGCAGTATCTGCTGTGTCGTCGGGTCTTTCTGATAGGTTTCTGAGGTGATCAGACCGGTGTTCGGATCGCGCGTAATCGCGCGCTTCCCTTCGCTCGGTTTCGTTCGCGGCTGCAGCAGTTCGCCCGCGCCATCGAAGTCGATCTGCTCCGCCCCACCATACGTAACGGTATCGAGCGCGCCGCCATCGACGAGCTGACCCCAGTCCGCGCCCCACTGGCTCTGGCTGTAGTATTTCCAGAGGCTGGGATCTTCCATGCCGAGCGCCCACAGCGCCGCGCCGCGTATCCCTTTCGGGCGAGCCAATTGCAGCTGATTGAAGACGCTGACGGCATCCTGCATCCAGATCGTATGCTCGGATTCGCTCGTCACTCCCGCCTCATCGACCGTGTCCTCAGAAAACCTGAATGTCGGGTTCAAACTGACCGGGTCGAGGTGTATGATGGCGTCTGGCTGACTCTCTTTGGCGGCCGTGATCGCGTCCTGGAAAGTGACGTTCTGCGCGCCCTGTCCCTTCGACCAGTCGTAGCCGTGATTTCCGACGCCCATCACGATTTTGTTTGCCGGAATTAGCTTCAGCAGGGAGGTCAGATTCTTTTTCGTCCAGGGAATCGAGGCGACCGGACCCGCCTCGGTCTCGCCGGTGTGCTCGTCGTAGACCATCGGTACGATCCAGTCGTTCCACTTCGCAAGCTGCGTGTAGTCGAAGCCGTCGCTCTCCAACTCGAGGTCCTGCGTCACGAGCAGACCTTGTGGGTGGAACGAGGCGTACAGCTCCTTCATGAACTGCGTCAGCCCATCGCGGTCTGGCGCGTTGACGCTCTCGAGGTCGATATTGATGCCCTGGAGCTTCTCGGCAATCAGCCAGTCACGAAGCCGCACGATGAAATTGGCGCGGGCTATAGGATCCGAGACGAGCGCATGCACCGCTGCGCTGTCCCAGGTGCCTTCGCCTTCTTCCTTGCCTTTGACCTTCGTGTAGTTATTCAGCAGGGGAAGGATCGGAACGTTGTGCGAACGAGCGAGCGGTGTAATTTCGCTGATGTCCGACGGACTGCGTCCATCCTCGAAAGGCAGTATCTGTGGATCGGTCGTCAATAGATCTGCACCTCCGCGCTTGAGATGCAGCCATTCGGGCAGGATATGCGTTAGGTTCTGGATGTTGTGGAGTGCGGAAGCCTTGGATGTCTCTTCCCAATTGACATAGAAAGCGGTGACGACGGGCGGTGCGTTCGGTGGCACGACCGCCGGAGCGGTATCGCCCGTCGTACGCTTTGGGCCGTCTGTCGGGCTGGATTGGGGCGAGGGCTCTCCGGGAATCCGTCCGCGCTCCCACAGTTCGAGAAATTTATCGGCACGGCGCTTCTGCTCTTCCTCGCGCACTCTGCGTCTGTCTGCGAACTGCTTGAGCTTGTCTTTGTCGTGCTGGAGTTTCGCGCGCAGTTTCTTGTCGTGGTCGGTATGTGCTGTAAACGCAGGGTCGAGGTTCCCGGCAACCTTCGGGACGCCTTCTTTCGGCAGCGCGTTGCGCGGCATCAAGGGCAGCGCAAAGAGGCTGACGACGAGTATCAGCAGGGCGGCGATCGTCACGCACAGCAGGCTCACCGCAACCCAGCGGAACCGCCGCCAGCGCCGATTGCCGCCATCGTAGAAGATTGGCACGAGCGGCATCGCCAGAATTACTCTATCCGGCGCGGGCGTTTCGGCGGTTTCAACGGCTTCTGCAATCGAGTCCGGGTTGTGATCGGCAGTAGGAGTGGAAGCGTCTTCAGGATTTTGCTCATTTCCCTCAGAACTACTTGTGGACAATTGCTGTGTTCTCCAGATGCTGTACCATTTCGGTCAGCGTAACGAATTTATAGCCTTCATGCCGCAGACGCGCCACCATGTCCGGCAGCATCGCATAGGTCTGCTCAATGCCGTCGTGCAGCAAAAAGATCGCTCCATCTCGTGGATGTTTGAGCAGTTTGGCTTCGAGAATAGCCGCCCCCGGACTGGCGTAGTCACCGGGATCGTCCGTCCAGAGTACAGTCGTCAGGTTGAGTTTGCTGGCTGCGCGAATTACATCCTCATTGCGCTGACCGCCTGGCGGACGGAAAAATGTCGGCTGGATACCGCAGGCGCGTCGGATCGCGTCGCTGTCCATACGTATTTCCGTATTGACCAGTCCGATCGGGATTTTTTTCAGGTTGAGATGATGATACGTGTGATTGGCGACCTCATGTCCCTCCTGCACCATACGCATCAACAAGTAGGGCGCTTCATCGACCTTGATTCCGACGACGAAAAACGTGGCGCGGATATTGAGTTGTTTGAGCAGGTCGAGCAGTTTCGGCGTGAACTGTGGATGCGGCCCATCGTCGAAAGTCAGCGCGATCTCTTTGCGACCGGCGATCCCACGCACGATTTGTACACAGAAGGGTTTGCCGCCCGGAACATCGTAGGAGATACGGTTGACCATCGTGTTCAGACCCGGAAGCGCGTCCGGGTTTGCGAGCGGTACGTGCGGCGCGAGCGGTATCACGGAGTCCGGGTGCAGCCCGCCGACCGTTTCGCGGTGCTGGGTCGTCTGGGCAGGCGTCAGCATCGGGTCCGACGACTGTGTCGGGCGCGTCAGCGGGGGCAGCGGCGGCGACTTTTTCGTCTCCTTTTTCTGTTCCGCGCCCGGGGTCTTGTGATCACCTGTTTTCTGATCCGTTTGCCGGGCTGACTTTGGTTCTGCTCCGGATGCGGACTTCTGAGCCAGCGTCGGCTGACCGATCGTAAGGACGATCGAGAGACAGAGGAGTAGCGACACGCTCAGTGGGCAACTGAAATGGCCCTTGAAAGTGTCGGCGTTGAGAGTTTTAAGTGCAGGGAACTGTTTCACGTTTTCTCGCGTTCTGATTCGTATCAGCTTGTCTTGTCGGTTTGCCTTGAAAAACCGGCTATAATGAAGGTATCGGCTGCACCTTCAACTTGCGCTGAGTATACCAGTATGTATACTGCAGGTTACTCTCCGCCGAATTCTTTTGTGACACTGGTTTTGACATTGATGAGGGGATGAGATATACTGTGCCGGGTTCAGCGCAGACATCCCTCTATTATACTTCAGGAAGCTCCGCAATCTGCCGGGCATTTTGCCACAGAATGAGTTTTTGCATCGTATTGTCTCATGTTTCGCGTTCGATTCACCCAAACTCCGCACAGCAAGCGTCGTTCCTGTGAGTTCACTAAGTCGAGTGGATGCCGCAAAGCACTCGGTTCTGCGCCCGCAATTTCGTCTACTATACAATACGTAAACGGGAGATAAACGTCACATTCCGACGGGAGCGCACTCAGACTGGGCGAGACCGCTTGATGTGAACGGTTCTGAACGATCTTTCGGTTTTCATGCAACTTTAGATTCCTGCCACCTGTCATTGGCTCGGGTACAGATCGATCGCGGCTGATTGTTATCGTCTTGCGGCTATGAAAGTTCTTCCTTCTCATCGACGGAACGGGTAAGGAAACTTCCCGTTTGATATCAGAACGGTCGATTTCCGCAAGAGATATGTTTCCGGCTATGGCGAAGCTTCCTTCTCAATCTGTTAAATCAGCTTTGCCGCTCTCCGGAAAACCTATTTTCGCTATTTCCCACTGTTCGTCTCTGTATAATACTCAACCAAATGGGCGGCACGGTGCCGTTTGTAGACCAATGAACCATGTCGATAACACGATCTATCTGCGCCGTCGCAGCAAAGTTTGCCTGCCTGTTCCGGCGCAAAAAGAGGTAGGGCAGGAAGCTCTGCTTCCCCTCAATTACGTCGCCTCAATGCTGAAGAACATCGAAAGCCTGGGTTTCGCTTTCTCCGAGCCGCTCATTGCGGAGTGCCGCGCGCTTTCGCTCGACCAGTTAACGGACTTTTACAACGCGTTGGTCATCGATCTCCGTAAAGCGAAGGGGGCACATCAGAGCTACCTTCCTATGTACCCGAACTTTCCTGCGCAGGTCATGGAAATGAGTCGGGCTCAACTCTATTTCAATTCCATTGTCCACTATCTCACGGATGGTAAACTCTTCCCGAAAACGGAACTCAGAAAACGCTTTCCGCTTCTGGCAAATGTCGATCTGCAGATCATCGAGTGTGGTGATCAGGAAGAGTTCGAACGTCTGTTCGGGCAGATAGCGGGTTCCAACACGTCTCTTTCAGAGCAGGATAAAGAAGACCTCGCGTGGTTCGTCAGCACGTATGGTGAGGATAGCGCGCGACTGCTTCCCGACACCATTCCTCAGAAGGAAAATGTAGCTGCGATTGCGGTACTGCTGGTCGCGCACACTCAAAACCCAATCGAGTTCGTGCAGAAATTCTGCCGTACGGCAACCGATATACTGCGTCTCGCAGTCGCGATGAGCGAAGGCGATGTCTCGCTGGCGTTGCCAGCGAAATTCCGCAGTTTCAAGCGCGCTGAGCGAGGTCTGCTGCTGGGCTTGTTGGAGCGACAGACTAACCCGACCGAGGATATGCTGCGCTGGAAAGATCGCTGGATTCGGCTCGGTGAACGCCTTCACCCGGGGGAGTACAAACGCAAATATCCTCAAACGGCAGAAGCCTTCAATATCCTGCGCAACGATCTGCCTTTCGAGACTTTCAACCGTCGCGTCGAAAAGGCGCTCGCCGACCGAAAGGTGAATGAAGCAGTTGCTGATTTTGCAGCACGCCCCGGAGATTTTGCCCGCCGTCTAGATCATCTGCTGCGTATTGGGGATACGGAAGGGCAGGACGCAGTTGCGGCTACGTTCGCGGAAGTGGCTCCGAAAGTGGCTACGCCGGTGTTGCTTCAGGTGCGGCAGCATTTCATAGCAAGAAACAGTCCGATGCCGCTCCGCGTCTTTCTTCCGAAAGGCAATGTCGCGAAAGCTTACGCCGTCGAAAATACACTGCCTGCATTGACGCAATCCATCTGCGAGCGGGTCGTCATTGGATGCGAAAACGCACTGATGGCGCGTTTTCGACCTCTTTCTCCGCTTGGGAAAGTGTTCGTCGACGAGGCACTGAGCCACTTTATGATTCCTTTTGCGGCGCGATCTGCGTCTCGGTCGTTTCGCACGCTTGCACGCGGCAGTCGACTACCCCTTCCAGCTGACTGCAAAACACTGCGATTTTTCGTCTGGTGGAAAAACGGTAAGGAACGAACCGACATCGACCTCTCGGCGGCGTTGTTCGATCAGGATTTCCACTACAACGATATCATCTCGTACTACAATCTGAAAAACTATGGCGGCTGCCATAGCGGCGACATCGTGGACGCACCACGAGGCGCGAGCGAGTTTATAGACATCTCTCTGGAAAAAGCGATAGAGATGAAAGTGCGCTATATAGTGATGACGCTGACAAGCTACACGCATCAGCCTTATTGCGATTTGCCCGAATGTTTCGCTGGATGGATGGCGCGGGAAATAGCCTCCTCGGGTGAAATATATGAGCCGAAAACCGTGCAGGATCGTCTGGACATCACAGCGGACACGAAAATCGCGATCCCACTGATCCTCGATATTGTCGAAAACCGGGTAATCTGGTGCGACATGGCACTAAAGCGTAATCCGATCTGGGTCAACAATGTGGACGGGAATCTGAAGGGAATCAATCTGACTCTTCAGTCGATGACACAGTTGAACAAGCCCAACCTACACGACCTTTTTGTTCTGCACGCCCGCGCTCGTGGTGAACTGGTCGAAACGCAGGAAGAGGCGGAAACCGTGTTTTCGGTGGCTGATGGGCTTCCATTTCGACAGGACGAGATCGCATCGGAGTATCTCGCTTAAAAATTGCGTACTGAACGAATAGAAGAACAGCACACCGAGGCTGTCGGACAGAGGGACGAGGAGCAGGAATGAAACAGGGTACGGAACAGCAGACAACGGCGCAGGCAGAAAATATGCTCGCGAACAGCGGGCGTTTGCGCTCAACAAAAACCCGGCGAGCAACTTACCGCAAATTACTGCTGCTCGCGGCATTGACGGCGCTGGTGCCATCGGGAATTGCAGCAATAGTGGATGCAGCGAGAGCGGAAGAAGCGCACGGGACAACCGCTCCTAAAGGCAACGAAACAGCCACAAAAGAAAAAACAGACCCGGCAAAGGAATCAAGGGTAACGGAAGCCGATCCACTCGCCAGCGTCACGACACAGATCGACGATCTCGAGGCGACGATCCGGATTACGAAATGCATTCCGGCTGCGCTGGAGAAGATCAGCTCCGATTTCAAGAAGTCCTACACACTGATGAATGCCCTTCACAATGTGGCTATGCACTACAAAACGCCCGACAAGCTGCGCTTCGATGGCAAGAACCCGGTGCTTGGCTCCGCGGTGATCATTATGAATGGTTCGCTGCGCGTCGCAAAAGTCCCGCGCATTCAGACGAAGGTCGAGGACTTGAAGGACTCGCCCGGCAAACGACAGTCGCTGCTCGAATACGGCGGGCTGATCGCACCCGATCTCGTCAAGTTCATGAAGGCGAAACTCGTGAAGGAGGAGGCGATCGATGATCAGCCCGCTGCCGTCTACGACCTCACCTACCTGGGCGCGGTGAGCGGATCGCACTACCGTGTCTGGATCGATGCAAAGACTCATATCACCGTCAAACGTGTCTGGCTCGACCGCGATAACAAAGTCAAAGCGACCTTCTATTACCGCGAACCCCGTGAAATCGTGCCCGGATTCTGGCTGCCATCCGTGATCGAGATCTCCAATGCCGATGGCGAACTGGCCGCGACGACTTCGATCGAAGATGTGAAATTAAACCAGGGTCTGGCTGACGATCTATTCGCGATTCAACAGTGATGCAAGACTCGACTGAACGATCGATTTCAAATCCGGTAGAGGCGCTGGCGTCCGACCGGGACAGAAGTAGGCGGCCTGCGGAAGGCGACGATTCAGTGAACGATGTCGTTTCCGTACGAGACGCCGACAACAGGTCGAATGACGTCGCCAATGACCGTCGCTGGATGTGGGCAGCGATCGCTTTTCTGGTGGTTTCGACCCTGATTCGAATGTCACAACTCAGCGTACTGGAACTCGCGCCGGATGAAGCCTACTACTGGGATTGGTCCCGTCGTCTCGCACTGGGCTACTATGACCAGGGACCGATGGTCGGTTATGTGATCCGCCTGACGACACTGGTGTTCGGAACGAATGAATTCGGTGTGCGCTTCGGCATCCTTGCGGCATCATTCGGATCGCTGATCTGCGCCTATATTCTGGCGCAGAGGCTCTTCAGCCCGCTTGCAGGGTTCCTGACGGTCGTGCTGCTCGGCACGACGCCCCTGCTGGAGGTCGGCAGCATTATCGCCACCTACGACCCGCTGATGGTCTTTTTCTGGGCACTGACCCTGGTGCTGCTGGAGCGTGCCCTGTTTGCTCCCACGCTGCGAAGTCAGCAAAGGTACTGGTTCTGTGCAGGCATCGCCTGTGGCCTTGGCTTCCTGAGCAAGCACACGATGCTGTTGATTCTGCCCTGCCTCATACTCTTTCTGGCACTCTCCCCCGCGCACCGAAAATGGCTGCGCCGTCCCGCACCCTATCTAGCCTTCGCCCTTACGCTGCTACTCTACAGTGGCGTTTTCTGGTGGAACGCGCACCACCACTGGTGGACGTTCGGACATCTGC
>JBBQPY010000204.1:0-8809 GCA_038216735.1 Chthonomonadales bacterium
AGACGCGCGCGAACGGCTGCAGCGACTCAGAGCCTGGCGCAATCTATCGGTCACTATGGGTCTGCTCCTGCTGGCAGGCCATCCGCAAATGGCATACCTGATAACAGCAACTGGAGCTGTCTATCTTCTGGCCAGGGTACATAACCTCGCCCAACTGCTCCCAACCCGCTCCGCGCGTCGTGAGTGGATGCGTACCATGCTGCTGATTGCGGGCTCAGCGCTGGCCGCAGGTCTACTGTTAGCGGCGATCCAGCTCCTGCCTACCCTGCAACTCGTGTTTGAAAGCCCGAGAGAGAAACTGACGCTCGCTCAAGCGAACCGGTTCGTGTTCAAACCGATCTATTTGCTGACATTGATTTTTCCTCGCTGGTTCGGGCATCCCGCGAGTGGCGATTACTGGGGCGCTGGCAATGCCTGGGAACCTGCGCTTTTTATCGGGTGGACTCCTCTGATCTTTGCATCCTATGCCGCAATCAAACTCAAACGTGTACAGGTTCGATTCTGGACGCTTCTGATGCTTGTGACGCTCGGGCTTTCGTTCGGCGCTTACGGTGGGCTGTATCTGGTCGCGTTTCATCTAATGCCGGGTCTCTCGAACTTTCATGACCCGGCACGGTTCGCCTTTCTGACAACTTTTGCGCTGGCAGCGCTTGCCGCTGGCGGAGCAGACCGGTTCCTGCGCAGTGTTCGGTATGGGTCGATGCGGAATACCGCGATAGCTCTGGTTCTGACTGCATTGCCCCTGCTATGGTATGGTCACGACTGGAACCCGACCACCGTTTCGGCAAATTTAGCCTATCTGCCGCCATGGCTGAAAGTTTCATCCGTTGCCGGCAGGACAGTGGCAGCGGGGGAGGGAAAGCCATCTGCCGGTCGCTGGTATCACCCGGAATATGAAGTTGTCTGGTCGCGAGCCATCACTGAAGGCTACCGAGACTACGGTGAGTCAGACAGGGCGTCGCTGCATGAGCTCCGCGAGACGCTGATCCCGAATATCGGTTTACCAGAGGGCGTATTGTCCGTTTCTGGCTATGAACCGGTGTTCGTCGGCTCAGCCTCAGAGATAGAAGGATTAGCCCGATTCGCATTCAAACGCGGCGAGCCAAACGCTCCTCGTTTGATCGGTATGCTGGGCGGCAGCAGGATCATACTGCCTGCAGGCTTCCGTGCAGAGGATGCTGGCTATACAAGGCAAGTGCTGTCAGATGGAATCGAAAAACACACCGCTCTGAGGATTGTCCTGAACGGCGAAGTACTTCCAGACGCCTGGATTGTGCGGCATGTACGGACGGTGGAGGGAAAGGTTCGCGTTGAATCCGCGCTATCAGCGCCGGATTTCGATCCGGCACAATTTGCAATTGTAAACAGTTCAGCGCTCAGTGATAAGGAAGATAAGCAGGAAATTGCCCGTCTCGAATCCTTCCAGAATCCCAGCGCTGTTGCCACACTGGCTGGACAAAATAACCCTGCTGCAACTGTCGGCGCTGCTGAGCAGTCGGTTGAATGGCGTTTGGCTGTCAGGCGCGCGAACGAAATTCAGAACGGAAATCGCAGGGATAAACAGAATGATCAGGATATTCGCTTTCACGCAGATGCCGGGAATCAGCCGGGCCTGCTCATTTATTCTGCGACCGCGTACCCTGGCTGGCATGCGCTTGTCGATGATCGACCTGCGCGTCTGTATCGTGCCGACGGCGCGCTGATGGGCGTGGCGCTGTCGCCGGGAAAACACACGGTACGCTTTACCTATCAGCCAGATACATTCCGTATCGGAATGTACCTCTCGCTGTTAGCCTGTGGAGCGCTCACGAGTATTGGTTGTATTCTTATGGTCGGAACCCGTCGCGAGCGTGCACGATCCGGATTGACCCGGGCAGGAAATCGACCCAAGCCTGTGGAACTGTAAATGCAGCTATTTACTATCACTCAACCCAGCCGGAAACAAAAGAAAATGCGCCGGAGCAGATCGAGTTTCGATGGAAAACACACACTCGAAGGATCGTCCGTAGCGACACACTTCAGTCAGTTGTCAATGCATTGCTCAGCCTGTCAGCCGGTGCTTGTTGACGAAACTAGCGCTCGATGTGCTACGCTAATGAACAATTATGCGCACTCTCGAACTGATGAAAACTCATGTTGTCAAGACGCAGAGCAGCGCTACGCTGAGCCAGACTGTAGACTTGATGGATCTGTATCAGGTCTCTGAACTGCCGGTAGTGGATGCAGAAGGCGTACTGTGCGGAATGGTTTCAGAGGCGGATATCTTTCGTTTTCTGCTGTCATCTACGCCAGACGTTCAAGTCGCCGACACCGACACTTCCGTGACCGAGAGAGGATGCGGCATGGCAGAAGCAGGATGGATAGCGAATCGTCCGATCAGCGAAGTGATGACAAGCCCTGCACTCTCCCTATCAGAGGATATGAATGCCTCCGAAGCATCTCGATTTTTGATTCTGCATGGCTTGAAACGAGTGCCGGTACTGGATAGTCTCGGGAGAGTGATCGGCACACTCAACCGTATCGATATACTGCAGGCGATCTTAGAGGGAAGTCTGGAGCCGCTTGGTCGTCTGGCATAGATGCATCTCGGTTTTCATCTGAAATATGTGAACTTTTGAAATCTAGGAACTTTTTTGTAATACTGGAGGGATTCTGATGCCGTCGGCAGATATATATGTGACTTTCGCATCGCGTGCGAGCCGGGGTAGGCGCAGTTTGTTCGCACTCAGCACTCTGGCGGTGGCAGCCGTGCTGTTCGGCTGTAACAACACCAATGTTCCGGCGGGCGGCAGTGCAGGCGGGGCATCCGGCGGGTCCGGCAACACTGTCTCGGGAAACACGATACCGGTTGGGGCATACCTATCTCTCACGGGTGACGAAGCGGATTTCGGCAAGACGACACTCGAGGGAGCAGAGCTTGCAGTCGATCAGATCAATGCGGCAGGAGGCATCGGCGGCAAAACCATCGACCTCAAGCACGAGAATGATGAGAGCGAAGCGGCAAAAGCTGCCAGTGCAGTTACCAAACTCATTACCAGCGACAAAGTGGTAGCCGTGATCGGTGAGATCGCCAGTGGACGCAGTCTGGCAGCCGCGCCGATCTGTCAGGACAACAAAATACCGATGGTTTCACCGTCCTCGACAAACGTTAAGGTGACACAGGTCGGGGACTATATCTTCCGCGTCTGCTTTGTAGACAGCTTTCAGGCGTACGCGCTGGCCAAATTCGCTACCGATACCCTCAAGGCTAAAAACGGCGCGATGTTTATCGACAGCTCGAGCGCATACAGCAAAGATTTCGCCGCCGAGTTCAAGAAAAGCTTTACGGCGATGGGCGGTACGATCGTCCAGGAAGCAGCGTATGCGCCGACGGACGTCGATTTCAAAGGGCAGCTCACCAAGCTCAAAACTGCCAATGCAGATATTATTCTCGTGCCGGGCTACTACAAAAGCGCGGGAACGATCAGCAAGCAGGCAAAGGAGCTCGGAATCACAGCGCGTCTTCTCGGAGTCGATGGGTGGGATTCTCAGGACCTGTTTGTAACAGCAGGCCCGTCACTCGAAGGCGCTTACCTCAGTGACCACATGGATATTCACAGTTCGAAACCGGAAGTCAAAGCGATGGTCGATGCCTACACGAAGAAGTATCCAGGGCGTAAACCGGGTGCGCTCACCGCGCTCGGATACGATTCAATGATGGTGCTGGCGGAAGCGATGCGACACGCCAAGACACTCGATGGTCCGGGCATACGCGATGCGCTGGCAGCTGTGAAGGATTTTAAGGGCGTGACGGGAACGTTCAGTATCGATGGCGACCGGAATGCACAGAAACCGGCGGTGATCCTGCAGGTAAAAGGCAACGAATTCCAGTACGTTACCACGATCGAACAGCCGACGAAATAGTCCCATTCGACTGAATGACGGTACGTTCACGAGAATGTACCGTCTCGCTTTGTGTTTGCGAATTTCATGAAGACCGATAGCAGACTTATATCACGGTCGGGAACTGTGAAGCCGACCTGCGTAGGCTAGATACCAGTTCAGCAGTTCGAAGTTCGGTCGAGGTCGTGTATGTACGAGGGGAAAAGTACGTTTGGACTATATTCAGCAACTGATAAATGGCATCCAACTCGGCAGTGTCTACGCGCTCATCGCCGTCGGGTACACGATGGTCTATGGTGTGCTGCAGTTCATTAATTTTGCACATGGCGACGTCTATATGGTAGGCGCGTTCGCCGGACTGTTCACCGTGACAGGATTCTCTGCGACCTCTGTAGATAGTCAAGCGGCAACTGTAATACTCTGCATGATACTGATCGTCGCGTTCCTGGTCTCGATGCGCGGTAATTGGCGTAATCTCAAAGCGATCGGACTGCGATTGGTGGGTTTCGGCGTCGCGTTTGCGCTGTCGGGCGTTTTCGTAGGCTTACTGCTTCGGCTGGCAGAGAAGTTCTTCGGCAGCGCAGCTGCCCTCGGTCATCACTCAGTGATTGTCGGCGGGCTGCTCGCGTTGGTCGTCAGCATCGTGATATGCGCCGGGATCGGTGTCGTGATCGAGCGCGCTGCCTATAAACCGATTCGCGGCACGGGTCGATTGACAGCCCTCATCACCGCAATCGGGATTTCGCTGCTGATTGAGAACGGCAGTCAGGCGATCGTCGGTGCGCGCACACAGGCATATACGATCGGGTCACTGCCTGGCGGAGAAAGCCTGGTCTCCTCTTCTTTGATACTGCATATTGGTAACGGTTCCCTTCAGATCAACAAAGGGGCGTTGATCGTGTTATGTGCCGCCCTGCTGCTCGTAACCGGTCTGATCTATATCGTGCGCTACACAAAAATGGGCAAAGCGATGCGCGCCGTCTCCTTCGATCGCGAAGCGGCTGCGCTAATGGGAATCAACACGGATACCGTCATCGCCTTCACGTTCCTGCTCGGATCAGCTCTCGCCGGAGCCGGCGGGTTCCTGAACTATGGGCTGACGCAGTTCCCGTTCAGCCCGCAGACGGGCGTAATGTTTGGGCTGAAAGCTTTCGTCGCGGCCGTACTAGGCGGGATCGGAAATCTTGGCGGCGCCGTACTGGGCGGCATTATTATGGGCATCGCGGAGACTTTCGTCGGCATCTCCCCGTTCGGTACATACAAAGAGGCGATCGCCTTCGTAATTCTGATCGTGATACTGCTGTTCCGTCCCGCGGGTCTGCTCGGCAAGTTTACGGTCGAGAAGGTATAGCCCGATGCAGCGCACACTCAAACAGATCGGGGTCGTCATTGCTGTCGCTCTCGGGCTATACGCACTCGATGCCGTTCTGAACCTACACCGAAACAATATTCCGGTTTTCAACCCGTTCGTGCTGCGGATCCTGCTGCTGTCGGGGATCTATGTCACGATGGCAGTCAGCCTCAACATCGTCAACGGATTCACCGGGCAGTTCTCGATCGGACATGCGGGGTTTATGGCGGTAGGCGCCTATGTCGGCGCTGCCGTCACGCATCTTTTCCCCGCGTTACATAATGGTCTGGGTCTGATGCTCTCCTGCATCGTCGGCGGCACTGTTGCCGCGATTTTTGGCTACCTTGTCGGCGTACCTAGCCTGCGGCTGCGTGGGGACTATCTCGCAATCGTGACGCTCGGCTTCGGCGAGATCATTCGCGTACTGCTGGAAAACACGGACAAAATCTCATTTACGCAATATATGGGCGGCTCGATCGGCTTCACGGGCATACCTAAACTCACCAACTTCTTCTGGGTATTCGGTCTTGCAGCGATCGCGATCGCGCTGTCTCGCAACCTGAAACGCTCGCTGCATGGACTGGCATTCCTCTCGATTCGCGAGGACGAGATCGCTGCAGGTGCGATGGGTGTCAACACGACACGAGTGAAAGTGACTGCCTTCGTGCTGGCGGCTTTTCTGGCGGGAGCGGCGGGCAGTCTGTACGCGCACAATGAAGCATTTTTGGAACCAAAGTCCTTCAACTTCGTGCTGTCGATCAATATCGTCGTGATGATCGTGCTGGGCGGTCTCGGCAGCATTACTGGCGCCGTGCTGACAGCAGTATTCTTCACGGCAGTTCCTGAATATCTGCGCATGGCGAACTCGGGTCCGATCGCGCAGTACTATAAGGATGAATACCGTCTCGTCACGTTCGCGCTGCTGCTCGCCGTAACGATGCTACTGCGGCCGCAGGGGATATTCGGGCGCGGTGAATTGACGCTTTTCCGTAAGCGCGCCGAAGATATACCCGATCCGAATGCTGCAGATGCGAAACCTACGGCACGAAGCTCCGTCACGGCGCGGGTACTGAATTGTGCGCAGGTCACGAAGAAATTTGGCGGATTGACAGCGGTCGATGGACTTAATATCGAGCTCCGTCCGGGCGAACTCGTCGGGCTGATCGGACCGAATGGCGCAGGCAAAACTACCGCCTTCAATCTCCTCACAGGCGTCTATGAACCGACGACCGGAGAGATACTGTTCGACGGAGCGCAATTGTCCGGCGACCGTCCGACGCCGCCGAACCGTCGAATAGCGCTGCTTGCCTGCGATGCGCTCCTGGCAGGTCTGGGCGGGTATCTGATCGGAACGGTGATCTATTCGATGCCACTATCAGTGCCGCCTTCGGAAGTGTTCTCCGTATTTGGTATGGCGCTGAAGTCCGGCATTGTCTGGACGTTTGTTGCGATCGCGATAATCATTTCTCTGATTTCTGCACCGCGCAGACGGCGCAATCTACCGGGCACAAGGACGTTCGCTTGCTCAAACCTGGGCATCTCACGCACCTTTCAGAACATTCGGCTTTTCCCTGAATTGACAGTGCTTGAAAACGTGCTGGTTGGAGCGTACGGCAGACGTAAAACGAACGTATTTTCCGCAATGCTTCAGACTCCAGCAATGTTTCGGGAAGAGCAGAGCGCGAGAGCGCGGGCGCGAGCGCTGCTCAAAGAGTTTTCGCTGGACAAGCAGGAGCGTGAAGAGGCGAGAAACCTCCCGTATGGCGATCAGCGCCGATTGGAAATTGCCCGTGCTCTGATGACACGCCCCAAACTACTATTGCTCGACGAGCCAGCGGCGGGCATGAATCCCCAGGAAAAAGTGCAGTTGATGGCGCTGATTCGTAAAGTGCGCGATGACTTCGACCTGACAATCCTGCTGATCGAGCATGATATGAAGCTGGTAATGGGTATCTGCGAGCGCATCTATGTGCTCGACTACGGCCGCATCATTGCGGAGGGCACGCCCTCAGAGATTCGCAGCAATCCGCGCGTCATTGCCGCCTACCTCGGCGAGGAGATGGGGGATGCGGACGGCGATGGAGTGGCGGATGGACAGCAAAAGGTTTCTGCTTCCAGTACGGCGATGAACCCATCGGTTGGATGACGTTTGCCATTCGTTTGCCTGATTGGCATTTTTAGAGAAGGTGGTTGGCGCGTGATGCCTTGACTTAGACACTATTGTGGGAGCGTGACGGTTGCTGACGATTTCGAACATGCAGGTTTTCTATGGGGCGATCAAAGCGCTCGACGGCATCTCGCTCGAGGTGAAGCAGGGCGAGATCGTGACGATGATCGGCGCGAACGGAGCCGGTAAAAGCACGACGATCCGCGCCGTTTCGGGGCTGGTTCGACCCAGGGTAGGGGAGATCGACTTCGAGGGCAAGCCGCTGCACAAGCTGCCGCCGCATGAGATCGTGAAATTGGGTATCGGGCAGGCGCCAGAGGGCAGGCGGGTCTTTGCGAATATGACGGTACGCGAGAACCTAGAGCTCGGGGCATTCACGCGCACCAAGCATAAAGATGAGGTACGCGCCGACATGGAGAAGGCGTTCACGCTCTTTCCGCGCCTCAAAGAGCGTGAACTGCAGTCCGCCGGCACTCTTTCCGGAGGTGAGCAGCAGATGCTCGCAATCGGTCGCGCATTGATGTCACGTCCGCGTCTATTGCTGCTGGATGAGCCCTCACTGGGTCTGGCGCCGTTCCTTGTACAGAGCATTTTTCAGATCATTCGCGATATCAATCAGCAGGGCGTCACGATCTTGCTCGTAGAGCAGAATGCAAACCAGGCGCTGCGGATCGCGCATCGCGGCTATGTGCTCGAGTCAGGACGCGTCGTGCTTGCCGATGCCGCCGCCAACCTTCTCCAAAACGATTCTGTTCGTAAAGCCTACCTCGGAGAGTGATTTGGAGAGCGAATGGACGACACATTTCGCAACGTAACGCTCGGACTGTTCGCGTTTTTCGCGCTCCACGTCAGCCTGGAACCACGTGCTCGGCATGGAGCAGAGCGTCAGTTGCGAGAGGCGTTCCACCAGACGGGGACAGTAAGGGTCGCCGTGCGTCCACGCGGTCTTCTGGGATATGAGGCGAACGACATCTGGTCCGTGGACGTTTACGGGAAGGGGCAGACGATCGATCGTCTGCCCTTCGTGATTTTGCCAAGAGAGGTCTGGAAGGGAAGTATTCGTCGGCTGAGTCTGCATCTGACGGATTTCACACTGTCGGGACTGCCCGTAGATCGTTTTGACGCCGACCTGCCAAACGTCAGCTACGATCTCGGTCATGCGTTTTATAAAAGCCATTTAGTAATCCGCGGAGCGAGTATTGGCAGAGGAACAGTTGTCATTGGGCAAAATGGGTTAAACGCATTTTTGTCTCGAAAGTTTGGCAAATTATTATCGGACGTTAATGTTGTCTCTGACCAAAATCGGCTTTCACTCGCAGGGAAACTCGACCTTTTCGGTAGTCCGACATCCTTTTCCGCAGTGGGGCGGCTTCAGATTCGAGAAGGTCGTTATCTCGATTTGATTGAAG
>JBBQPY010000205.1:0-8760 GCA_038216735.1 Chthonomonadales bacterium
TCTCACGCCCGATGATCTCTTGCGGTGGCTGCAAGGAACGCAAGAGCGCAACGAACGTGCCAAGCGTTCGCACATCAAACGACGGCAAGCTCGCTTGCTAAAAGGTTCACCTCCTGACCCGTCGTTGTAATACTAGGAGAAACGGAGATGACGATCACGCTCGAACTTTCGCCAGACCTCGAAGCAAAAGTGATCCGGAACGCGGAGCAGAACGGAATGCGGCTGGAAGACTACGTTCGACTCCTGATTGAGAATGCGCCGCCCCCGCCGGAAAAATCGCTGATGGAAACGCTTTCGCCATCAGAATTTGCCATTGCTTTGCGCGAATGGTCGGAGAGCCAGCCTGAAAATCTTCCGATTTTGACGGAGGAAGCAATGAGCCGGCAAAGTATCTATAGTGGCGACGGCGGGCTGAACCGAGAGGAGCTTTGATCTATCTTGCAGATACGAATCTATTGCTTCGTCTCGCCAACGTCAATGACCCACTTTATCAAGCGACGGACACGGCAATCCAGAAGCTTACCGCGCAGGGCGATACGCTGACTCTCTTCCCGCAATGCCTGTATGAATTCTATGCTGTAGCGACTCGACCTGCCAGTGCACGCGGCGGTTTGGGCTATCTACCTGCTCAGGCAAAAACGGAAATGGCTCGATTGCGAGGCATCTTCGACTTTCGCCCCGATACAGCAGCCGTATTCACTGAGTGGGTCGATCTGGTGGCTTCCTATGGCGTGTCCGGTGTTGCGGCGCACGATGCCCGTCTGGTTGCCGCGATGCAGGTACATGGGATCGCCAATCTGCTCACCTTCAACACCGCCGACTTCGCCCGCTACGCCAACATCACCTTTCTGCATCCACAACACATTTGAAATGCACAGCACGGGCTTATCGCAATCCGACACTGACTATGGGTTGTGTGGAATTAAGGAGATTTGACGATGACCATCACCATTGAACTTTCGACCGAGGTGGAGGCGAAGCTTGACCGTGAAGCCGTGCGGCGCGGCATTCCGCTTGCGGAAGTGATCAAACAAGCGCTGGAGCAGATACCGCCAGAAGAACAAAAACCTTTGTCGGAAACCCTATCGCCGCAAGAGTTTGCGTCTGAGCTCGATGAGTTTGTGAATAGCCACCGAGCCGATCTACCCGTACTCTCATCAGACGACATCAGCCGCGCCTCGATCTACGGAGATGGCGGGTGAGCGAATACGTTCCCGACACGAACCTGCTGATCCGGCTTTCAGTGCCAGCCGACCCACAAAACGCACTCGTCAGTAACGCCCTGAAAACCTTACGGCAGACAGGGGCATTGATTGTGTCTGCCATGTTGTGTCCTTTGTTACCGCTGGTGAAAGCTCCTTTGAGAATAAAATTTCGCCGCTTTCGCCGCTATCCTCATTTCAAAGGCTCAATCAAAGCCGGCGTTCATGTTCCGCCGATACTCCTCAGCCTTCCCACCTCATCCTCCAGCAGTTGCACGATTCGTGTTTTCACCTTTGTCGCTTCCCTATCCATTAGCGAAATAACGATTCGTTCCAGCTCTGTGGGAGGAGAAGGAAGCATAATGTAATCAGCCACCTTCTGACCATAACGCGCGACATAAGTCTTCAATTTGTACCTATGCTGGACGCGGATAGGGATGAGTAAAATGAGGTCGATATTATGCCCGCGTTCATTGGCGCCGATGCGTTCAGCAACACGCGTCGAGTCGAAGGTAGTCGACTCGGTCTCAAGTACGAGAACGTTGGGAGGCTGTTGCAGGATTTGCTCGACGATATCCTCGCGGAACTCATACACGACGGCTCGACAGTCCTGAGAGTACGGTTGAACTGCGATTTCGGTCATTCGTGCCAGAAAACTTCTTTGTACCAGCACCCCTACTGTATAGAAAATTCGACGATTAGTCTGCTCCGGATTGTCTGGGTTCATCTGATCAAGACTCTCAAAATTAGGGCGCAGCACACGTCTTACGCTCACATCATTCGCGCCCAGTGCAAACCTTCACTTGCCACCTCTGGAAGTATGCCCATGAACACGGATGTGTCCGGCAAACTGCCGGCTCGTGCGTTTCGGAAGCATCTATTCATTAGCCAGCGGAACTTCGCTGTGTACTCCACTATTCTGTAGAGTATCGTTACATGCGCATTCTCCAACGCGCTGGTCGAGGAAGCGGCGCTCCATCGGGTTGCGGGCAAGGGCGAGCGCGGACGTGAAATGGTCATGCGCAAGAGAGCGTCTGCCGCACTGAAGTTCGAGTTCGCCGAGCGCAGCAAAGTAAAACGGATAGGCAGAAAGTCGATCGCGGTCGACTATACCATTGAGCTCTTGAAGCCCGCATTCTGGACCTTTATATTGCGCAACCGCGAGGGCGCGGTTCAGCGCGCCGACTGGCGTCGACCGAACTTGCAGCAACGTGTCATACAGGGACACGATCGCCCCCCAGTCTGTCTCCTCTGCGGTACCTGCCGACGCATGCACTGCGGCAATCGACGCTTCCACATGGTAGTCCGACAGTTCGGAACCAGTAGCCGAGAGTTCAAGCAAACGTCTGCCTCGCGTCAAAATCTCTTGATTCCATAAGGCACGATCCTGATCGAAGAAGGAAATCAAGTCACCTGATATATCGACTCGTCCGGGCAATCTCCCGGCGCTGAGATGAAGTAGCGCGGACAGAGCATAAGAAGTCGGGGTCGCTGTGAGGGCGTGATCTAGGAGCATTTCTGCAAGACGCATCGCTTCCGCGCAAAGTTCAACACGTACCGCAGAGTTGGCGCACGCGCCATGATAGCCTTCGTTGAAGAGCAAATAGAGGGCGCGGTGCACGATCGAGAGGCGCGTAGTGAAGTCTGCGTCCGATAGCTCGAAGAGCCGCTTCGATCCAGCGAGCACCTTCTTCGACCGTGTGATGCGTTTCTCTGTCGCGGCGGGGGATATGAGGAACGCGCTGGCGATCTCGCCTACGCTGAAGCCACAGAGTATGTGAAGCACAAGCGAGACCTGAGCTTCCTCGCGCAGCCGGGGATGGCAGCAGGAGAACATCATCCGGAGTTGATCGTCCTTGATCGTGTGCGGAGTGAAAAACGAATCGATGGCAGGAGCAAGTGACGCTTCGGACTCGATCAGCCGCGCGAGTTCGGGAGCGAAAGTGAGCGCCCTGCGCTCGCGACGCAGGAGGTCGAGCGCGCGATTTTTCGCGGTCGTCATTAGCCAGGCGGAGGGATTCTCGGGCATGCCTCTGAATTTCCACACATCCACCGCGCGACAGAAGGCGTCTTGAACGACGTCTTCTGCAAGCGCGAGGTTATGGATTCCAAAGGTGCGTGTCAGAGTGGCGACCATACGTCCCGACTCACGCCGGAAGAGATGATCGATCGGCTCCATCACATATCCATTTTCATTACGGGCCGCACTTCTACCGTGCCCCCTGCCTCAAAGATCGGGCACCCTTTGCAGAGTTCGGCAGCCTGCGCCAGATCATTCGCTTTGATGAGAGTGTAGCCCCCGACGAGGTCTTTCTCCGCATACGGCCCATCGGTAACGGTCTTCTGGGTACCCTTGACGACTTTGCCTGTTTCTTCGAGCGGGTGACCGGCCTCCACCAGATGACCTTTCTCTCCCAGCTCCTTCATCCACGCTATCCACTTAGTCATGACCTGCTGGCCTTCTTCCGCAGATTTGGGACTCTCTCCGCCGCGATACAGTAGAACGAACTCGCTCATCATGGTTTCTCCTCAGGCATCGTGCCTGCTTCGAACGTCACGCCGATAGAACCACTGAACGCAGTGCCGCTTCAACATCAAATGCGTCGGAGAACAGCCTGCCTTGTTCGCAGTTCTAACTGTATAACGTTCGAATTGGAAGCCACCGGACATTTTTCTTTTTAGGAGCCAAAATAAAACTGAAGCGGGTCACTATTCACCCTCACCCCCAACCCCTCTCCCGAAGCTTTGGGAAGAGGGCAGCAACTTCAACTGCCGTCTGCGAGTGAGAGAAATAAGCCGGGGCGAATAGTTACCTGAGCGGTAATCCTCTCCTCGATCGGCATTTCCTCAATTGGCTACAATCGCTTGCGATTCTTTGGAAACACTACCGCATCTGGAAGTTCATCAAGTGGGACGAGTGCGCGTGACAGATCGCGATCGCGAGCGCATCGGCGGCATCGTCGGGACGGGGCGTCTTTTCGAGCTGCAGTAGCTGCGTTACCATGTACTGCACCTGTTTTTTGTCTGCCGCGCCGTAGCCCACGACCGCCATTTTGACCTCCATCGGACGATATTCGCACCAGGGCAGCCCGCGCTGCGCGGCAGCGAGCAGCAGAACTCCAATCGTGCCGCCGACCGCGATCGCCGTGTTGACGTTGTTGCTGAAGAAGAGTTTTTCGGTCGCGACTTCATCGGGCTGTTGAAGGTCGAGCAGGCGGTTGAACTGAGTTGAAATCGAGAGGTAGCGGTCGGGCATCGCCATCTCTTTGGGCGTCTCGATCACGCCATGCGTGATATAGGAGATCGTGCTGCCCTGCTTTTCGACGACGCCGTAGCCCGTAATTGCAGTGCCCGGGTCGATACCAATAATGATCATAATTTCTTCATTCCGAACTGTTTGCCCGAGAGATTTTCAATCTGGGGAGGACTACTCGATTCTGCTGTTTTTGCAGCAAAAAGATCGACAGCGCGTTTTGCAGCGAAAAGATCGGCGACGCGCTGACCGACCATCTCCTGAAACTCGATTTTGCCGACGCGATGTGCGTAGCGCAGGGTAAAATTCAATCCCTCGAACCGGGGAGACTCGGGGGAACTGAGCCGGTGCGTCAACTCCTCCGGCAGTGCGGCGGCGATCAGTTCGATTGCGGCGCGCCCGTCGATCACAATGTCTTCGCCGTCCCAGTAGGCGATCTGGCCCGCCACCATCACGTTGTCGATCAGCGGCGCACCGCCATGCCGTTCGCAAAGAAACCAGCGGTACCAGAATTCGGGGCGTGGAGCGCCGCCCGTCAATTCGTAGAAAACATCCTCGGCGCAACGGTGCGCTTCGCGCTCGATCTGCAGCCGTTTAGGGCAGACGTCGGGTGGATTGTAGGGCGACGAAAAGGGACGAGGGTCTGGATCGGGCTCTTCAGGAAGCATTGCCTGGCTCCTCGTGCCCGTTCCTGCTACTGCTGGCTAGCCTCGCTTCGCGCTCCGTCAGCCGCTCCAGGAAACTCTCCAGCAGTTCGGTATCGCGGCGCAGACTGTCTTTCCAGAGGCTGCGCTCACGTCCCGGCGGCATCTGAGCGAGCGCGCGCCCGAACCGGCCGAGCCACTCACGCTCCTCCGGTTCCATTTCCGATTCATCCTGAGAAGCATCGAAAGGGAGGGCGTTTCCAGGACGGTTTTCGTTGTTATAGGCTGCCGGGGTGAGGGAACTGGATGCGGAAACGGAATGAGAAGCGGGTCGACCACCCTCTGACGCACTGGAATCGGGGCTGTTTTCTGTTCTGACCACTGCCGTTTCAAGCTCTTCGGGCACAAATCCCGCCAGAAGGAGCAGTCTCCCAACCTCCTCGCCCATGCCGACTGCGAAGCGGCGGATCGTTTCCGGCGTACGCGCGTTGCCCTTCGCCAGTTCGCCGATCGTTGCGGGGGCGAGCCCCGTAAGCCGCTCCGCCTGACGGAGCGAGATACGTTTGCCGCCGGAGCCGTGCCGCGTCAGAATATCGCCAACCGCTTTTTCGAGACCGGGTCGCGCTCGCGCCATAATTCCCTGCTCTTTCACTTTTCCTGACAAACTTTGCCAACGCAGCATCTTCCTCTGCCCAGAGCGTCTTCTGCGCCAACCGGGGACAATTGGAAAACAGACGTACGTCTGGTGTAATTGTTCCTTTGATGATCGGCATTATAACATATCTCCCGTTACACCGCAAGGGTGCATTCCTGCTGTTTTTACCGAGTCCTTGCCAGCTCTTGTGCCTGCTTTCGTCACGAGGCTAACAACCCCACAATACTTACCAAAGAAGGAAGAGAATATACTTCAGTCAGATTTTCATGGCAAGGCTGATACTCTGGTTGGATAGTTACGATACAACATAAATGCGCTGACAGGTCGACATAAACAGGAACGAACGCGTTTGACGCAGAATAGTACGAGGCAGACGGACGTCTGATGTTTCCTCGGTTCCTGTCCGAAAATAATCTGTCGCGAAACAGCCCGCGGTTCGTACTGTTTACTGATTGTCTGATGACACCGTCTGACAATTGACCGGAATCGTAGAGGCGCTGCTTACCACGCCTGTAAGGGATTGACGAACACCATTTTTGAGGAAGACCAGTATGCCGGGAGCAAGAACGCACGATATGATCACGGTGGTGACGGCAGCGGCGGCAGATGTCGCTTACTTCGCGCTGGCGCCACATCCAGATGGCGCAATTGCCTGTCTCTTCACCGTTGCCTACCTTTTCGCCGGGTTCGCCTGCGCCGGAGATCTCGACCTCAACTCGAAAGAGTATCGTCGCTGGGGACCGCTGCGCTTCCTCTGGATGCCCTACCGAGTCTGCGTGCCGCACCGCTCGTGGGTCTCGCACGGCCTGATTTTGGGCGGCGTAATTCGCGCATTTTATCTCGCAATCGTTACGACACTGCTCGTCTGGACGGTCGTCTGGGGCATATCGCGACTCGGTCCACACCTCGATCCGAACGTGGTCGCGCAGACCGAATGGACTTCCCTCTACAGCTTCATGAAGGCGCATCCACAGTGGACGACCGCGATGCTGACGGGTTTTATACTGGCCGGCTCCGCGCACTCCGTCGCCGACCTGATGTCTACCTGGTTCAAGCGCCGCTTTTGACCGCGCCGTGCAAGGCGTAGGTACGCCTGACAATTTATAGATCGTTCCCGAGCGGTTCGCTGCTGTCTGCTTTTTCCCTTGTTTGCTTACTTCGTAATTATTCACCCTCACTCTCCGCTCCCTCTTCCCGAAGCTTCGGGAAGAGGGAGCGTGAATGCGGATATTCTGACTGTAAGCATGAATCTGACGTCAGGGTGAATAATTACCTTAATTCTTTTGTTTGGTTTCTCGCAGAATGCACGTAACAGTTGCCCGTACGCAGCGTCTTAGGAAAAGTGAGGAAACTCTATAGGGTCTGTCGAATATATCTCCGCCGTTGCACCACTGGAACGAAACCCCTGCCATGAGGCGTCAATGAAGTGGGAACATCGGCAGTCGAGCTGTTCCGACACCTGACTATAAACCGCTCACCCTGTTTAAATCGCTAATGCCCTGTTCACTGTTTGCTAAGTGCTCGCCAGTTGTTTTCGATATTTGCCTGATATTTTAAAGGAGATTTGCTATGTTTTCTCGTTTTGCACGGCACTGTGTCACACTCGCGGCGGTCTGCGCCCTCGCGATCGGCGCAGCCCGCAGCTACGCGTTCCCGAAGTATGCTGAAAAAGAAAAAGTGAAGTGCGACTACTGCCATGTCGTCGCAGGCGGCGATCGCAATTTCCGGGGGCTGTACTACAAGGCGCACGATCTTTCGTTCGCCGAATTCGACAATGTTTATGAAGCGAAACTCGCGGGCGTCAAACCGACGGCAATGGGTCCCGAAGCCGCTGCGACCGTCGCCGCCTACCCCGACGTCAAAGTCGATGTTCCCGCCGTTCTCGACTTCAAAGTCAAAGACATCGATGGCAAACCAGTCAATCTCGCGCGCTATCAGAACGACGTCATTCTGATCGTCAATGTCGCATCGAAATGCGGAAACACACCACAGTATGCCAGCCTGCAGAAGCTCTATGACAAGTACAAAGCGAAGGGTTTCGTGGTACTCGGCTTCCCCGCCAATGATTTTAACCAGCAGGAACCTGGCACGAACAAAGAGATCAAAGAGTTCTGCACGAGCAAGTACATGGTCACTTTCCCGATGTTCGCGAAGAGCGTCGTCAAAGGCGAGGGTATTTCGCCGCTGTACAAATTCCTGACCGATGCGAAGACCGATCCTAAGTTCGGCAAGCCGATCGACTGGAACTTCGCCAAGTTCCTCGTCAACCGCAAGGGTGAGATAATCGCTCGCTTCCCGGCAGGCACCGACGTCATGAAGCCGGACGCGCTCAGCGTGATCGAGAAGGCAATAGAAGAAAAAGCTCCCGAAGTCGCCTCAAAATAGAGTTTGCCACTTCACACCGTCGGCTGCGTCCGTTCGTTAGCAGACAAAAAACCGCCTCGCTTTTCTTAACAAAAGAAAAGCGAGGCGGTTTTTTGTCTGCTCGGGTAGCGATTCACCCTCACCCCTAACCCCCTCTCCCAAACCTTCGGGAGAGGGGAAGTAGCTTCTGTCAGATGAGGCAAGGAATCCGACCGCATTCTCGCGAATAGTCCGGTACAGCGAAGCAGAGACGAACTAAAGCAGAAAGACAGTGCTCTGCGCTGCCGGGATAGACAATGCCGGACACACCAACCGAAACCGTTACCTTCGTATTCACCGACATCGTGGGCAGCACACGACTCTGGGAACAGCACCCGAAAGCGATGCGCCTCGCACTCGCACGCCATGATTTCATTCTCCAGGGCGCGATTGAGCAGCACAATGGATTGGTGTTCAAGACCGTTGGCGACGCCTTCTATGCCGCTTTCGCCGATGCGCGGGACGCCGCGGCAGCCGCCCTCGCGGCGCAGCGTGCGCTCTGTACCGAGCATTGGCAGAGCGACATACCGCTCACCGTGCGTATCGCTCTGCACACCGGAACCGCGGAACGGCGAGGCGGCGACTACTATGGCAGCGCTCTCA
>JBBQPY010000206.1:0-8672 GCA_038216735.1 Chthonomonadales bacterium
CCGATTGAGGATGCCGAGGTCGAGCCAACGCCCGAAGAGCTAGAGCCGGTCGTCGAGCTCGAAGAGAGCACGCAGGCATGGCTGCGCCGCGCCGGACGCGTCGCACTGCTGACACACGACCAGGAGATTTCACTTGCGCGCCGCATCGAGACTGCCCGCGCTCGTGGGAATGAAGTCGATGAGCGACATGCTCGTGAGACACTGGTACTTGCGAACCTACGGCTCGTCGCTTCCGTCGCACGACGCTATCTGGGGCACGGAATGCCGATCGAAGACCTGATGCAGGAAGGGACGATCGGGCTGATGCGCGCTGTCGAGCGGTTTAACTACCGCAAGGGCTATCGCTTCAGCACCTACGCCATCTGGTGGATTCGTCGTGCTATCAGCCGCGCAATCGCCGATCAGGCACGCCTGATTCGCCTGCCGGTGCACGTCACGGATACACTGGGCCGCATCAACAAGACCCGCAGCGCACTGCGTGAGAAGCTCGGACGTATGCCAACGCGAGCGGAGCTTGCCGCTGCGTTGACGATGACCGAAGAGAAGCTCTCCGATCTGATGCGCGGCGCGATCGAGCCGTTGTCCCTGGAGATGCCGATCGGCGAAGAGGGCGAAAGCCGCCTTGCCGACCTGATTCCCGCGACCGATGCGCAGAACCCTGTCATCGAAGCGACCAAGGGCGCGTTGCGAGATGAACTGATGATCGCCCTCGACGAACTGACTCCTCGTGAGAAGGACGTCGTGATGCTGCGCTACGGTCTGGACGGTGATGAGCCGCGAACGCTCGAAGAGGTCGGTCGCGCGCTGGAAGTGACCCGTGAGCGCGTACGCCAGATCGAATCGTCTGCGCTCGGTAAGCTGCGCAAACGGACTCGGAATCGCCGACTGCGCGAACTGATGAGCTAGTCGACAGACCAGTATATGGAAACCAGCGCCGCTCTCGTCTATTAAGGATGAGAGCGGTTTTTTTATCGATCTTCGTACTGCTGGTCATGCCTGCCACTGGCATGCTCTCCGATCAGCCTGCTTCTGGTGCAATGAGCTAAATTTTCCTGTATAATGAAACTATGGACTATTTTGCAGTGTATGACCCTGGCTAAAACCCGGGTCTGGCTGCCGCAAAGTGAGGCGCAATGCGTCGGTTACGATTCTGGCTCAACACTCTCATACTGCTTGTGCCGCTGGGCATACTGGCGCTGTTCGCTAACCTTTTGGTGCGCCGCCTGTGGACGTACCTGAACTCGAATGCGCAACTCGCTGGCATCATTTCCGCCGAAGCGACGCGCGCACTGGGACGCGAGGTGCGGGTGCGTGACGTCAGAATCACTGGAAACCTGTGGAGCCTCGCCGCCAGGAATAAGATCGAACTGTTTGGCGTCTCGATCGCGCAGGACCCCGCTTTCCCCGGCACTCAATTCGCTCGCGCCGAAAAAATCACCGTCCACTATAACCTGCAGCAGATACTGCTCAACCCCGACCCGAAAGTGCCGCTCGTCGATTCACTCGATTTAGTCGCACCTGAAATTACGCTCGACCGGGATCAACGCGGCAGATGGAACTTCGATCAGCTCCTGAAAAAGCCGCCTACCGGCGTGAGCCGCCCTTTCGCAGATAAGTTGACCTTCTCTGAAGCTACGCTGCACTACGCCGACCAATCGTTCCCGCATCCGTCCGGCGTCAAGTCACTTCCTCTCAACACCTACCTGTCTCATCTTGGCGGAACCGTCCTGATACGACCCGACAAAAGCGCGTTTTTCGATGTGTCAGGAAGCGGAGAAGCGAAACTGTTCCGAACGCTCCATGCCACCGGTATCTTCTCTCCTACCCCGCTCAGCATCGAGAGTCATATCGTCGTGAGTGGCGTCGATATGCCCAATTTCGGTCGTCGATTCGTCCCGCCGGATAAAGCGCGTATCGGTTCCGGCATCGCCGATATCGACATCACCGCCCTCTATGCGCCGCCCATCGGAACCCCGCTGACGAAGATCGATGCCGCTGCAATCGACGCGCATGGAACCGTGAATACAGTACATCTTGCACTCGACACGCCCACGCTCGGCGCGCCACTGACCGATGTCAACGGGACCGCGACGTTCACTTCCGACTCGCTGACAGGGAGCGCGACCGGAGCGTACTCGGGCGTCAAATTTGCGATTGGCGGCACCCTGCTCGGGCTGCTGAAACGCGTGCCGGGAGAAGCAGGTGCGGGCAGTCCCGCAGTCAAAATCGCAATCGCCTCTCCGACCGTCTCGCTGCATGGAACCGTGCCGAACGCCGATTTTGCCGTGCTGCTGCGTGCCGCACATCTGCGCCAGCATTTTCCGCGGATTCCGGCGACCACACTTCAGGAGCTCGACCATATCAGCGGTCGCGGCAGCCTCGATTTTCAGATCGCGGGCGGACTCGATAATCCAACGGCGACACTCAGAAGCAGTGTCCAAACGGCGACTGCCTGGGGATATGGCGCTAGAAACCTCGTTGTCGACGCGCTGCTCGCCAACCGCATCGTCAACGCGGACGTGCGCGGACAGGTCGCCGACGGCAATGTCGTGGCGCGCGCCCGTGTGGGATTCAATGCGCAGACACCCTTCGATGTCGAAGCCCATGCCAGAGGCGTCCAGCTTGCCGCCGTTCGCCCGCTCGCCGACCGCCGCATCGCTGGAAAGGGCAATATCGATGCTACGATCCGCGGACAGGTGGGTCGGACGCCTTATATCAGCGCGCAGGCGCTGTTTGCCGACGTCAAAATCAATAATCAGCCGCTGCGCTCGGTCTATGCACGCGCCGCGACGGTTGGGCGGCAATTGGTCGTGCGCCAGATACGTGTCGAAGACGAGAAAGGCTTTGCGCTCGCTTCTGGCACAGTCGATCTTTCCACGCGAAAGCTCGCATTCAATGTCGAGGCGGACGAGCTGAACCTCGGCACACTCCGCCGCGCGCTGCTGCCAAATGCTGGACTTCCCACCGTGGCTGCAGTCCCTGGCAGCGGACGGGCAACAGCGACCGAGCTAGCTGCCAACAGAAATTCTGCTGCGAGACAAAAAATAGCTCTCGGGCAAAAGACCAACGCTGCTGCGAACGCCCTCCTGCCCGGTAGCGCTGATGGTGTCAAGCCGCTGATGCTCGATGTCAACCAGCTCGAAGGCATCGGCTACCTGCGTGGCTCCATCGCTGGCACACTCGATAAACCGGTCGCTCAGGGCAAATTGAGCGCGTTTGGAGTATCGGCAGGCATGGCGGGGGTAGACAAAGTGACCGCCGCATTTACAGTTTCGCGCTCACTGCTGACGCTCTCTGGAGAGGCGGAACGTTATCCTGGAGCGGTCAGTTTCCAGGGTACAGTCTCCCAGCCGCTCAGTCCAGCGCCGCGTATCGCACTTGCTGCGCGCGCCGAAAAACTCGACATCGCCGATCTGGTTCATCTTACCGGTGTCAGCCTGCCGCAGACCATCGCAGTCCCCGGAAGTCCCGCCCATGACAAATACATAATCCTGGGCACTGTCTCCACCGATGCTGTCCAGATCGCTGGCACTCCGGCATCGCTTCAGATACAGTCTCCGTTTACCCTGAGCCTCAACCAGGCATCGATCAATGGACTGCCGATCGATAGCGCGACGGTTCGCGCCCGGTATGTCGCCAAATCGCTTCAGATACTCGATGCGAAAGCGGCGCTCGCCGGAGGCACGCTCACGGCAGCCGGCACCGTCGGCACTGATGGAAAAGCTGTCCTCGACGTCAAGGGCGCCTCGCTCGACTTCGCGAAACTGGCGGACGTGCTCCCCGAGGCACTGTCTGCGGATATCAAGGGAACGGCGGATATTCATGCGGTCGTGCGCGGGGCGATTACAGATCCACATGCCACCGCGACCTTTGCCGTCAGCGGTCTCACCATCGACGGACTGCCAGTCGGCACGGCCGAGGGAAGCCTCGCTTATGCCAACAAAGAGATCACAATTCATGATACCGGCATTGGAGAACCCGTCGCTGTCGCGGCGTCAGCTGCTTCGATCGCTCCCGCCGCCGTCGCAGCGCCGTCACCGAACGCCGTTCCAGCAGTGCCCGCCGTCACCAACGCGGCTATGCTGTCTGCTGGAGCGACGCGCGAAATTACGATTCCGAAATTGATTTACAACTTCGACGATGGCGGCATTCAGGGCGACATTCGGATGAACAGCCTGCGACTTCAGCGGCTGCGCAGTCTGTATGAGAGCAGCGCTTTCGCTGCGACCGACACCGGTAAACAGATTACCGATACGCTCAACAAACTGGGGACTCAGTTCGGCGGAACAGTCGATGGCAGCGCCCATGTCACTGGAACCGCCTCCGATCCGCAGGTAGATGTCGGTTTCAATGCCGCCAACATCCAGGTTCAGCAGCATCTCGTTTCTGCAATCCGCGGAAGCGCATTGATCACGAAAAAGTCGATTGTCAGTCCCTCTCCATTTCATCCGGATGACTTCGTTCGCATCGAGAGTGAAGACGCTACCATCGACGCGAAAAATATCTCGGCCGTCTTCGATGGCGACGTGACCGCCGACGTCAGCGCGTACAAAATCAAGCTCGACATTCTGAAACGCTGGATCGATCAGCAGAACCTGAACGACCTGAGCGGCGAGGGCGATATCCTCTTCACGGTCTCAGGGAAAACGAAAGCGCCGATCTTCGACGCCTCTGTCAGCCTGCGCGATGTCGCCTATCGCGATCAGGTCTTCCGGCGTATCGAAGTCTCTCATGCCGTCGTGACCCAGAGGCAGATCACGATCGACGACATCGCGGTAGTCAAAGTCAGCAAAGACCCGAAAACTCAGAAAGAGTATCGCTTCGACGCAAACGCGCATGGATCGATGGACTTCTCCTGGAAAGCGCCGTTCGTCACGAAAGATACGCGTATCAACGCGGAGATCGTGCTGCCCGATCAGGAATTCAACTCCTTCGCTGCCTTTACCCCCTCTGCCAGCCAGTATGAAGGGCGCTATTCGCTGCGGCTCGGCATTACGAACACGCTCGGCAACCCGCGCCCGACCTCCGGAGCGATGCATGTCGAGAGCAAAAGCCTTCCGCTCGGGCGTATGCGGCTGCTCGATCTAAAGGGAACGCTCACCCTCGTCGGCGATCATATTCATGCGGTAGACGGTTTCTCAGCGCGAACGCAGCTCTACACGAATCGCAGCCAGCCGGACACGAAGCATATCAGTGACCCGCTGACGCTGAGCGGCGACCTCGCGATCGATCCCGCCGATCGCGACCGCTTCCCCGGACTGATGCTCAGTTCGTCGCGCCTCTACTTCGATGCGACACCGATACCGGGCACGAAGTCAGGCGGTATGCGCGGCACGGCAAACGTCGGGCTGAGCCTGACAGGCTCGCTCAACGATCTGACACTCTCCGATCTCACAATCGGTGGACTCGTCGGCGTCGAAGACGCTCAATTTTCCCCGCCCGGCGGCTTCGAGGGCGGCTCCGGCAGCGGGCTTCCGCTGCCGATCAATCCCAATTTCGATCTGACCCTGCTGCTGGGCAAAAATGTGCGTGTCTCGAACTTGCTGATCAATGCGCGCACCTCCGGCGCGGCCACCTTGAAGGGACATCTTTTCGATACATCAGACACGCCTGCGTCAAGCGCCGTTGCCGACAATCCGACAATCGTTCCTGCGGCTCCAGGGAAGACCGCTGCTGCGGAAGTAGCAGCGGTCCCGGAACGCAAGCTCGGGCTGCGGCTCTACGGAAAACTCGCACTCGAAGAGGGCAAACTGAATCTGGCGACCGCGCGGTTCAATATCGTGCCGCCGAGTTCGCTGACTCTGATCTACCCCACCCCAGATGAAGAGGATCCAACGCGTTCCACCCTGGGTATCGACGTCAATCTCAAGGCACAGGGCTCGTTGACTGCGAACTCGCAGAGTGGCATTCGCAAAAACTATCGTATTACAGTAACCGCAACCGGACCGATTTCCGGGCAGATAACCAACCCGGTGACAGGAGAATCGCGCCTCGCGCTCAACTTCTCATCGGATCCCGGCGACCTGGCTGCGAACCAGCTCGGGCTGCAGCAGCGTCTTGCGGGTGTGCTGGGAGGCGACGCGGTCGGGCAGTTCGGGCGTAATCCGGGACAAGTGATCGCCCAACAGTTCACCAATATTCTGACCAGCTCCGTGCTCCCGTCGATCTTCGACAAGCCAGCCGAAGCGCTCGGGTTCGAAGAACTTTCCCTTAATTACGACCCTATCCAGCGACTCAACCTGATCGTACGGCGCAGGCTTGTCGGACCGCTCTACCTGAGCTATACCAGAACGCTAGCCAATACACACGAGACATACGACCTGAAACTGAGCCTTCGCTTCCGGGATCGCTTCCAGTTATCGTATGATGTGGACGATGTAAACACTCAGCGTGTACTGCTGGAAGGATTCTTCAGGTTTTAAGGCGAATTAAAGACAAGAATTACAGGATAAAGAGTGAGAAGCGAGCACCTGGAGACGTCCAACGTCTTTATAGCATGACATAGTCTGGCCGCTCTGAATCGAAGCTAAATCGACGTCGAAGAAACCGATTTTCGAGAAAAGCGCGTTTTTCCATCGCTAAGACTGTAACAATCGACTGCGGTCTGCGTCCTATACGAACAGTCCTGCACGGCAAATTCGTCGTGAATTCAGACCTCTCTGGTCAGCGGTACTACGGAAGCAGCAGCAAAAAGCTTAGATACTCGACACGGATATCCTTGACGGAAGGGCGCACACAGTGCTGAGAAGGAAGATATTTCTTCCTGTGCGCCGGAATCAATCTCATGTCGCTCAGCCTGACAGGGCAGACAACACGCTTTCCACTGACGCAGCGCACTTCTGTCCGAAATCGGGTAGACTGTGACGACCTCAATACGAATCCGCCTGCGCCGGTGAATGCCCCGGTCGCGATGACGGAAGAGGGACCGCGCCGTAAGACGATCGCGCAGACGCTGGCCGCTGCAAGCGCAGCGCCTCCCGAAGACGTAGACCGTCATCTGGATTTCGACTCCCTTGTCGCAAAATACGAAAAAAAGATTTTCAATGTCATCTACCGCAAACTCGGCGATTATGAGGACGCGACCGATCTGACTCAGGAGACCTTTATCAATGCCTTTCGCCACTATGATCGTTTTCGCGGCGAAGCGAAGGTATTCACCTGGCTCTATCAGATCGCACACAACCTCTGTATCAATCGCATGCGCCAGCGGGACAGACAGCGGTCGCTGCGGGTGGAGTCGCTCGATCAGCCACGGGATACGGCGACCGAGGACGGTGTAACGCGCGAAATCGCCGACTGGAGCGGTTCGCCGCAAAATGTGCTCGAGGACCGCGAGCTGCGGCAACGTATCTATGCAGCGATCGATTCACTTCCACCGGACTATAAAGAAGTCGTTTTGCTGCGCGAGTTTCATGATTTATCTTACAATGAAATCGTAGAAGCAACCGGACTCTCGCTTGAAAACGTCAAGACGCGACTGCTCCGCGCACGCGCAATGCTACGCCGAAAACTGGAGCCCTACTACCGTCCCTGATCGAATCGAAAGCGTCATCGAATTGAAAAAGTAATTGAATCGAGAGAGCATCGGGGGCGTCGCAGAGCGCATTGTCTTATAATGCGCGACATATCCGATCTCTGAATTGCAGCAAATGCTGCTCTCATACTGTGAGTTGTATCCTTTTGGCAGTATACTTTTCGCTCTTAGCAGCATCGCGTTTCGTGTCTATGCTACTGTCCTCTCCGTGCTCCAGCCGCCCAGCCGCCTGAAGATGTCACACGTATGCTTCCTGTCGACTCGTCCCGGAAGCGGAAGACGGATGCCGTCTACCCGCAGGCACTTTGCTGTCGCCTGCCTGGTGTCCGGCAATGGTCTTCGCCCTGCCAGGTGAGGCGCAGTCCTCGCTGGAAATGGCGTCACAGGCAGCATGGGCACATGAGCGATATCCCAACGTATGCCAGCCCGAAAAGCAGCGCGTAATGCAGCTAAAAACCGTGTGTAACTTAAACGTTAAGACCGTTTCTGAGTGGATATTGCCGGGGGACAGTCCTGGCTCCTACGGACAATGGACACTGGTGTCCCGCAGCATAGAGGTGTGAAGGAGAATTGGAATCCGTGATTAAAAGACGTAATCGCAATAAACGGCATGTCTCGCCCCTGCTATTCGCCACCACGCTGCCGACGATCGGTTTGACGCTGTGCACCTTCCTGGATAGCGCGTCGGCACAGACTGCAGCCGGGCGACAGTCAAAGCAGGCTCAGAGCCTGGACGCCGCCAGCGCCTCCCACAAAACCGACATTTGGGAGGCAAATACGCCCGAATCCCTCTCCGGAATCTCTGAGCAGGCATGGAAAAGCAGAGCGATGCATGGCGCGGCTTCGGGTGCCCGTGTTTCCGATGCGTTGCTTTTCGACCGGACAGCAGCGCCTCGAACCGCTGCTGCATCGGGAGATAGCCTCACGACCTGGAAGATGGCTGACGAGGTTGGCGAAGGAGAAGAGGACTGGCCAGCACCTCGCTTCGTTACCGTTTCTGCTTCTGTGTCCGCTCCTGCGAATGTGCAGACCGCGCCTCAGACTGCACCGCCCGTGCCTCAGACGACTCCACCAGCTCAGACAGCACCGCCAACTCAGCCTGCGCCGCCCGTCCGACCTACTGGTCCCGTGATTACCT
>JBBQPY010000207.1:0-8645 GCA_038216735.1 Chthonomonadales bacterium
CGAATAGCGCTTTTCTACCGTCCGGTTTGCGGAAATAGGTGATCTCATAACCGAACTCCGCTGCGCCTGCCCCTTGGATTTCAACCCAACGCCGGATTTCAGGAGACACATGTCGTATGAAGGTGTCGCGCCGCTTAGCTGCCTCGAAGCCCGCTGTCCGATAGGCGTTGTACCACTGCGGTGAGAGGTTCATCAGCACGGCTGTACCGTTTCCCTTCTTAACTACGGTGGCGGTCGGCAATGTACGCACCGCTTTATTGAACCCCGAAGCGTCTCTGACACAGGAGTTTTCCTTCGTCAGAAACTCCGCATAGGTCTTCCATTCGAAATTAGCGTCCTGATCCACTTCGCACCAGCGTTTGCCGCCGAACACATTCTCCGACTTCATCGCAGGGTCGTGCCGGACACCGAACAGCTTATCCAGCGCCCCGCCCGCCGTTCGCCCACGCCCGTGCTGATCCCAGACGCCGGGCAGATAGTCGGCAATCACGGTGCCGCCCGCGTGACAGAACTTCTCGATCGCCTGCGCTTCAGCGTCGGACAGACAGAGACAGGCTGGCAGGATCAGCGTCTTGTACTCCGTCGGCACACCGTTTTGCACTACTTCCACGTAGCTCAAAAAGTTGTACTGCAGTCCCGAATCTCGCAGCATATTTTCCCATGCCTGACGCACCATGTGCGATGCGCCAAGACGGTGATCGCCGTCGCGATTGATCCAGGTTTTGCCGTGCGCCGCCGCGTCGAGTACCCAGCCGAGCTGAATCGAAGCATGACTGTAGTAGAGCGCAACGCCATCGTGCATCCATTCGGCGCCCTCAAGAAGCGGTCCGATCTTTTTGCCCGCTTCCAGATAGTGAGGGGCGACTTTGTCGTGCCAGGGGCGAGGCGTCTGCCCGTCGAACCAATTCTCGACCCAGCCGATATGCCCGCGATTGCCGTGCGCGAGATAGTACCAGACCTGCCAGATGTCGTCTTCGACCGATTGGTGAAACTGACTCGTCACGGCGGGAATGGCGTTGTGCGGGTTGAACGAGCGGATGATTGCCTGCGAGGAGCCGAGGTTGTATGCCTCGATGTACTGAATCTTGCCGATCAGTTTGGCATAGTCGTAGCCGCCGAAAGCGTTGGGAGCCTGCCCGCCGACGATCCCGCACGGCGTTTTCGGGTCGAGAGTGTTTGAGTACTCGACCAGATCGCCGAGAAAATTGCACCAGTACGAGTCATTGAAAGTCCACTGATCCATTAGCGGGCTGGCATCGAATTCGCGCACTGACCAGTCGGCGAGCTGCGGGCGAATGTCCTCGTACGTGACCCAGCGATCTCGAATCGGGACGGCTGCCGCGCCGTATATTTCGGCGAGCCACTTTTTGTAAGCGGCGGCGTCATCGGTCACGCACCACATCGTCGGATGCACGAAATGTCCCCAGGATGCCTCATCGTCGAGGGCATAGGCGGCACGAAATGGCGACCCAACCGCCTGCTTAATATTCGTGCGCAGGATGCCGTGCAGCTTCTCTGCCAGTGCGGTATTGACAGGAATGGTGCGTATGCCGCCGCCGTGCAGGTTCGGCAGATATGGCTTTTGCTTACCGCCGTCCCACAGGTGCAGACTGCCTTTGCCTGCGGTATGATCGACGTAGAAACGCAGCTTGTTACGGTCGATCCACGCGAGCTTGCCTGCTGGCGAGTCCAGAGCCCCGGCGTTGCCATCCAGGAACGCGCCGTTGTAGCCATGTTCACGACTCCACTGACCTGAGGCATCGGTGTAACCGATGGTCCACTGATAGGTCCAGGGCATCGTCAGCCAGCCAGGAAACGCCTTACTGCACTCGACCTTATCCTGCTTCACGCGTCGAAAATCTTTGGACGTCCGAATGTAGTGCGCATAAGAGTCGATTCCTGCCTGGGTGGCAGCCTTCTCAGCATCTGCCTGCGCGGAAGTGGATTGCATCGCAGCTTCCGCAGTATAAACCGCCCCGAATAGACTGACGAGAAACTTTCTCCGCGGAAGCACAATCGTAAGAGGCTCTTTGTTCTCGTCCATTTCTATTCTCCCGAACGGCGTTGATTTTTGCAATTTCATAAAGCGGACAGGCAGTAAACGAAATCTGCCTCTAACTGGCGGGTATACTCGACACAGGCGGAGAGTTTTCACAACGTTTCATTGACAACGGCTCTGTGGAAAGTCGGAACAGCTTTGACGACAGATTAAAGTCCGTCGCTTGAAATGACGAGTGTCCTTCGGTGACGATCTGTAGGACGTGGCAAGCAGCGCTCTCTTCGAACACGTTCCTGAATGCCTTGTTCTTTCCCCGCCTTCGCAAAGAGAGGGTTGGGTTGGTTAGCCTCCATGCAAAGGAGAGCGCTGAGGGTGGTGAATAGTTACGAATAACCACGACTTCGATTATGCTAAAAAAGACCATGCTGCCGCGCACACCGGCGACTATGTTTTCAATCAACTGATACCCTACATCGGCAACAAGCGCAAACTGCTCGGTCTGATTCAGAAGGCGATCGCGAAGACAAACGTCTCGCCGCCTGGCATTTTATTGGACCTGTTTGCGGGCAGTGGGGTCGTCTCGCGGATGGCGAAACGCATCGGATTTCGCACGTTCGCCAATGACTGGGAACCGTATGCGCTCGAGATAAACCGCGCCAGTATCGGCTGCAATTGTGCGCCCGAATTCGTGCACTTCGGCGGCTACGAAAACGCGCTGACGACGCTCAACGCACTGCCGCCGCGAGAAGACTGGATAACGCGCCACCTGTGCCCGGCCAGCGATGCCGAGTATGATATACTTCGCGATCGCCTGTTTTACACACGTGCCAACGGCGGCAGGATCGACGCGATGCGCTGCCAGATCGAATGCTGGGAGCAGGATGGCGCTATCGACTCGTTTGAGCGTGCCTGCCTGCTCGCGCCAATGCTCTATCGAGCCTGTTATAACAGCAACACGAGCGGTGTCTTCAAGGGATTCCACAACGGTTGGGGCGGTCAAACTGGCACCGCGCTTTATCGCATCCTCGCCGATTTTGCGGTAGAGCCAGTCGTGTTCTACGACAATAATCAGGAGAACGCCGTCTTTCGCCTCGAAGCCTTGACGCTCGCGAATCGGCTGCGCGATGAGGGCACGACGGTCGATATCGCCTACCTCGATCCGCCCTACAATCAGCACCCGTACGGCAGCAACTACCATGTGCTGAACACGATCGCGCTGTGGGACCGACCCGCGCTGACGGAGCAGATCGAAGGCAGGAACAAATCGGCGATTCGCGAGGACTGGCGGACGCTGCGGCGCAGCGCGTACAATCATCGCGCGGAGGCAGTTGGCGCCTATTCCGAACTGATGTCCGCGCTGGATGCCCGCTTTATCCTGACGAGCTACAGCACGGACGGGTCGATTCCACTGCGGAAAATGGTGGAGACTTGCATCGAACGCGGCGCGACGGATTTCGTCCTGCACGCCTATAAGCGTTACCGGGTCAGTTCACAGCGGTACTCGGCAAAAGCGCACACTATCGAGTTCGTGCTGATCGTCGATACCGGTAAGCGGCATACCGGTCTCAGCGCAGAGCAGATTTGCAGCCGAGTCGCGCAGGCGGAAAGCATCGCGATCAGCGGCAACGCTTAAGCGTTTTGGTCAGCGATAAAGCAACTCCTGTACGATTTTATAGTTGGATTTGGCGAGCGTAAACTCTTCTTCACGACCGATAGTGGTTTCGCCGCCCAGACCTTGGACAGTGCCCGGAACCATCTTGACATGAAAATGCACCCTGTAGTTTTTGGCGTCTTCGCTGAATTCGATGTTGTAATTGTCCAGGTTTTTTTTCGCTTCCTTCAGATCGGGAGCCTTACGAAATGCGTCATGGGCGACCACGAACGCTTTCATATATTCGCCGGGAATCGACTGACTTCGATTCTGTTTGACGTGTAACGGCTGGCTTACAGCTTTATTTTGCCCGAGGGCAAAGCTGGCGAAAACAAAACCAAGTGTAACCACAGTTAAGCAGACCGTTGCAGCAAGGCGTACTTTGTTGTCTGTCATCGAGCTAGTTTCCTTCGATATCGTTCGTAGCGGAACGGTCAAATGTGTCTGTCAGAGATGAAAGAGGACGAAATGAGCGCATCGTTACCACAATGCAACACCTTTATAGCAGTGCGGCTCGCTGAAAACACGGACCGAAATGGCCTGCATATGGAGTACAGGGACGCGCAGGGAACCGCCCTGGCGCGTGTAGCGAAGGTGTACAAAAAAGGAGGTCTGTTCCGACTGTTCAATCAGGACAGCAACGTCCACGGAGAAGTAAAGGACATGGCCGGCAATCTCCTGCTGACCACTACTTCCTACTGGGGAGACACGAAGCGCGGCTGTAAAGTCGAGATTCATAACCCCGATGGAATGCTTCTCGGAATGTTGTACGACGCGAATTGGGGCGCAGATTTCGAGTTGTCCGACGGGACAATCGTTGGCAAAGCGCGCCGTCCCGTACGCCCGAACAACGAGCCAGCAAGCGAACCCACGGAGGTAGTCCATACGTTTATGGATGTTTCCGACCAGGTCGTGGGTTCCTGCAACCGTCACTATCTGCCCGCCCGAAAGGACGAGCGCGATGGCGTACTGGAACTACTCACGCTTTCCGTGCAGACGGGAATGCCCGTGCAGACCGTCACGCTGGACGCGCCTGTCGATCCGGTGCTACGGACGTTCCTCTTCCTGTTTCCTGCGCTTCAGAATTTACGATTCGCTCGCAGCGGTTAGGTCGTCGCAGCGGGCGCGGGACTGGATTCAAGTGCTAAAGTGCAGATATACAATTGCAGAATGTACCCAGACACGGGGCTGAACCCCCCGGTCTGGAGAGGCAAAGCCCACCCCCGCGGACTGCAAACTGATCAACTGTCTCCGCAAGTCGATTCGCATACCGATCAGAATTAGAAATCGCCACCACCGCCGAAGTCGCCTCCGCCGCCAAAGTCTCCGCCGCCGCCAAAATCGCCGCCCCCGCCTGAGTCTCCACCACCGAAATCAATGCCTCCGAAGTCCGAGCTGCTGGTATCGCCGCCGCCCGTATCTGTGTTTCCGGACCAGTCTACGCCGCCAACACCCGCATCGCCGCCTTGATTATTTCCCCAGTCACCACCGGAGTTGTCGCCACTGTAACCGCCCCAACCGCCATCGTTCGTGACCGGAGGAGCCGACGCATTGAAGTCGTTGGTCGCGTAGCCGGACGAGTCCACGAAGACAGGATATGCCATTGGATACGGGTCCGAGAGCAGTGCGCCCAGCAGAAAGCCGTCCATCATTCCGGAGCCATAGCCGCCGTAGACGGGCACATAACCATACCCGCCGCCATAATAGTCGCGATAAGGATCGTAGGAACGGGACGCATACCAGGGTACGTTCTGCCCGTTGTACGCAACCGTTCGCACCTGCGGCGTCGCCCCTTGCTGTACGATGCGCACGTCGTCGGCGCAGGCGAGCACCTTGCGCCGCTGACCCTTGTCGACGATCGTGATCGGCGTCAAATCGGTGATTCGAGAGGGACGCGCACAGAAGAAGCAGACGCCGCGCTCGTTGACGGGAATGTCTTCGGCACGCAGTCCTGAGATCACCGGCGCGGCAAAGGTAGCATTGGAAGCGGGGGTCGCCCTGTAGTCCGTTCCATCTACTGCGACCGCGAAGCCGGTGCCTCCGGTTGCGATGTCGATCTTGCTGCGGCACAGCGCGACGTCCGCTTTTGCCTGCTCCAAAACTGCCTCTGCGCGTCCATAGTCTTCCGGAGTCCGAGCGGATTTGACAGTGAACTGCGCGCGGTCGAGATGTTCGGCGGCGCTTTGACGCGCCAGTTTGGCTTCGCTGGCTTCGGGCGTGTTCGGAAGCAAGTCGAGATAGGTGTCGGCATAGGAGATGCCGGAGACTACTTCGCCGTATAGGCGCTGCACGGGCACTTTCGCTTCTGCGATGGCGCGCGATTTCTTTGCGGCATGGCTGCCTCCCCAGAGCGCGAGACCCGCTGCGCCGCCGATCGCGCCGAGCCCGAGCACCCAGCCGAGCGGTGAGTCCGAGTCGGAATTCGCGACCGGCTGCCTGTTATTCGGCGCGTTCTGATTGCCATTCTGCTCAATGCCGTTTTCATTACCGGCAGGCGGAGGGTTCTGACTGCCGTTCTGGTCTCCGTTCAAAGGTGCATTTTGGCTGCCACTGACGGGTGCTCCTGCGCCACTCTTGATCGCCGCTTCGAGACCGGCGAATGTCTGCTGAATACCCGACGCCGGATCGTTTTTGAGGGCGTCGGCGTTCTGGTTCAGGATCGGGGTTATAGATCGCGCTGGGAGCGCGTCGGTTGCAAGCGAGGCGCCGTTCTGCGTCATAATCAGCAGTGTGCCTTTGCCCATGCCCAGATAATCGTGCAGCGCTTTGGTGTAGGCATCGCGGGTACCGAATTGTGCGCCGCTCGCCGGAAGCTGGCTCAGCACAGCGATTTTGACCGGCTGCAGATCGGCGGATACGTTTTGCGCCATCGTTTTCAGCGCCGCGCCATCGACTTTATCGCGGCGCGTTTTGCCGACATAGACGGTATCCTGCTGGAGCGCTTTTGCGAGCGGATCCTGTGGATCGGCAGTGCCCTGTGCGCGCGTCGGGGCCGGCAGTTGCAGCAGGCAAAGCAGCGTAAGCACCATCAGTACAGCATATTTGGGGTTTGCAGGCATAGCTGATCCTCCGGAATTGCAGTCAAAGTGTGTAGGTTGAAAGCTAGTTCCGCTCGACGACCGTTGTTTCCTCGTCGATTATCGATATCGAGCAAGGTTTTGGGAGAGTATAACGGCGCATGTCGGTGTATCTGGCAGTCTGTGAGAAGCAATGCGATGTTTCCTTCACCTGACATGACGTTTCTTGTGGGAAAATAGATGCACGAGATTCGGTGTGTTACGACAGGTCGCTGGAGCGTATTGTAGGGGAAGTATGCCAGTGAACGCATACACACATTTTGGAGGACGAAAGCAAAGTGACATCGGGAAGCAACGGAACGCACAACGGACATCAGAAGCCTGCCGGAACAAAAACTGCGCTCACACCGGCAGCTGTGAGTGAAGAGCGTAATGTACCTGCGCCGCGCACACTGGGCGGGCGGCGGCAGATACTTGTTTCGACAACGGCAGCGACCGCCGCCTGTGCGGAGGAAGCGGTGCGGCTGCTCGACGAGGCAGGACACCCTGCGCTGCTGCTGGCGATCGACGACCCGCAGACCCATACGCTGGTCGCCGGGATCGCGCTCGAGACCGTTGCGGGCGTCCTCGAACTCGCACAGAATGGACTCGCCGACAGCCTGCTGCGTGGGGAGTCGGTTTCCGAACTCAGTCTGCTCGATCTCGCGATACAGGCGAAGATACCGGCGGTGCTGGCTCCGGGCGGTCTGGACAGGGTCAATTTCGGTGCGAAGGACACGGTTCCGCCGCAGTACGGCCGTCGGAAGTCATACTCGGTGTCGCCGGAGCACACGCTGATCCGCGTGGAGGTCGCGGAGGGCGCGCGTCTCGGGCGTGCGCTTGCGGAGCGTGTCAATCGGCTGAGCGGTCCTGCAGCGGTGTGTCTGCCTCTGCGCGGGATTTCCGATCTGGATGCGCCGGGCCAGCCGTTTTATCTGATCGATGCGGACATGACTCTGTTCGGCAATCTGACGACGCATCTTCGGCATGAGATCGTACTGCGCGACCTGAACGCGAATATCAACGACCCGGCGTTCGCTCGACTGTGCACAGAAACCCTGCTCGCGCTGATCCCGATTTAGTCTTTCAGCACAGGCGTACCGTCTCGACTTTGGTCGGTTCAGGATAAAATGGACGATATCGTTCTCGGTAAATACATCGGGCTTTTCGGGAATTTGCACCGAAACCAGAACCCGAAAATGGGCGTTGCACCGCATAAACCAGTCCTGTTGCTCGCGGTTCTGGATGAGATCGAACGGGGCAGCATTGTGAACAACTGCATCGTCCTCACGCCCGATCTCGTTGCGGCATTTCGCGCTTACTGGCGCGTGCTCGTGCCCGAAGGAACGTGGCAGGACAAGATCGCCAATCCGTTCCGCTTTCTGGTTCAGGACGGTTTCTGGGAACTGGTCAAGCGCGGCGTTCCTGTCTCCACCCAAACGCTCGGTAACAACCCGACAATTCGGCAGTTGACTACCGAGGTGGATGGCGCACAACTCGCCGCCGATTTGTGGCTCCTACTACAGGATCGGACCGCTCTGATTGCGCTGCGAGCGTTCCTGCTGCGCCAGCACTTCAATGTTGGACTGGTAGACGTCCAGCCACAGATTCCCGACGCTCCGATCGACTACGAAGTTGAAAAACTCAAAGCAGAGGCACAGAGTCGGTTTCGCATCAAAACCGTTTCCGAAGCGAAGGACGAAACCGGCTACTACGTGCGTCATGCTCTGTTTCCACGCGTCGTCAAAGAGATATACCGGAATGCCTGCGCGGTTTGTGCGCTCTCCGTGCATACCGAAAACAGCACTCTGATCGATGCAGCGCATATTATGCCGTTCGATAAATTCCATAACGACGATCCTCGCAACGGCATCGCGCTCTGCAAGAATCACCACTGGGGATTCGATCGCGGCTGGTACAGCATTTCCGACGAGTATCG
>JBBQPY010000208.1:0-8526 GCA_038216735.1 Chthonomonadales bacterium
GGGGAATAAAAACAAGTTACTGAATTGTGTGGAGGGCGCAGCTAGCTGCGCCCTCTGATGACGAGATATTACATTACTGACAGACCTTTAGGTCGACGGCCCTACGATAAACGGCGAGACGGCCGCGAGCACGGTATCGGGGTGCAGGTACACATCAAGACCTTTAGTGCCCTGGTTCGGATGCAGTGTGTCGTAAGGAGCGTCGTACACTGGCGTTCGCTCCGTGTAGAGCGGCGCGACATCTGTGCCAGTGCTGAAGTTGACGTTTCTGGCGATCGTGAGCGTTGTCGTGTGCCGCGCCTCGGTCTCCTGAATCGCTGCCGCCACTTGAAGATAGGGACTTTGTGCCGAAAGCAGCGGAATGGCGCCGAGATAAGCACGTACGCCCGTCGCCTCAACCATCAGTACCAATTCGAGTGCGCTGCGGGCATCTGTTACGCTCGTCGTCAGTCCGAAGTTGTACGTGAATGTACCGACGACCGGACCAAGCGAAGCATTCTGCGCAACCACTCCATTCAACGTATTGCGCAGGAAAGTCGCATGATCCGCTTCGACAACACTGAAACCCTGCAGAATCTGCACTATCTGACCGGTGGTAATGCCCAGGTCGCTCAGTCGCTGCAGCACCTGCACATATAGCGCCGCTTCGAGTTCTTCGAGTACGAGTGCGTAGTTCAGAACCTGAACATCGCCCTTGCCCGGAATGCTTCCCGTGAAGGTAAGCGCGGGAGAGATTGCCTGAGCCGCCTGTGGCAGCGCAAGCGCAGCACCAGCAAGACCCATCAGCGCAGCCGCGCCCAATGTGTGTATTCCGAACGTTTCGCTGCGCTCCCAGTTCTCTTTCTTCTGCTCTTTGTTCTGATCGGTCAGCGGCTCCACCTCTTGGTCGAGCTCATGCGCGAAGGTTGGCGCTGAAATTTTGCGCAGATCACTTTGCCCGGTATCTGCCAGCGTAGTTATTTGCATGTTTTTCTCATTTTTATTTTCAATGGTTTGCTTCGATCGGTTCCCCAACCGGTACAATTGGCTCGTCGGTGTTCTGGCAGTCGAATACGATTTGTCGATCTGGCTGTCGCATTTATGCTTTGACATAGTACGCGGCGTCGATGGCTGTCATTACTGTGTTTGGCGCGAGGAAATACTCGAATGTGTCTGGGTGCGGATAGGGCGTTGAACCTGTCACAAGCTGATCGAGCAAACCTGATCGCCCCGGCGCAGGCCCGGGCTGCAAGCCGATACTATAAGAGAGAGCAGCCGCATGTCGGGCTTCCGTCGAGTTGATCGCGGCAACATCCTGCAAGCCGAGACTCGTCTTCATATAGGGCAGTGCGCCGAGAAGTGCGCGTACGCCCGTTTCCTCGATCTTGAGCACATTCGTGAGGATGGTTTTCAGATCCGGACCCGGATCGTTGAGCGCGTTTGCGCTCGTCGCCGGAAACGTATAACCCCGCTGATTGCCGTTGGCAAGCGGCGCACCAAGAGCGACGAGCATCAGACGAAGGTAATCCCGGTGTGTCAGTTCAGCATAAGCGAACTGTACGAGATACTTGAAAGCGGCGGCCGGATTGTCGAGTCCGGCGGTGCTGATTCTGCTTCCGATCTGGAATCTCGACGGGTCCAAAAGAAGGGAGTTGTCACGGTAGGACGAGACGCCCGCCGCGCGATTGACCGCTTGTCGATAGAGGTCCGCTTCCATCGTTTTGAACGTGAGTACATAGTTGAGGACGACTTCATTGATATTGCGGCCGACGATGTAGGTACCGTCCGCCTGTCGGAAATTGGGGTCTTTGATGCTCACCTGATTGATGCTGTCGGATGAGCCACAGCCTTCGATAAGCGCCAGGGCAGCTGCGCCGATGCCAGCAGCGGCAGCGCGAGCGAGAAAGGCGCGGCGGCTCACCGGATTGCGCCTTAGTTTTTCCAATTCATTCAAAGAGGGATTCTCCCTTCGCGCGGGTCGAGGTGGATTTGGCTGTTAGTTTCTCAGTTGGGCAAGTGCGGGGAAACTCAGCATTCGTTAGCGGAAGGCGATTCAGTTGGCGCACTTCCAGTTTTGCTTACCTCTGGTTACTTCTGCAAAAGACACCAGAATCCTGCGCATGTTGCACTTTAGAAATTGGCAGATTCGATTCGTGACAGCCCGAGGGGTCGCACAGGGCAGCGACATTCTGCACTCCGAGCTTCGGAATACAGTCTATTTCATACTCGAACGGAAGGTCTGCGGGCAGCTAAAAATGTGCTGTGATTATCGACCCATTGTATCGGTTCGCGGGCAATCGCCGGGAGGATGCGTCTTCTGTGCGCTTTCGAAAGAGGGAAATGGTACGGTAATCAGCCACAATGTGCTCCCTCGTAAGGGAACAACGCTATGCGCACCTGCACAGCGAAGGTTTGCGATCCGCCTACTGCGAGACCTCTGAGGGAGGCGCTAAACGCGCCACAATTTCGTTCGTCCGTTCGATCGCATAAGCAAGCACCTGAGTTATCGGCAGCGCGCGGCCTTCCGCCCAGAAGACATTGAAATCTTCCTCGCACAAGGTGAGGCGTAATTCAGTCAGATTCCTGTCGTAGTCCTGCTGATTACTCGCCCGGCGTGAAGAACCCGAAACCTCATGGACCGCTTCGGCTGCGCCCCACAATCGGCACGCAGATTCGTCATCGCCCTGCTCCATGAAAAAGGCAGCCAGCGTTTCGAGCTTGTCTGTAAGACTGCGTATGTCACCGCCTGCGTGCAGCATCGAGAAAGACTGGCAATACAGCGCGCTCGCAGCGCTCGTTTCACCGAGTCCAGCATGCGCGTTTGCGAGGTTGAAGCGATAATCCCCTTCTTGATGACGGCTGCCGATTTCCAGTGCGATCGCAAGCGCCTGTTCATGGTATTGGATAGCTTCAACGAAATTGGAGTGGGCGAAGGCAATTGTGCCAAGCGAGTTGAGGCTTGTAGCTTCGTCCCCGCGATTACCCAACTGGCGATTCAGCGCCAGGGCGGCTACAAGATAGTCCTGTGCTGCAGCGTCATCACCCATGTCGATAACCAGGTTACCCAGGCAACCCAGGCTGACCGCTTCCCATGCAGGTATATCTAGCTCACGACTGATGGCTAATGCCTGCTCGAACAATCCTCGCGCTCTGCCATAGTCCCCCTGCAGATGAGCGACATTGCCCAGGCTGCCCAGCGCACCGGCGGATCCCCGCCGGTCACCCAGTTGCTCACGGACAGCAAGCGCCTCCTCGTACAGTTCCTGTGCTGCCTTGAGATCGCCCTGACAGTACGTGAGGTTGCCGGCTACTACCAATGCAGTGGCACGTTCCGGCGTCGGCGCGGCGTTCCGCTCTCGCGCAAGAAACGTCATGCAGTAGCCGCGGCCTTCGCTCAGATAGTCGCGCACGATCCAGAAGGATCCCAATGCAATGGCAAGTCGCAGTCCCATTGCTGCGCCATCGGGATCCTCCTCACAAACGGTAAAAGATTGTCGCAGATTGTCGTGCTCGATCTCGAGCCAATCCAGCCAGAGCGACTGATCGAGCCCACTAAGCTTTGGCCTGATCTCTTCGGCCATCGTAAGATAATAGTCACGCTGCCTGCCCCGGTAGGTGCTGCCCTCTGCGTTCTCCATCAATCTGTCTCTGGCATACTGCCGCACAGTTTCTAACAGCCGATACCGTGACTGACCGCGCAGATCGTCGTAGGAAACGAGGCTCTTATCCACGAGCGCCATGAGCAGGTCCAGCACGTCCATGCTCTCGAGATCGCCGCCCGAACAGACCTGCTCCACCGCCTCGAGGGTCCACCCGCCCGCGAACACGCTCATGCGGCTCAGAAGAGTCTGCTCGGGTACTGAGAGCAGGGTATAACTCCAGTCGATAAGCGCGCGCAGTGTCTGTTGGCGGGGAAGGGAAGTTCTGCTCCCGCCTGTCAGGAGGCGGAAGCGGTTATCGAGTTTGCTGTCGATCTCCTCGACCGACAGCGAGCGCACCCTGGCCCCCGCCAGCTCCAGAGCAAGCGGAATGCCGTCGAGTCGATGACATACCGAGGCTACAGCAGGGGCATTAGCGTTGGTTACGGTAAACGAAGGCAGTGCCGACGACGCGCGCTCCACAAACAGACGGACGGAATCATAGAGAGACAGGCTTGCTATAGTCTCGGTGTGCTTGAGGTCGGGAATGGAAAGGGAAGGAATACGATAGACTGTCTCGCCTGCGATACCCAGTCCTTCGCGGCTGCTGGCCACCACTTTGAAGTCGGGGCATGCGCGCATCAGCGTATGCACCAGATGAGCGCAGGCGCTCAGCAGATGCTCGCAGTTGTCGAGCACCAGCAGCAGCTTCTTGTCTTTCAGGGACGTGACCAGCGTCTGCAGGATCGGCTTGCCCGCCTCCTCGCGTACTCCCACTATCGACGCCACCGCCTGTGCGACAAGGAGAGGATCCGTAAGCGCTGCTAGCTCCACCAGCCAGATGCCCTGCGGGTATTGCTCCAGTACCTCCGCAGCCACTTGCAGCGCGAGCCGTGTTTTACCACACCCACCGCTGCCCGTCAGCGTCAGCAATCGTTTCTTGCCTAGAAGCGATTTAACGTCTTCGATCTCCTTCTCTCGTCCGATGAAGGAGGTCACCTGTTGGGGCAGGTTGTTGGGCAAATCGGAGTTATCCAGGCTCTTGAGGGGCGCAAAATCGGAGAACAGGTCGGGATGGAGCAGTTGATAAACATGTTCCGGTCGGCTAAGGTCTCTGAGGCGATGCTCGCCCAGGCTTTTGAGGGTGGCAGAGTCTGAAAGGGTATCGCGGACGAGTTCCTGCACGACATCGGTGAGGAGCACCTGACCGCCATGTCCGATCGCCAGGAGCCTGGCAACACGGTTGAGAGGCTGCCCAAAATAATCGGACTCGCGCACCTCTGCCGTTCCTGTATGCACTGCCATACGAACTTTGAGCGTCAAACGGGCATTTTCCGCTTCCGTCTGCACATACTGAAGGCTTTGCTGAGCAGAAAGCGCCGAGGCAAGCGCCTGAGGAGCAGTGGAGAAGGCAGCGCAATAGGCATCGCCAATGGTCTTGAAGACTACCCCCTCATTGGCTTCGATCGCGGAACGCATCACCGCGTCATGGCGCGCAAGAGCCTCCTGCATAATTTGGGTTTGCTCTTCCCAGAGCTTTGTGCTGCCTTCGATGTCCGTGAAGAGAAAAGTAACGGTTCCGGTTGGTAGAGCGCGCATTGCAGGACTCCGATGAACTAACACGCAGGGGAGATATGCATTAGTTCACCATCCCTGTCAAAATACCTGCGCTTGTTGCAGTTGGGGTTGCGCCCAGAAAGGCTCAGTTCGCGCCGGTACCGGAAGTCAATTTGTAGCCGAAACCGCGCACGGTCATCAGGAAACAGGGGTCTTCGGGATCCGCCTCGATCTTGCAGCGTAAGCGACGAATATAAACGGCGAGAGTTTTGATACCGATCACCGTATCATATCCCCAGATGTTTTCGAAGAGCCAGTCGCTGGCGAGCGCCTTATCGCGATGTCGCGCAAGAAGATGGAGGAGCTCGAATTCGCGATCGGTAAGATGTGCTTCCGTGCCAGCGCAGAGAGCATCGCGCTTGTCTGCATCCACGATCAGCGTCCCGATACGGATCAAGTTCGGACTGCTAACTGGCTGACTATATTCGTTCGAACGACGCAGATGTGCTCGCACACGTGCGACGAGCTCACGCGGCTCGAACGGTTTGGTCAGGTAGTCATCAGCGCCCACTTCGAGACCGATCACCTTGTCGGCATTCTCCCCGCGCGCAGTAAGGTAGACAATCGGCATTCGGTGTCGGGCACGTATCTGGCGACAGAGCGTAAATCCATCCTGGTCGGGCAGAATCACATCCAGCATTACCATATCGAACGGCTCGCCCTGTAGAGCAACGCGTGCTTCTGCCGCACTGATTACAGAACAGCAGTAGTAGCCTTCGGCAGCCAGCAATTTTTCGAGCGATCTGAGTACGAGTCTGTCGTCATCGACAAGCAATATACGAGGCATATGTTTCCGCCCTCCTGGTGGTCTAAAGTGTCTCTACGTTCAGGGGGTGTATGTTCGGGGAGTATAGCAGTCGAAGCATTGGAGGCAATTATATCAGCCATCGAATATCGGACGAGCAGACAGACAAAATTGTTTCCTGAACTGAATCACCGTGGGATCAGGGCAGTGCGTGCATAAATGTCTGGTTACAGTCCCCGTGCGCTGAGTGCACACAATCGTTCATCAGCGAAAGATCTGCACCCATCCGTTGGCAGCCATTTCGTTCCAATGTGAACACCCTGCGGCTAGAGCAATCGTACTTCCGGTTTCGATGTAAAGCGATTTCAGATCATGACGGCATGGAGGAGCGAAGTTGTGTACAAAATGTATGGCGGTTTCGACGGAATGCTCGCTTTGACTGTGGGATCGGACTACCCTCTTAGCGTTCATGCACTCGTTGCGGACACGTGCCGGGCTGAGACTATGACGATAACACCATTTCACCGCGTTCCGCCTTCGCTTTTAATAACCAAGGGTGGTACCTGATCAGAGATTCTCATATTCGACCATTCAATGCCTGGCTGGGAAGTTTTCTACAAGATTATATCGTTACTGCGATTCGCTTCCAACACGAGGACGAACTGCCGGTGCATTCATAACTACGGTGGCTACGGTGCAAGGCTACCTGGCGAAAGGATCCACACGTGTTGGCTGGCACTGCTGGAGCGCTTACACAGCCTCAGCCCGCCCCGCAGAGAAGGTTGGATTTAGCAAAGCCCTGAATCATCTTTCATTTTTGATCGATATGCGAACATCTGCTTGCCGCACAGAGTAAAAGTGTGAGCGAATCGGTATTGATCTAAGCTCTATATTTGTATAAATTGATCATCCAATTGTGAATGCAAAAAAAGTGCGTGGAGTATCTTTCAGAAGCCGATGCCGACGGCAAAGGTGAAATACCGACCACGTATCAGCCCGACATTTGCGCTGAATTCGGTAGAAGTCCTGCCCCTTCCTGTGCGGCCCGTCAGCAGAATACCTTCATTGAAACCCCAGCCATCCTGTTCTATCCAACCACGCAGCGGCTTCAGAAACTGATAGCTGGCAGATGCGAACGCCTTCGCAAACCTGTGGGTGCCAATGCCTGCGGTGACATAAATAGGGCGACGGCGGGTAGCGATACGATACGTCGTCACTGCAAAAACTGATTGGGAGGAATGACGATCCGTAGGCAATCCTTCTCCTGCCGAGCCGCCCGTCCCGGTAATATCCTGTATACCAAGAGAAAAGCCTGGCTGCTGATTGCGCAACGGAATAATTCCCACCTGTAGATTGTACGCTTGATCTAACGTATGACTTTTAAAGAGGTCGGTAGCCATAATATTAAACTGCCCAAACGTATGTCCATACGAAACCAACCCTTTCCCATTGGCGTGATTTGCTCCCCAATTCGGCGCACTATCAAAACTCTCCGAAGAGACTCCGAGCCGGAACTCATCATGTCCCAGTACATAGGCAATCGGTGTGGAAAAAGCGGTGGGACCGGAAAGCGAACTGCGGCCTGTCTGATCCAGACCATAGCCGCCGCCTGCCAGACCGGATATTTGCCGATACTGCGGAAACTGATTTGCACCCACAGCGGGTTGGTGTTGCGCGAGGGCTTGGCTTAAGACAAGAAATAAAAACGAAAAGAACACGAAACAGAAGCGGAAGCAGATTGTGAGTGAGAAACGATTCAGGAGATACGCTGGCATCGAAAAAAGTGAAAACGGGCAGGCAGCAAAGGAGATGTTTTGTCGAGGCTGGTAGTATTTCATTTTGATTCCTTCATGGGATTCGTAACGAATGATTTCCGGTGTACCATTTGGCTAAAACTCCTTCCAAACCCTTCTTTTTCAATTTCCGCCATCGAGCCATATTACTCGACTGTTTTGGTACCAATGTTTTTAGCTACATAACCGAACACACACAGAGGTTCATCATAGCTGGAGGTGTTATTCGCCCTCTATCAAGAGGAGGCTGCCGACGTATCAGTAAACTGGACAACGCTTTCGCCGTGCAAACCCGGACATTTTCTACTCGTGGCACATTCTGGGATAAGCTGCCTGCGTAGGAGGAGGCGTGGGCACAGATCCAGGCAGTCTGATTCTTCACTGCGAAGGATGCGATGAGATGATAGAGACAATGAAAGGGACAGCGGAAGTAGAAAAAGCGCGATTTGACGCCATTTCCACTTCCGCTGCCCCGCTTTTTCTCGCTAGATTTCCAATGGGAGGAGAGAGCTAATACTGCCTGCCGTCCCCTCCCATAACACGCGCATGGGTCGTTCGACTCGCCCATACTGCCCAACCAGAGCCACGATAATAGGCAGTTTATGCTTTCGTAAGCACAATCTGTTACTCGTTGCTGGATGCCTATCGCAGGAGCGACAGGATCTGCTGCGGTGCGGAGTTGGCCTGCGCCAGCACCGAAGTCGCCGCCTGCTGGATGATCTGGTTCTTCGTCAGATTGACCACTTCGGCTGCC
>JBBQPY010000209.1:0-8353 GCA_038216735.1 Chthonomonadales bacterium
GAGCGGGTTGCTCAATTTGCGCGCCACCGGTAGGTTTGAGCTCGTGTAGCGATCTGCACAACCGAAGTTTTCTTCCTTCAAGAAACAGGAGTGTGCTCTTGAGGCGAAGCCGAAACTGTTATTTCGCAATTGATCTTAAGAACGTCGTTCTGCATCTCAAACTCGCGCGGCTGAATGCTGCCAGCGGACTAAACGCCCGTGCCCTGAACCAGTACGACACTGTCCTCCAGAGCGCCCCACATGACACTGCCGTCCAGAAAGAACGTGACGCACTTGCCAGTCGTCTCAAAGCGGAGGGGCATCTGCCCTCACAGACCCTTTTCAATGCAATGATCGCAGGTTATGCTCGTACCCGCACAACTCCTCACGCCCTTCCTTGAAACAAAAAGCATAGGAGGCTAATCACTTCATGTCCCCTCTTATGAAGGAGGGGAGCAATACGCCTCTCGTTTAATTTTGCCTCAGGGAATTAGTGGAGATATATCTTTGCGTCTGTAGAACGAGCGGCGTAACGCCAGCCGGATCGCGCTTTCAACTCGAGGAATATGTAACGCCGGATAGGACGGTGTTTCAACCCCGGAACACTGAACCGAAATGTGAACAGGAAAGATAAATATGAAGCACTTTTGGAAATATATCGGCACTGCCTTCGTAGCGGCTTTCGTATGCCGTTCGAGCTCGGCGGGGGCGCAGATGGTCACCGGCGCGAGTATGACCGATTTCGCCACAGTGTTCGGCGTGACTAAAAATCTGCCAGCGGACAGTTATACGGCCGAACCTGTGAAGAGCAGCATTCCCGGCAATATCCTGTGGCCCGGCGACAAACTCACGCTCACGATCAAAATCACGAACCGTCAGGACAAACCTCTGCAGGCTGCCGGGCGGCTCGAGATTATCGGCTATGGCACAAAAGGCAAGCCCGGCGATGTCTGGGTTCCGACCGTTTATAAGATCGGCGAGAGCAGTTCCGTCCCGGTTACTGTGCAGATCGCGGCAAAGGGAGCGCAGACGCTGACAATGACGCCGACGATCCCTGCACGCTTCGGAGCCTATGGGTTCGTGCTCGACCTCGGGGCAGAGGGAAGACGCTTTGTTGTTTCGTGCGTCCGCACCTTCAAGGCGGATCCGTCGCGCATTCAGTATCCTGCGCTGAGCCTCGATGAACTCGGCACCGACACACTGAGCCGTCTGGGGGTCCATGCGGTACGCTGGGGTGTCAGCTACAAACCGACGACCGATGCCGATTTCGAGCGCTGGTACAAAGAGCAGGGGGATCGCCTCAAAGAGCTGCAGGCAGCGGGCGTTACAGTGCTTGCGATGGCGGGCGGTGGCGATTTCAGTGGAAAGACACAGCCGATCGATCGTCAGCGCCCCTGGCTCGACGAGCAGGGAAATATGCTCGATACGAAGTTCGACATCGCCTGGACACCGGCTTACGACGAGGACTTCAAGAAGTTCGTCGCCCGGTTCTGCAAAGACTATGGCTGGCCGAAAGGCCCGATCACCGCGTTCTCTCTGTGGAACGAACCCTGGGAAGGCATTTCGATTTCGGGGTGGGGGGCAGATATGCTTCGCTACCGCGATATGTACAGCAAAATGGCGGAGGGCGTCAAACAGGCGCGCAAAGAAAATGGGGTGGATGTGCTGGTAGGCGGCGGCGACTCCTCTTCGAATGCGCTGGACAAACTTTTCCCCGACGGCACCGATCGGTTCCTGCCCGACTTCGATTTTTTGAGCGTCCACTATCAAGGCATGGCTTCTTTCGCGACCTACAAACCGTGGGTCGATCGCAAAAGTCCGCGTGGGAGAGTACGTATCTGGGACACCGAAAGCTGGGTCGCCAACACGGATGACCGTGTTGCTGCCGTCATCGCCGCCAACCGATCCGCAGGCTACGACCGCGCGATGGGCGTCTACGGTGGCAACATTCACGAAGATCAGAATGCCTGGTCGACGGCAGCAGCGGTCGGAGCCGCACAGCATTTTCTTGGCGACCGCACTTTCCATGAGCTGGTCTTTAAAAACGGACTGCCGTGGGTGATGGCGTTCGATGGCGCGAAGGGCGATCCAGAAGATGGGACGGTCGTCGTTGTCGGCGACCTTGGCGAAGAGTTCGGCGCGGACAACCTGCTTTTTCGTACCGCGCGTGGTCTGGCGGAGGTCGCTCATAAAGAGCTTCTCCGCAACCAGTTGGCAGCGCTCACTCCTGCCGATGGCGCTGTTGTAGATACGAAGGCGGCGAAGCCAGAGGGCAGAACGAAGCCGCTCACAAGAAGGGAAGCGCTGCTGCGGGAACTGAATGCGCCGGAAACGCTTTCCGGGGCTTCGATGACGCTTTCGGCGGCAGGCGGCAAAGTCCGCGCGTATGACTTTTACGGCAATCAAATCAAAATAATCGGTGATAAGATCGTGATTCCTCTCGATGGACGCGGCTTCTTTCTGCGCGGGAACGGGACGCCCGGCGCTTATAAGACGCTCCTGCAGAGTGTAGTCGCCGCGCGCATCGAAGGCATCGAGCCGCTCGCGACGATGGCGCACGACCTTACTGCGCCGATCGCGGACAAGCCAATGCTGCGTCTCACGCTGACCAATGTGCTCAACCGCCCCGTGAAAGGGACGCTCTCCGCAAAACTCGGCAGCCTGACACTCGACCAGTCAAGCCAACCACTCACTTTCCGCCCTCATGAGACGAAGCAGATCGCGATTCGGGTCACCGGCGGCAAAATCCAGGACAGCAACACTTATCCCCTTACCATGCGTTTCGATGCGGGTAAAGACGGGATCGTCATCCATCACGAGGAGATGCACGCTAACGTCATCGCGAGACGCAGCCCAAATATCGATGGCAAACTCGATGACTGGGTTGGAGTGCTGCCGCAGACGATTGTGAGCGAAAGCGGTTCGCAATCGCTGACTGAAGCTGCCTGGTTTCCTTTCAAGAAGTTCGATGCCGCAACCGGTCAGGGCGTCGCCACTGCCTACCTTGCGTACGACGAGAACTACTTTTACTTCGCAGCCAAGGTTGCCGACACGACCCCCGATGGCGGGACACTGCGCTTCGCCACTCGCGATGATAACCAGTTCTTCTATCCTGCAGTGACTTATCTGACGCAGGATGGCAAAAAGACGACCTTCACGTGGCCGTCGGATATACGCCGTTATTCCTACCGAAAAGACCCGATTCTGCCCGCCGGAAATTTTCCAAACTTCGACAATGTGCAGATCGCTTTCAATGTCATGCCGTCAGACAAAAAACGTTTCTATCCCAGCCCGCCCGGCACAATGCCGAACTACACCGTGTCGCAGGACACCGATTACGAGTATGCGCTGAACAAAGTGGCGGAAAAATATGGCGGCGGGACGGAGATATGGCGGCTGAACGCGCCGGGCATGCCGCTCAAGCACTTCTACCCCCGTCAGCCGAAATCGCCGGTGGATGGACCCGTGACGAACGGGAAACTGATTGTCGTGCAGGACGCGACGACACGGATCGTCGAGGCGGCTATCCCCTGGTCGGAGATTCCTGAAGTGAAGGCGCGAAAAGATGCGGGGGAGCCGATCCGGTTCTCGTTCCGCGTCAATGACAATTCAGGGGTCGGCACCATGGAGCTGTCGCGCGGGCGCAGCGTCGCCAAGCATGGCGGGGCATTCCATGTCGACTGGGTCGAGCACTGGGAGAATCAAGTCGAGTTCGGCTGGGGAAACTGACTACTTATCGAGATATTATTTTTGCACGATACTTTGATCGTTATCCGACTCGATCGGTACTCAGCGCCTGTCCCATCTGCGCAGAAAGCTCCTTCCACGCCGCGATGATCCGATCATCTTGCGGAACATCGTCGCTGTTTTCGAGGCGATTATTCGCGACGTGCCAGTCATAAATGCGCCGTGCCCCTGCCGCAATGGTGGTCTGATAGCGATAGTCCAGATCGCGTTTTGCCGCTGCGGGATCGAAGCTGTTGTTGTACTGAAAGTTGATCTCAGTAATATAGGCACGTTTGTCCAGGCTGGTCAGGAGGTCTGTGGGAATGTGCACCAGACTCGGAGGTGGCGCGCCAATCGCCTCTGCGACTAGGGCGTGATACTGGTTCCAGGAGACACATTCGTCTCCGGGGAGGTGGTAGCTCTGTCCGAACGTCACCGGATTTCCGAGGGCATGGCAGAATGCACGTGCGGCATCGTCACGATGAACGGAAGACCAGAGCGAGGTGCCATCACCATGGACGACGATCGATTTGCCCTTCTTGAGGCGATCCAGATGATAGCTGCTGCCGCCGAAGGTATGCAGTACGGCTCCCTGCTCACCATATGTGTGGACGGGACGGATCACGGTGAAGGGACGCTGCTCCCGCTCGTACCACTCCCACAGGATTCGCTCGCATTCCGCTTTTTTCTGCGCGTAGTCCCAGGATGTCGGGCGAAAAGGCTCGCCTTCACGCACCGGGTACGTGGAGGCGGGTCGAGCGTACACATCCACCGTGCTGCAAAAGATCAGGTGCCCGGTTCGCCCATCGAAGGCGCGCAGCAGGCTGCGGACGTCTTCAGGGCCGTAGCCGATCATGTCGAGCACGGCATCATATGCAGGCATTTGAGCTGCCTGCGCCTCGAATGCTGCATGGTCGTAACGATCGCCCGTGACGGTCGTCACCCGACCTGAAAACTCCTGCGAGCGCTGTCCCCGGTTGTAATGTGTGACCGTATCACCGCGTTCGAGCAGCAGGCGGGTGACGCCAGTGCTGATTAGCCCGGTCCCGCCGATAATCAGAATCTTCATTTTTCGACATCCCTTGCCTGTCCCGAATGTGTAATCTGATGTACCTGCTGCCGGATCGCTTCGAGCGAAAGTACGTTGCGCTTCCATTCCGGTTGGAGCAGCTTCGACTGCGCCTGTTCGATCGCCAGCTTCGCGCCATCGGAGAACGGGAACCCTGCATAGCCGAAAACGATCGCGAGTTCGATGCGAATGTGTCCCATCACGAAATCCCATGCCGCTTCTTGTGGGACGCCCATGCGAATCGCTTCGTCCAGCGATTCCTTCATCGCCGTGACAAGCGAGGCGCAGGTCGTCTCCACCACGCCGGGTTCGAGGATCGCCATCTGCTCGATCGTAATGCGGTGCATTCGGAGGATCGGGGCGTACATTGCCGCCGCGATCTGTTCGCCGAGGATGTAGTGGGACTCGGACCCCTGAATCAGCGCGCAGACGACGCTCTGTCGAGCGTGATAGCCGCCGAACCAGTCTGTCTGCGCTTCTTGTGTCAGCTCCTCCATAAACAAGGGCGGATGACATGGGTGCGCGGCGAAATAGGAGATGTCGTCGCGCGCCGGGAATACTCCCGCATAGGCGGCTGCCGGGTCCAGGCTCATAACGAGCGTATTCGGCCGAAGTTCCGGCACGATCTGCTGGCTGATCTGACCGATAAGGGCGTCAGGCAAAGCGAGGATTACCACCTCGGCGCATGCCAGCGCTTCGGGAAGCGGTGTCGGCGCAACGCCCTTCTCCGCCATCCGCCGCAAACCGACTGCGCCCACCTCGACATAAAGCATTTTGTAGTCGGAATGCTCTTTCAGATTGTCCGTGAGGCGGCAGCCCATTTTACCGCCCGCTCCCAACAACGCGATCGTCGTCACTGTTCTAATTCCTTTCTGCACGAACCGTACTACTCAAACCAACTCTCTCTGAAACTCCTCACTCCCCTCTCTCGCCGCTTTGGAAGAGGGAAGCCTCTGTCTGAAACCTGATTTCAATGATTTTTATGATGAAATGTGTGATTACCGCTCCACACCAATCGCTTTGTGGCTGGAGACAGGGTCCCCAAGCTTATGGAAAAAGCTCTGATCACTACTCTGATAATCATCCTTCTCACACTAATCACATCAATCAAGGTTCGGACAAAGGAGCGGGGAATAAATGCGCAACCTTCCAACCCCTCCTTGAACAAAGGAAAAAGAGGGGGCGAGAAGACACCGTCACCTACAGGCTGCCCCTCTCTTCAGTGAGGCACGAACGCAGAGGGGAGTGAGGTCAGCGTTTCTAAAACGGTATTTCTAAACGATCCCCCGTAGAACGCTGCCAAAAAGGTCGGCGCGCCCGACCTGACCGCCTTTGAACACGATTTCTATTCCATCGAGCGTCGTATCCTCCGCATAGACACGGCAGAGTGGAGAGCCGGGCGCCATCGGCGCAGCCATCTCCAGCGCCGTAATGCCCATCTCGCGTGCCGCATAGCCGCAGGTATCGCCGCCTGCCACGACCGCGCGGCGCACCTTGCTCCGCTCAAGTAGTGTATTGAGCAACCCTCCCAGCATCTTCCCAAGCTTTCTGCCTCTCTCAGTGGTTCCGGTCTGCGCGAGATGCCGGTTCGCTGCTGCCAGGCGCGAGTCGTCGGGACCGAGGCAGGTGTGCAGCACCACGCTGCGCCCCATACGCAATGCTTTCATCGCTTCCGCAATCGGCGCTTCCAAATCGGCATCCGTGTCCTCTGTCTGGAGTAACTGCACCGGATCGAGCGCGATGATCGCAAAGCCATTTCCTGCCGCCCAATCGATCTGCCGCGCAGTGACGGGCGAACAGCTTCCTGATATCACCACGATCTGCTCCACAGCACTGGCCGAGAAAATGGGCGGAGCGCCCAGCAAGCCCTGCGTCTGCCAGAATGCCGTCAGCGCATACTCCACCCCGGAGGAGCCGGACACGAACAGCGGCGGTTCATCCCGAGCACGCTCCCATAACAACTGCCCGATCGCGGTCAGATGCGCCTGCGTCAGCGTATCGATGAGTACGATTTCATCGCCCGATTGCACGAGAGAATCCAGTTGCATTGCGAGTCGCTCGACTGGATTTGCCAGTTGAAGCACATCGATCAGCCCGATTTGTCTCTTCGTCTGCTTCGCCAGATGGAGCCGTAAATCGCTCTCGTCCATCGGCGTGATCGGGTGTCGCGACATGGTCGGGTGACGATCGAGACGGTATACATCGCTCTCCGGTCCCGAGCGCGCAAACAGATTTCCGAACACGCAGAACCGATTGAGCGCGGGCGCGCCGACGATCAGCGGGACGAAGGCGCCACGAAACGCATGCCGCCCCAGCTCGATCAGATGTCCTACACTCCCGATATCCGGCGCGGAATCGAAGGTCGAGCAGATTTTGATGTGAAACAGGGAGGCATTCAGCGCGTGCAGATCGACAAAAATCGAGGGCAACTGTGCGTCCATCTCCGCTGGAGACAGACTTCGTCCGACACCCGCCACGCCAACCGCGCGAAGTCCATCGAAGCGCGCAAGCTGCTCCGGGCGGGGCGGATCAATGAAAAGCAGTGTGCGCAGCCCCACCTTTGCCAGCACCTCCATGACATCGGTGGAGCCAGTGAAGTCGTCGCCATAGAAGCTCAAAACCAGCCTCTCGGACAGATCCAAATCGCTCTCCTTGTCTATTTTGCCTCTTATCTATTTGCCTCCTGGCGGTTGCGACCCGCTCCAGGATCGCCCGGTTATAGACGGGCACTTTAAAATTCTCCCGTTAGAAATCGGGCGAGGACGCGCAGTACAGGTGCGGCTTCGCCAACAGGGTGCGGCAAGCAGCGCTCCTGAAAATGCTCGCTCACTACTCTTTGAGATATTTTTAGTGCGCGCCGCCGAACTTTTCGATGGCTTCGCGCAGTTCGCGGTGTTCCCGCGCATAGGTCTCCAGCGGTATCCCTTGTACGGCCGCTTCCCACGCCTGACGCATAGAGGTCGCTCCGGCTCCCGGGCCGCCCGGATGCCCCATAATCCCTCCGCCTGCCAGATGGATCAAGTCCGTATTGCCCGCGCGGCGATAGGTCTCCGGCGCCTGCCCTGCCCACTGCCCGGAGGCAACGACCGGCATCGCCAGACAGGCAGGCTCTGTGCCCCTGAACAGCGGAGTCAGGCAGGCATGGATTGAGGCGACGACCGACTCGTCCGGCTCCCAGAATTTGTTTTGCAGCCCGTTGACGTGCAGATGATCCACACCAGCCAGCCGCCAGAGCTTCTGATAAGCAGGAAAGGCGATGCCCAGTTCCGGGCAGCGCGTCAGCATTCCCCAGCCATTACGATGGCCATGAATGATCAGTCGGCTATGACGGCGCATCTCTGCGACGCCAACCATACCGACGCTGTTCAGGCTCATCATCATACAGTTTCCACCCGCTTCCGCCACCCTGTCGTGGTGGCGTTTCATCGCCTCCAGATCGTCGGTAATATTGAAAGCATACATCACTTTTTTGCCGGTACGGTCCGCGTACGCGTTTAGCACATCCATCACCGCCCGTACACGCTCCGCAAACGGGGAGTGTGGCGGGTTCGCCATCAGTTCATCGTCTTTTATGAAGTC
>JBBQPY010000210.1:0-8327 GCA_038216735.1 Chthonomonadales bacterium
ATCGTCGCGCTCGTCAACGCGGCATAAACGCGTCGGCACTCAGAGCAGTGGGAGAGTTGGCGACTTGCCTGACTCGGATGAGCAGACCGCCGGATCCTGAAAGTGCTCGTCTGATTAACGTCTGAAAACAAAGTTCTTTCAGACGCATAATGTACCGCCAAACGTCCTCTATGACGTTTGGCGGTACGTAAGTTAGACCGAGGGTCAGCCCTGCGGTCTAGCCGGATGAACGTTCCCGTTTACTCTAAAACCGGAACGATACGTGAGGCATCCCACGTTCCGCCGCCGTCGCCGGTTTTATAGGTGCCGGAGAGCATATCGCCGGAAGCCTGCCCGGTCGCGCCGATGTTCACTCCGGTCGAGTCCTGGATTGAGAAGGTGATCACTCCGGCTGTATCGATCGTCCCAGTTCCCGTCAGCCAGACTCCGCCGGTGACGCTGTTGCCTGCGACAACGATTACCGAATGGTCGTCGAGAATCAGTACCGCGAATACCCCATGTCCGCCGCTGTTGTTCCCACTGTTGGATCCGCCAGTGACGTTGCTGCCGTTAGGATCGGGATTTGTCGTCGAGTCGCCAGCAGCTTTGGTGGGCGTAGTGCCATCTGTTGGGGGGCTGATCACCGGGGCAGGAGTGGTCGCGGTGTAGTGACCGGTATAGAGGCCCGCCTGCGGGTCTTTGAGCCGGGCAAGCATCCAGGTGCCTTTTTTGCCATCGTTGGATTCCCACGTTCCTGTGCCGACATCGCCAGTAAAGACACCGCGCAGTTTTATTCCATCTTTGCCGTCGGCTTTCAGAATGCCCTTTTTGTTTACCCTGCCGATAATGAATCCGCCGCCGCCACCGTGCGTTCCGGTCGGGCTGTTTCCCTGGTTGCCACCGTTGCTGTTTCCGGCGCCGGTCTGGGAATCTCCGCCAGACGGAGGCGTATCGGAACGTGAGTTGTGTCGATGTGCGGATTTGGACCCGCTCGCTTTCGCACCCTGAATCGACATAATGAAGAACTGCTCTCCCTTGATCACCGCGCCGATATTACCGGAATCATCGCCAGTAAATGCACCATAATACGAGCCGTCGGGAGCAGTCTGCGCCAGGAGTGCAGTCGAGTCGGCGGCTATGGCGTCCGGCTTCGTCAGGTCGGGAGCAGGCGTCTTCGCATCCTTACGCTTCTTCTCCATATCCTGACAGACCGTTTGTAGATCGGTACTTTTTGCGGTCGGGTCTGCTTTCTGAAGCTCGGCAATCTGTGTCTTTACTGCTTCTGTTGCGACCGTCGTATCGGGATCGAGGTTGCGCTTGTCAGGCACAACCGGCGTGCCTGGCGTGCTCGCCGGAGGCGCGGTAACGATCGCGCTGAGCGCGATCGTGCTGGAACCGGAGGTTTTGCTGGCATGTATTTCATAGTCCTGCCCCGGAGTAAGCGTCGGGAAAGAGTAGTTGCCCGATGCGTCGGTGGTTGTGGTCGCGGTCGGTGTCGTACTTCCGACCGAACTGAGTGTGACGGTCGCGCCAGTAAGCGGTTCGAGCGTAGCTGCATCGCGTCCGCTGTGTGCGACCCCGCGCTTCTGTGACTGCGGGATCAGTACCTGCCCGGTGAGAGCCGCGCGGCTCGATGCGGAAACCAGGGGAGCGCTTCCTCCCGAACCGCACCCGACGATCGCGGAGCCGACCAGGCTAAGCACGATGCCGGTTAGAAAGAACGATGTCGCCGTACGTGGCGCTCGGAATGGAAATGTGAACTGTGGTGTCAATTCTGCCTCCAATCAAATCTCTTCGAAACTCTCAGAAAGAGCCCACACGTCGTTGCGCATGGGAATAACAGGTTGATTGTCGGCTCAGAATCCTCCAAACTACGTATTATTGCGACCGGTAATAATGCGGTATTACGGCAAATTTAAAATCCTGCCCGATGCAGGCGTATTCCGTAGGCGCTGCCTCTGCACTACTTTCAACCTATTCTCGTTCCCCTTCTGGAAAGAAAAGCGAATCGAAACAGTAACTATTCTCCAACACTCCCGGTCCCATCTCACGAAGTTTCGAGAAGAAGGGAGGAATACAAAATATCTAGAGGGGCGAATAGTTACCCGAAACGAGGAAATTAAAGTAAAGCAACGAAGGGTTCGGAGCGATATTCCCGTATTTGCCAGACGGGGAATACGCTAAGGATCCAGAAGCCCGGCGCCGAGCAAACCAGAGCAGGAACAAAACGAGGCAGGAAAGCAAAGGCAATTGCGCGAAACAGACCGGTACTTATACCGGCAGTCTGCCGATAATTACCACAATCGACGATGCGCTCCCGTATGTGCCCGGATCGCAGTCAAACACTGACCTGTGAACCAGACCGATCGTGACCCCTGCCGTACAAATGCAAAATGAGAGGAAGTATGCAGATTTTGCCTAAAACTCACCCGAACTTGCTCAGTGCGGATCAGACGATTCTCGTTGTGATCGATATGCAGGAGCCGTTCCTGCGCACAATCCACGAACGGGAGCGCCTGCTACAAAATGTTCGCATCCTGATGCAGGGTGCGAACATTTTGCGCGTCCCGATAGTCGCGACGACCCAGTACGCCGAAAAGATGGGAGAGATAATCCCCGAACTCAAACGTCTTCTGCCGACACAGCTGCCGCCTTTCGACAAAATGACCTTCGACTGCCTCGGTTCCCTCGGATTCGATTCGGAGATACGGCGCTCAGGGCGCAGACAAGTCCTACTATGTGGCGTAGAGACCCATATCTGCGTCTCACAAACTGCGCATGGGTTAGCGGCGGCGGGCTTGCAGCCGCACATCGTCGCCGATGCCGTCTCCTCACGCAGCGAGACGAACTGGCGCTTTGGGCTAGAAAAGATGCGCCAGTGCGGCACGCTGATTTCCTCGGTCGAAATGGCGCTCTACGAACTGCTGCACCAATCCGGCACCGAAGATTTCCGCGAAATACTCAAACTCATTAAGTGATCTAAAGTGATCATCAATGAATCGAAGGACGGATCAGACCGGCGCACCCGGCGCTGCCTTGCTTGCAGCCTCGACTGTGAGTCGCGACCGTTCTTTCATGCGCATCTGCGCCGTCTCCAGACTAATGGTTCCCGCGCGATAGTGGTTCAGTATTGCATCGTCCATCGTCTGCATTCCCTCCGCGCGACCCGCTTCGATTCCCGCCGTCAGGTCCGTCGCTCCGGATTCGATGAGTTCGCTGATACGGGGCGTCATCAGCAGGATTTCATTGGCGGCCACGCGCCCGGGGCGATCGGAGCGCGGCACCAACTGCTGTGCGATACACGCCACCATATTTTGCGCCAGCGCACGACGGATCACATCCCTGGGCTCCGGAAATATCCCGGTGAGCCGATTGATCGCCTCCGATACAGTCGCCGTGTGCATCGTCGAAAACACCAGATGCCCTGATTCGGCGAGTGCAAGTGCGTACTGTACTACATCCAGCGTCCGCATTTCGTCGATATAGATGACGTCCAAATCCTCGTGAAACGCCCAGTACGCCCCCTGCTCATAGCTCTCCACATCGTCGCCGATATTGCGCTGTGTGATCACACTCTCCTTACTGGTAAACTCGTACTCGATGCTGTCCTCCAGCGTAATAATGCGTCTCGCTGCAGTTCGATTGATCGTTTCTAAAACGCTCACGCAGGTCGTAGATTTACCGCTTCCCGTGGGTCCGGTGACGAGTACGAAGCCACGGGGTAGTCGGGAGATTCCCTGCAGGATTGCATTGATTGCATCTCTATCCGGTGGATAGAGATCATCGATGACAGGCGGATTCTGTGGAAGCTTTCGTATGGCCGCTCCCGGACGCCCGCGCTCTCGATACAGATGGCAGCGATGGGCGCGATCTCCCTGCCGCAGCGTAATCTCGATATCCCGCCCCTGGTGACGAAATGCCTCCTGCTGCGCCTCACTGAAGACAGGAAAGAGCAGAGCTTCCATTGCATCCTGATCCAGTATCGGACCGTCGCGGCGGACGAGCGCTCCGTCGATTCGAAAGATAGGCGGCAGTCCCGTCACGAGGTGCAGATCGGAGCCTTTGCGCTCCGCCAGTTCTGTCAGCAGCGTCGTCATTTCTAATTTCGATGCCGTTTGTTGTACCATTTCATTCTCCTTTATCCATCTTCAACAATTCACTGACCGGAAACTTACGATATTCCCTGCATCCACTGCCCGATGTGGTGTTTTCAGACCAGCCGCAAACGAGACTCGGAGTTCGTGGCATAGGGTAGTAGCGGATGTCGGGCATCGGCGGAGCGAGTGGACGAACGAGGTTCGCGCGCCGCCAGTTCCGCCCTCAACATCTGCACCTCTGTTCTGAGCACTCGCATTTCCTTCCGGAGTACAGCCAATTCGGCCATTACTGCTGACAGCGGTTCGGAGAATACAGATTCTGTTGATTCCAGCGCGATTACCTGATTGATCGACGCCCAGACATCGCTGCCATCCACCGCCCAGGCATCCGCTGCCTGCAGTGTCGCTTCCAGTGCCGCACAAGCTTTCACGCATTCCGGACACCCCTCCAGATGTGCCCGAAGCTGTGCTGTGGCTTCGGGTGACAACTCACCATCTCGCTGCGCCATCCACTGCCCACGCGTAGTTTTGCAGATCATACGTACCGGTCCCCTTCGCGTCTTGCTCTCAGCCCATCACTCTTGTTCTTGCCAGATCGACGTAGCTTGGTTGTAATGAGATTCGATTTAACCGCCAGTTCACTCATTCCAATCGTGCAGCCGCCGTCGCAGTATTTCTACGGCAGCAAGTTTTCGGGAAGCCACCGTCCCGAGCGGGCATTGCAGGATCGCCGCGACCTCACGGTACGTCAGCCCCTCATAATGTGTGAGGACGAAGACGACACGCTGCGGCTCGGGAAGACAGAATATCGCCTGTCGTACTGTCTCCGCAAACACCCTCGACTGTACGTCGGAAGCCGGACCTTCCATAGAGTCTGCGGTTTCTGGAAGGCTGTTCAATGATTCGGGCGGGGTGCGCATTCGGGCGCTATCCAGACAGATATTGCGGACGATTCGCAGCAGTAAGCGTTCGATCTGTCCCTGCGGCCGATAGTGTTCCCGACTGCGCCAGAGCCGCAGAAAAGCTTCCTGAGCCGCATCAGCCGCCGACTCCCGATCCCCACCGAGCATTCGCTCAGCGAAGCGAGTCAGCCGCCGTTGATGCTTCTCGACCAGACGCCCGAATGCCTGCGTGTCGCCCTGCGCGGCTCGAATCATCCAGGCATCCTCCTCCACGGCATAGTCCCTTCTTTATAAGGCAGGCTTCATTTCATATTCATCGAACTTCATGAAACAGTGGTCTATCCGATACCAGATTAAACGAGACGCGCGCCCATTTGATTCACATTATTTCTCGAAGGCTTTTCTTTCCTCGTCGCCCGTCCCCGCCGCTCTAACCCTGGAAGAAGTAGGCACGAGTGCGCGGTAAAGCTCAAAGTTCTGTCTCTCACTCTTAACGTGCCTGCGAGTGGAAAGCGGAGGGAGTTTTGCGGAACGCTATGTGAGGTCTTTCGCGATGAGACTATAGCCCTGCATTCAGGTTAAGGAGTGGCATGAGCTTCAATGATCGCCCTTCGCGTTCCGACTACGTCGAAGCATTTTGACTGATTGCCTTGCATGATAGAGTCCGCGAAGGCGATGGCTTCGCGCTCCGTCAGAAGTCCATCGGCAACCTCTCCAGACAAGGCGCGATTCAAGCCCTGTCGCGCCTGAATGGAGTAGGCGAGCGCAGCATGGGGCCAGAAACTGTCGCCGCCGAACGCAAAGAGTTTGTTGGCGGGAACGGCGTGGATAAATCGGCGCAGGAAATCTCCGGCATGGAAAGGGTTGATGCTCCATGCCCAGCACAAATCTATCCAGACATTCGGGTAGTGCTTCGCGAGCGCGATCAGTTCATCGCTGTAAGGATAGGCGATGTGCATGAGTATGAAGCGGGCTTTAGGGTAGCGCGACAGCAGAGCCCATAAATTTCCGGCGGGAATGCGGTCGACCGGCATATTGCCACATCCAGCGTAGTAGCCAGTATGGATTTTGAATGGCAGATTGTGTTCGATAGCCAGCTCGATACCCTTTGCCCAGCAGTAATCCCCAATAACGAGTTTTTCTTCGGCGGTCGTTGTCTGTTGCGCCAGGCGTTTTTGCAAGACACGCTCCACATCGGACGCAGCTCGTTCCTCCCATCGTAAGGTTCTCTGGTAGGCGTGCTGACTCTTGACAGCGATGGCATAGGGCGCGAAGCGGTCGAAGAATGCGGACATGGCGGCGTCGAGGGTGGAAACATTCTTTATATCGACGCCGACAACTTCATAAACGCGCTTCGGATCAAAGTCGCCCGCGCAAAACGGCAGCCACGATAGATCATAGAGAAAGAAATCTGAATCGGTCTCATTCGGGTTGCGCTGCCAGTTGAAATCATCCACCTGCACATGGTCGAGTCTCGCCTGAGATTCCAGAATTTCGCGCCGTCTACCTGGCTGCCTGAGGGCAATCGCCTTCTCCCGATTCGCCTCCAAACCCTCGACCGTTATCTCATCCATGCCGTAGACCTGCGACGCGATCAGGCGCACAGCCTCGCCATAGCCTGTATGCCGACAATGACGCCATGCCTCCGCAACGCCTGCGAAACGCGCTTCTAAATCCGGATTGGAGCTGTCTTCCAGGAATTTCACCGCTTCTGGCGTCGCACCCGCCCCTATCAGATCGGCACTCACATAGTTGTCGAACAGATCGGACAGAATGTCGGGTCCGCTCTCTACATAAGTCTGCTCTTTGTTGAGGTGTTCGTGCGTGTCCACAAGGCGAGATTCCATAATGTGCGTTTCCAATTCAGTCATCGTGTGTGTCCTTCCGAAGGCATTGATTTCTTTTGCCGATTGGTAACTACTCACCCTCACTCCTCAAACCCCTCTTCCGAAGCTTCGGGAGAGTGAATGCAGCTATTCTGCCTGCAAGTACGAAACTGAAGGCAGGGTGAATAGTTGCGCCGCTTGTTTGCGTTGTCGCGCTGTGCTATCATGTTGACATGAAATCGACCGCTAAATCTTCTGACGACAGCCTATTTTCCGACGAGCCCGGTGAACTGACAGTGGGTTCCACTGCGCACTCTTCTATGCTGTCTGCCGACAGCGGCGCGCCGCTCGCCGCCCGAATGCGCCCGCGCACACTCGATGAGTTCGTCGGGCAGGAGAGCATTCTCGGCGAAGGCACGCTCCTGCGACGCGCGATAGAACGCGATCAGCTTACCTCGGTAATACTCTGGGGTCCCCCCGGAAGCGGAAAATCGACGCTGGCACAGGTGATCGCCCGCACAACGAAAGCCGCATTCGAGAACTTCAGTGCGATCACCAGCGGTGTCGCCGACCTGCGAAAAGTCATTTCGGCGGCAAAAGAGCGGCGCACCAAACTGAAACAGAAGACGATTCTATTCGTCGATGAAATCCACCGTTGGAACAAAGCACAGCAGGACGCACTGCTCCCCCATGTCGAAGATGGCACCGTCGTTCTTGTTGGCGCGACCACTGAAAACCCCTACTTCGAGGTCAATGCGCCCCTGCTCTCGCGCTCCCGACTGTTTCGATTCGAGAAGCTTTCGGATGAGGCGGTGCGCTCGGTGCTGGAGCGCGCATTGACCGACCCCGAACGCGGGCTCGGCGATCTGAATATCGCAGCAGATGAAGACGCGCTCGACCATCTGGTTGCGATTTCTGGCGGCGATGCCCGAAACGCGCTTTCGGCGCTTGAAGCGGCAGCTCAGGCGACGGTACTGGAGACAGTAGCTGGAGGAAATTCGCGGCGGCATTTGACGCTGGCGCTGGCGGAGGAGGGCGCGCAGACACGTTCGCTCGGCTATGATAAAGATGGAGACGAGCATTATGACACCGTCTCGGCTTTCATCAAATCGGTGCGCGGCTCCGATACCGATGCAGCGCTCTACTGGCTTGCGAAGATGCTGGCGGCGGGTGAAGATATCCGGTTTATTGTGCGTCGACTGGTGATTCTCGCTTCGGAGGACATTGGCAACGCCGACCCGATGGCGCTCGTGCTGGCGAACGCAGCGGCGCAGTCGGTAATGTTCATCGGCATGCCGGAAGCGCAGTTGACACTGGCGCAGGCAACCACGTATCTTGCCTGCGCCCCAAAAAGTAACGCCGCAACAATCGCGATCGGCCGCGCTATGGAGGAGCTCAAGACCAACGGCGCGAAGCCCGTTCCTATTCCGCTGCGAGATAGCCACTACCCTGGCGGCAAAGCGATGGGACACGGCAAAGACTACCTCTATCCTCACGATTTCCCCGGTCATCACGTAGAGCAG
>JBBQPY010000211.1:0-8293 GCA_038216735.1 Chthonomonadales bacterium
TGGGCCGCCAAGGGCGGGCACGTAAGTACGGTCCACCTTCTTCTCAATCGTGGTGCGTGCGTCCATGTCGCCGACCGAGGGGGCCAGACTTCGCTCATGTATGCAGCCGCCCACGGCAGTCTCGGCTGTGTGACGAGCCTACTGGAAGCTGGGGCCGATCCTTGGCTTCGCGATGAAAGCGGGCGAACGGCCCTTGATGCTGCCCGCCGTTATGCTGGACGTAACCTGTCCGATGCGATGCTTGGCGAAGCAACTGCCAGCAGCCTTGAAATGGGGGAGGGGCAAGTGTTTGTGGAACACTTCTGTACGGCCGACGGCGAGCCGGCCGTACGCATTGGCACCTACCGGGGTTATGGCGCCGGCTGGACGCGGGAGAATTGCGATAGCTTCGACGCGATTGTGCAATTGCTCCAGCAGTACCCGTCCCGTACGGCTTCAGACTAACAACCACTCTCATATCGGTTCTCTGCAGTGTTGTTGTAGGAACTCCCTATTTTATGTCACCGTTTTCGGTAACTTCCGACGTGAGATATGTTCACCGTTTGCCCAAACATTAACGTGCTGGTCGAGGATTTATTCGGTTTCATGCGAAGTGCCTCATTTGCGCGCGAATGAGGCACTTCGCATGAAACGCGGAGATAAGAAAGCAGAGATGTCCGACCGGACAGGATATCGCGCGTGTGATGGAGGTAGCGAAACTAGAAAAACTCTCCAAAACTACCTCTTGATAACGGCACTTATGTGGGACATGGCGGCTCACTACGGAATAGTTGGGTTTGGGACTTCCTGACTCTATGCTCTATCGGCTCTGCATTCGTTGATGTCGGGAAACCGAATTGGGTTTCAATTCCAATCCAGCTTCGCGTGTCCAGCGGCAGCGGCGGCTGGAGGCAATCCCTGGCGAACGACGAACCGGTAGGTACCCGATTCGATTCGCAGCGATGCCCAGCCGTGTTCCAAACGCACCAACCTGACGCCCTCGGCATGGAGCAGCGACTTGCCGCTCTCCCTAACCTCATTGGCGGCATGGGCAGGCAATGTCACCTCTGCTGTCGTGTTTTCAGGGATCGTCACGGTAAGGTAGAATCCGTCGGGGCGCAGCGCCCAGTCTGTAGCGATCGTGCCCCGGACCGATCGGTACGTTCCGCGCGCCCATGTCACGCCGGGCATCGGATGTGGGTGAATCAGGATACGGTCGAATCCGACGGCAGCCGTCGAGAGATCAATGCCCGCCACGGCCTTGTAGAACCACTCGCTGACGGAGCCGAACATCGGGTGATTATGCGAGAAAGTGTTATCGCTATACTCCCAGTGCTCCCACAGGGTTGTTGCGCCGTTTGCCAGCATGTAGCCCCAACCCGGAAACGTCTTCTGGCTGACAATGGTGTCAGCAACGTCGGCGCGGCCGACTGCGGTCAGCACGTTGAGCAGAAACCGGGTCCCGAAGATGCCGGTATCGAGATGCCCCTGCTTCGTCTCCATTACATCCTGCACCAACAGATCCACGGCGGCGCGGCGTTCCGCCGCCGGAACGAGATCGAAGTAGAGGGCGAACGCCTGGCAGCCTTCACCACCGTCCCCAAATTGTCCCGAATGCTGTGAATCGAAACGGGCCTGGAAGGCTGCTCGTATCTGGTCGGCCAGTGTGCGATAGCCTCTCGCATCATCGCTTCGCCCCAATATATCCGCCAATTGCGCCAGCAGCACGGCATTTTCAAAGTAGAAAGCCGTGCCGCTCAAGGCGATCGGGGGCCGCGCGAGGCCCTCATGGTCCCCGATCCCGTTCTCCAGAATCGAGCCGACAGCCCTGGTCTGGAGCAGCTTAAACCATGCCTGCGCCCGGGCATACTCCCTCTCGATCAGGTGGCGATTGCCGTAGTAACGATAGAGCTGATTCAGCAGCAACGGATGCGCCGTGCCCCACTCGACCGGGCCAGCATCCCCACCCAGCCCTGCGTCGGCAATGCCGACAAACGGAGCGGTCTCGGTAAATCCGCCGTTAGGCCGCGCGGTATCGGCGTAGTCCTGGATCGTCTTGGCATAGAAGCGCGACATATCGTAGTTGAGTATCGCCATCTCATTTGTCGCCACGATGTCGCCGCCATAGCCGAACTTCTCACGGTGCGGACAGTCCGACTGTACACTGAACAGGTTGCTCTGCTCCGTCCAGCGCGTGATCTCCTGAATACGGTTATAGGTCTGATTGCTGCAAACGAAAGAGCCGACTGGCTCCACATCCGAGTTGAGACGCAAGCCCGTCAGGGAATCCGCCGTCGGGGTACCTGGAAAGCCGGTGATCTCCACGTAGCGAAAACCATGGAAGGTGAATCGCGGTGTGTAGACCTCTTCGCCATCTCCTTTGAGTATATAGGTGTCTGACTGCCAGGCGGTGGCAGGAGCATAGCTGCCAGCCTCCACATACTGCTCCTTAATCTGTCCGGCAACGGATGTCATCGGGTTGAGCGTACCATCCGTATACAGCAGTTCGCCATAACGCAGCGTAACTCGCCGACCGGCAGGGCCGCGCACGCGCAGCCGCACCCAACCCGCAAAATTCTGCCCCATGTCGACGATAACAATGCCCTCTTTCGGAGATGTGATCTTCACCGGACGCAGCGTCTTCGTGATCCGTATAGGCGGCACGGTCTGCGCGCATAGCGGCCCGACTGGCTCCGTTGCCAGGCGCACCGGCTGCCAATCCCGATCATCCAGACCGGACAGATTCCACCCTGATAGTTCGCGTCGGGCATCGTACACCTCACCGAGATAGACGCTGTTGTTCAAGATGGGGCCGTCATGACACTTCCAGGTCCCGTCTGTCACGACCGTTTGCCGTGCGCCGGTCCGATACGTGATCTCAAGCTGCGCGATCAGGCGCGGCTGCCCGGTCGTCAGATGCTTCCGCAAGTCGAGCTGGCCCCACATGCGCAACGGCAGCGGATTGTACCAGCCGTTGCCGAGCATAATGCCCAGCGCATTATGTCCCAGGCGCACCTGGTTCGTGACATCGTAGGTGACATAGAGTGCGCGCCGGGAATAATCGGTCCAACCGGGATCCAGCACATGATCGCCGATTTTTGCGCCGTTCAGATAAAGCTCATCGTAGCCCAATCCCGAGATGTAGACGCGGGCCGCTACGAAGGGCCGGTCGATCACAAACTCCCGGCGGAAGAGGGGCGCGGGGCACGGAGCGAACATCTCGCGCTCTGTTTTGGGCGGCATTACGAGAGAGGTGATCCACTTGCCCATCCAGTCGCCGACGTGCAGCAGCCCCATTTCCCAGGTTTGCGGCCCGGAGGAGGCGCTGCTCCAGGGGGACGACACGTCGTTCTCATCCCAGGTTCGTACCTTCCAAAACACGCGCTGTCGCGAATGCAACGGCTTGCCGCCATAGGTCACATAGGGCAGACGATCGGCGCGTCTCTTACCGCTGTCCCAGAGATCTCCAAGGTTTGCCCGAAGCCGCTGCGCACTTGTCGCCGCCAGTACCTGATATGCGGTTTGCCACCGGGCACGCGCCTTGAGTTCCCATCTGACCCGGCGCGTTTTCCCCGGCCACAACTTCCAGCTCAAGCGCGGTTGCGGATCGTCCAGACCGAGAGGCAGCTGCGTGTCATCGCAACGTAAGTCATGCGGGATTAATCCGGACGTGGCGACATCAGCACGCAGAGCGATTCCTCTGACCGACAGCAGACAAACGAACAATATACCGCAGAACAGCCTGCGCGTGCGCTCGTGTAACATTTTCACCCCACCTGCAATACTTTCGCCAAAACTGTGACGAATCAAGAATGAGAAGAGGGCTTTCGAATCGAAGTTGTAGGAGCCAACCACGCAACTCGCGAGACCCGAAACCCCATGCCCGATATTCTACCCATTTTGCTGCGCTAGCAGGCAGTCCTGTCCCAAACGACTTGCCGCCCACTCGCCCACCTTGTCAGGTCCATGCTGGCGATGACCGGACGCATCACCCAGCACGAATCTTTCGCTATTGAAACCTTCCCTTAACTTCGCGTACGCGGTACCATTGAGTATAGGTATCAGAGCGCAGTTTGTCAGCGCGAAGACGTAAAAGGTAGGGTATGAGAAGGAGGAGGCAATCCTGAAATTCAACTTGTCAGCCCTGCAGATCTGACCTGGGTCATCGAGATGTTCCTCCAGCAAGTCTATCCTGACGATCCGGAGGGAGCGCACCCCAGGCACCTCTGCAAGAGCCCGATTGTGCGTACTTCGGCATCGGTAAATTCAGGCTCGGCAGTGTTGAAATTTCGCCAGTTTGCCTGGTCGGGGTTGGTCGCGAGGGTATCGCTTACAAAAAGGTAGGTACGAGTAAAGCATCATCGATAGTGTGTATACTGCTCATGATAGTGGCCCCTCAAAGCAGGTGAAGTGCAGTAACTCCATTGTACTTCAAGCGCAAATGCTCCTTTAAGCCCGATACTCGGGTTAAGTTACGCATCTTGATCGTGGTGGATGCGCTCACGCGCGAGTGCCTGGCGATCCATGTAAACGCCAGAATACGAGCAAGGTCAAGAGCGTACTTACGAAGCTGTTTCGGGAACATGGCGCGCTCGTATCTCCAGAGTGACAACGGGCGGGACGTCGTGGAGCAGACGCTGTGAATGTGGCTCAAGGAGCAAGGGACCAGGACCGCTTCCATCGAGAAGGGCAAGCCGTGGCAGAATAGATAGGGGGGCGTTTCGACGGCAGGTTCCGTGAGGAGTTCTGCAATCAGCAGGTCTTTTTGTCGCTTTTGGATGCGCAGGTGCCCATAGCCGCCTGGCGCAGCGAGTACCATGAGGAGCGACCCCATAGCAGTCTGCGGTATCGCACTCCGCTGGACTTCCAGCGCGAGTGGCATATCAATCCGCAGGAAGGTCATTCCGGGCAGATGCTGTTGGTATTTGCAGCAGACCAGACGCAGACTCACTTTCCGACCGGACTAAAATACTGAGGGCAGGTCATGACCATGATATTAAAACAGAGCAATACGCGCCGTGAAGAGTTTGTCGAAACGGGTTTAACGATTCTGCGGGGAATGATTCCGCCTGCCCTGCTAACGGAACTTCGCACCGAGACCGACAAGGCACGGGAAATCGCCCGGCAGCAACACGGGGGTCAGACGCAACGTCTTCAACCAGTCTTCGCTTACGAGGCGTTGAACCCGCACCCCTTCCGTGACTTCCTGAATTTGCTCGCATTACACGAGGCGCGTGAACAGATTCTCGGTTCAGAGTACGAGGTGTCGAACAACATGGGGGTTTTCTTCGAACCCGCTGATCAGGCATGGTGCACGAACTGGCACCGCGACTGGGCGCACCATGTTCCGCATCCCGACATGGAGTTGTTCTTCAAAACGGCGCGTACCCTCGGGGGGTTCAATCAGTTTAACGCTGCCCTGCATGACGATGCTTCTCTCTGGGTGGTGCCGGGAAGTCATGAGCGCAAGGACACGCCAGAGGAAGTCGCTGCGATGGGCACAATTCCCGCGTCGCCCCCAGCATTCTCCCCCGAAATGTGTTCCGACGAACGCGAAGCCGTCTGTCTCGCCTATGCCCGCAGTATGCCGCGAGCAAAGCAGGTTATTCTGGAAGCAGGTGACGTCGCCTTTTATTGTGCGGCGGCTTGGCACATCGGCTGTTACACACCAACGGTCCCCCGCGCGACCCTGCACGACAATTTCCCCGTGCCCGCAGACTACGTCTGGCGCGAGGCAGTACACCGAATGCGAGCAACACAGGAGGACAAAAAATAATGATGACGGACGCTCAAGTTCAGCAGTTCGACGAGCAGGGCGCGGTAACGATAGATACGCCCTTGACACCGGATGAGATTGCCGCTACCTGTGACGCTTTTGACCGACTGCTCCCCTTTCAGAACGGGAACCCGCGCCCGAGCCTGACGTGTAGTTACTACGACCAGGCGATTGTCGATATTATCCAGCATCCGTTTTTTGAGGAGATCGCCAAGCAGGTGCTTCAGGCTCAAAATGTCCACTTCTTCCAAACTGCGATTCTGACCGCCTACCCGGAACCCAACAAAACGTTTAGTTTCTGGCAACACGTGGATATGCAGTATCGCACGCGGGATTTCCACACCGTCCCGAAGAACATCCTGTGCAGTTTCTTCCTCTGGCTCACCGATGTAAATGAGAAGCGTGCCCCGATGATGGTGCGTCCCGGAAGCCATCGTGTCATCGCCGCCCACAACGAAAACTACCCCGGCTCGGACGGCGACCGACCACGGATTGCTCCCGTGCCGCTGGAAAAACTGCCATCGCTCACCACCGCCGACCCGATTCCGCTGATTGCCCGCGCCGGACAGGTCAGTGTTTTGACAACAGCGGCGATTCATGGTGCGTCGGTCAATGTTGACGACCAACCGCGCAAGAACCTTGTCTTTACCTTCACTGCCGATAGTGTGACCATCGGGCTACCCTCCGGAGAGGAAGCGCAGAAGCAGGAATATCAACGGGAACTGCGCAAACACCTGCGCCCGGAACGCGCTCACATTGTTCCGGATGCCCACCCATGATTATTGAAATCCATACCAATGTCTTTGATGTTCTAAAGCATATCGAGGGGCGTTTCCTGTTGGAAGCGCATCGTGCTTGCGGCAGTCGCCCTATCGAACAGAGTTTCACCCCGGAGTGGCATCACCGCGCATTTCTCTCCACTGAGCGGTTATACCGATTCCACCGGAGCGAATGGCCTTGTTACCCGTTATCTCCTCAAACGATTTGTGAAGCTCCAGCCCCAGCAATCGTTCGACACGGAAGCCCGACTCCCCAATTTCACGCTGCCGAATCGCTGTGGGAGCCTCAGTTCAACAAGGGCATTTCCTGAACACGCTACTCGTTATCGAACGTATCTATCACTGGCACCTCCGATACCTAAGTAGATCGACGGCCAAAGTTCATAGATTCTACATCTTGAAAAACTACGAATTTAGTCCAACGGCCCGCTTAGTGGTGCATCCGGTTAGTGCCTCGCGCTTTTAAGCTGGGGCAGGCATCGCGGCTAAACTCGGCTTGCGCTTGGCTTTGTGACGGCGGCGCCTGCCCCACACGAACGGATGCTTGTGCTGGTTCCAGTAAGCCGTGGCTTGCTCCACTGCCTGCTCGATCTGCTCCCAGCTCTCGAAGCGTTTGCCTTTGAGAGCCAGAGAACGCAGCACTTTCCACCAGGGTTCGATCAGGTTCAGATACGCGGCGTAGACCGGCTGAAACACGAACTACCAGCGCGGATGTGCAAGGCAAAACAGCAGCACATCCGCAGCACGATGCGTATTCAGGTTGTCCAGGAGAGCGTATACTCGTTGACAATCTGCTGGCAGCCAGGCTTCGACCTGCCCGAGAAAGTCGGTCCAGTTAGCAAGGGTACGTCCTGGGTAGGTATGGGTAAGCGCCTCGCCCGTCGCCTGCCGAAACGCGCCGAACACAGAGCCATAGCCGCGCCGGCCCTAGTCGGCTTCCTGCTTTGCACGCTCGGCAGGCTGCTCCGGCGCTGCGGGCACGGCACGAACCCATTTCTTGCCGGGGTACGTTTTGGCGCTTTCGGGTCCCATCTCGTCCAGGCAGATCACGACGCTGCCTTCGGGAGGCGCGGTGTAGAGCGTTTCGATGCGCCCCTTTTTTCGGCGAACTTGGGGTCGACGCGTTCGCCGAACCAGGTCTCGTGTTGTCGCCAGCGCAAGCCTTCTTCGATCAAGAGTTCGCTGATGCGGCTGCGTTGGATCGTAATCTGTTTGTGCTCGTGCAGGTACGCCACCAGTCTATCGAGCGTCCAGCAGGCAAAGGGCAAGGCGAGTGTCTGCGGGTTGGTAAGCGTCAGCGCGATCACCTCGGCGCGCTGTTCGGGCGTATAGGTCGGCGGCTTGCCTCCACGCGGCAAGTCCTCGAGACCGCTCAGACCGTCTTTGTTGAAGCGTTTGAGCCAATCGCGGACGGTCTGTGAATGCAGGCCCAGGCGGGTAGCCACAGCGGGCACGCTGTGTCCCTGTCGAGAGAGCCAGACGATCTGGGCGCGTTGCACTTGCCGTACAGGAGCCGTACGCGAGTGGGCGAGGCGCGCGATAGTCGTTGTTTCCGCAGCGGTGAGCGGGCGAAGTTTGATAGCCATGCACAAAGTATATCATATTTACCGGATGCACCACTTAAGATCGATTGCGAAATAAGACATAACCGACATAGACAAGTTGCAACGAAAATGGGCCTCTACAATGCCCTGTGCGGCCACTCTGGAAATTTACGTGACTGAAATGTCACCAAAAAATCGGTCATTCGGTTCAAAAC
>JBBQPY010000212.1:0-8197 GCA_038216735.1 Chthonomonadales bacterium
AAATTCTGGCAAGGATCTGCACACGTTAATATCGGGTATATTGGCATGCACTGAAAACAGAACACGAACCCTGCCGCGAATCGCGTAGGACAATTGCGGATCCCGGTGCAAGCACGTTCGCAGGTCCAACTAATTCTGACACCCGCGACGAACGTGAAACTATGCGCTCGGGTGAGTCATCAGTCGGGTTCCGAGAGACAAAAATTGAAAAAACACATTCTGATTATCGGCTGGCTATACATCGTGATGTCTGCGATAGGAATCGCCCTCTCAATGACGCTCTGTGTGTCGCTCTGGTTGGATTCAAGCGTCCGAAGTCAAACAGGGCTACAGTTCCTCGGCCCGCCGGTGTTGGTTTTCGCCTGTCTCGGACTGGCGCCCGGGTTGATAAGCGGTGTCGGTCTCCTATACAGGCGGAACTGGGCAAGAATGATCCTATTGATTTTCTCCGCGATACTCCTGCCGATGCTGCCCGTTGGTACTGCGATCGGAGTGTATGGTTTCTGGACACTGCTAAACGCCGAGACGCAGGCACTATTTGCAGGGTCGTTTGTCCCGGAAACCAGAAACTTGAGACCAAATCCTTGTAAGTCTTCGCCTCTGCTCAATCTGTTCGGCGTTATGGTGAGTGTCGCCGCCGGTTTCTTTTTGACGCTCAAAGTCGGATTCATTGTCCATCATGAGCCACAGCCAGCGGTCATTGCCAGCACTGCACTGACTGCCGCTGCAGCCTTTGTAATCCTTGTCGCCGCAATCGCCAGCACGGTGATATTGATCAGGATCGGAGGCAGAGCAGCCTCGGACCGCCGTAACCCAGGATACACCACCAATTCGACTACTGATCTGAGACAGCCAAAATCCGCTGCCGTCTCACAGAGTGGAAATGAATGGTCCGCCGAGGTCGTCGCGCAAGGACGGATCAATGCACAGTTGGCATCAAAAGCTCGCGTCGAGGAGCAGAGGAGACGCGTTGAGGAACTGGCAGCAGATCCCGCGCGTGCCCAATACGCCCCGCTCGTCAAACGTGGAGAGGACTGGTCGGATCAGAATATCGCTTACTATGAAAATCATGAAATCGCTGTAAGCTGTGAGCACCTCCAGCCGATCGAGCGGGCAATGCGCCGAGCCGGGATAGATGCTCGTCGACATCTAACGAATGTTTCTGCGAAGTGTCTGATCGATCTTCCGGCGTTGAAAATAGCCCTCAGTCCTCCCCCTACAGTTCGCTATATGGAGTATTATCAGGACGAGCGCTACGAGCGCGAGAATCCTGCCGCGTTTCTGATCTGTGATGAGCACAAGTCGATAATCCACACAGTGCATCCCGAGGCGGCGGTCGCGAAAGAAATGCCGTGGTTCCCGCCCTCGAGGAGCCTGTAAAGAATTATTTCTCAGCAGTTATAGGAGTGCTGCTTACTGCTCCCTTATTCCGCTGGCAGTCAGCAAATCGCCCCGGCATTCAGCAACTATACTGAATGCCGGGGCGATTTCGATTCTGTCTGAACGAAAAACCAGATGGGCCCAGCAGGGCTCGAACCTGCAACCAACCAGTTATGAGCCGGGCGCTCTGCCATTGAAAAAAGCAGACGTTTGACTACTCATTTACCTTCGAGGATGGCACAGCAAACGACTCTCACTAGCATGAGAGGCAGGCAGATGCTCTCACCCTCTTGTTCCCCTACCAGAACACATGGAGGGAACCTATTCGATGCTATTTCAAGAAGCGGTGCAAGACTATATCAACTGCATCACACACGAACGGCGACTTGCTCGCAAAACCACAGTCACGGGCTATGCCAATCATCTGCACCATTTGTCCGTATGGCTGAAAGCAAACGGCTACCCGGAACCGATGCTCGACGATTTCAACGTCACTACCCTTCGTCGCTTTCTCTATGCCCTGTCAGGACGCAACCTGCGTCCGCGTACCATTCGCGGCTACTTCCACCCGATCATCGGGCTGGGCGCGTTTCTGGTCGAGAACAAATTCCTGGCTGCAAACCCGGCAAAAGCGCTGACGATGCCGAAGAAGGACGCCGCACAACGTCTGCTCGTCACCGATGAAGAGGTCAGTCAACTGCTCGCCGCGTGTGAACGCCAGAGCAATCCAAAAGACGTTGCCTTTTCCCGAGCCGTGATTTCCGTTCTCGTCTTTTCGGGACTGAGGCGCGAAGAACTGCTCTGCCTGTACGTCAGCGATGTAAATCTGAGTGAGGGCAGCATTCTGGTACGTTCCGGTAAGGGGAGCAAAAGCCGCACCGTGTACATCGGCGAGTCGTGCCGATCAGCCCTGCGTGAATGGTTCGCATTCCGCCCGAAGGACTGCAAACATGGTTTCCTGTGGGCGCGGGATAGAAGCCGTCGTGTGTACGAATGCGGACTCGTCTCGATGCTGGAACAGGTCAAGGCGATCGCTGGACTTGCCGATCACGACAACATCAAGCCGCATTCGCTCAGGCACAACTACGCAACCCGCCTGATGCGGAACGGCGCGGACATCAAGAGCATACAGGCTGCACTGGGACACGCACAGATGAGCACAACGGCAATCTACTTGCATCTGTCCGAACAAGCAGCGAAGCAGACCGCACATCTCGCCGAATTACCGACCGTTGTACCGCCAAAGCAACGGGAGGCGACACGGAGCGCGGCTGACGTACATGAGCGCCGTTCGCGCCGTATTGCTCGCTAATGGTTCGGAAACAGGTAGACTAATGGGCAGGACTTCCGCGACCAACGGAGACCCTGCCCATTATTTCGCGCCGACCGAAGCCAGATTCTGAGACTTGACAAACTCAGTATACCCTGCTTGGACTCCGGCGTTAACCCGCAACAGGAGTGCCACGTCATGGAGTTGAAAGAATACGTTGTCCACTTTACAAGTCTACTCAAACATGCTTGCGAATTCGCCAAAGAAGGTGTTCCTTCAGGCAGCGCCAGACATAAGGACTATCAGAACTCGATAGTGCATTACAGCAAAAAGTGGAAGGACTACAACAATACTATCAAAAAGATCGAAAAAGAGGACAATTGGAAATACGATGAGAGATACGCGCTAGATACGCTGAAGTCGTTCAGGCGAGAAGTGAAAGCCCGGTATCGCCAGGCGGGCGTTCTGCTACGTCAATCGGTGGCACTGTATGGAAAAGAGAGCGAAGCCGTCTTTGTTGCTGTAACACTATTTGTTTTTCTCGCTGGCCGGCGACGAATCGTTACGAAGTATCTGTGGGGATGCAGGCGTCTCAATCGGCTACGTCAAAAAAAAGGCGATCCGCCCCTTACGCCAGTTGAGATGCTAACCAAGATAGACGCTAAGATTCATACCTTCTCGATCGAGTTTTGGCCGTATGCTACTGACAGTATAGCCCGCAACCTCCTGCAAGTAGGAAAGAGCAAGAGTTCCCCAGCACCGACAATCCTCGGTGGGTTCCTACACGACATGCTCTCACGACCCGATGGCAGGTTAGCCAAAGTCCTAATCCAAGCATCCCGCGCCGGTCAGAGCGATACCTACTCAACTCTAGTGAAGGAACTCGTCTCGCTGACGCCTATTCTCATCTCCGAAAGTTTCTATACGCTCGAGTCCCGAGCACTCAAAGCGCTCATGGAAACGAGCACAGTAGACGATGGCGGTCGACCACTCTTCGCAGAGCGATTTATACGAGCAGAGGAGCAGCGTGCAATCGACCCAATCCGAGCAGTTGAGGAAAAAATTGTCTTCGAACAACTTAGCCGCTACGTTCCGGCCTCCGGGCAAAAACGAGAATATTTCGATTTGATATGCCAACAACCTCACCTTGTTGAACATGGAGGCAATGCTGATGCGGCTCGCCTTCTCGGGTGGACAGAAAATCTCGTCAGGCAAATCCGAATGCAACTATTCCAACTGATCAGGCAGAACGCCTCGCTGGAAAAATAATTTACAAAAACTTGAAAATGGCATTAACACTTTGCCCTCCGCCACTGCTTGATAGCAGAAGGAGGGCTTCTTCATGCCATCACCACACCGTTTCATTGCGCTCTACGAAGGTAAGACCATTTGTGAAGCGCGAATCATCGCCGCCAGCGATGCCCCCGATCTCGTGCGATACGTGACAGAAGCACTTGATCACAACACACCCGCCATAAACAGCAGCAAAGACGCGCACCAGATTGAGCAGGAACGCCGCACCCCGGAGCATCCGGCCATCGTGCAAGAAGGTGACGAATGACACTCGCCACCATACTGCCTCGCCGCCTCACGCTGACTGTGACACAGGAACAAAAGAAGCGCGCAGGAGAAATCGCAACAGGACGCCAGCGCGGGAAGATGTTTGCTGCCGCCAGCACCAGCATCGGAACCCCGCAGGCAAATTATGATGCCTGCTATTACGGAACGCTGGCTGAAATCGCAGTATACGACTATCTTGAAGCGCATGGTCTAAACCCTCAGTATATCCTGCTTGCTCGTCGTGCTGTTACCGAGGCGGACTTCACACTCGGCGGTACGCGCTATGAAATCAAGTGCAGCCCGCCCGGTAAGGGATTCCTTAGCATAAGCGTACGGCAACACCACGATCCGCGTCGTCCCTGTGATTTCTATGTTCTCGTCGCCTTCGATACACCAGACTGCCTGTACGTATGTCCGCCTGTCCCTCACGCAAATGTATCCGGGTGGAATTGGATGGATAATCGACACGAACCGTACTACAGCATCGCCCGCGCCGATCTGCTAGGTCCCGCACGTGCAAGTCCGCTGCAATCTGAGGACCCGCTGTCAATACACTCCTTCCTCTTAACCCTCTTCAGCGGTTATGCCAACAACACCGACTTGCGCCTCGAAATCCGTTCTGCATTCCCGAAGTGGCTGGAGAAGACCCAATACCCCGATGGTAACGCACCGCCCAACTGGCAATTCAGAACAGGCAAGCGTAGATGGTTTCCGCTCACACCCGCAGGGATCGAAGCCGCTGCCCGATACGTGCTGGACTGTCAGGGACGTTACGAGATGTACTGTGGCGTCCTGCCCCGAATCCGTGACGGTGGCAAAGCGTCTGACGTCTGCGCAACCCGCTGGCTCTGGTGTGATGTTGACGGCGGCGAGACGGGAGTCAAAGGTGCGAGAGACTTATTACACGCGGCGCAGATACGAGGACTACTCCCTCCTACGCTCACAGTGGTATCTGGTAACGGGCTACATCTCTATTGGCAACTTGACGAAACTATCGACCTCCTCGACGAGGACACTCGTAACCGCTTCAAATCGCTGCTCCAGCGCCTATGTCTGCACATCGGCGGCAAAACTCCCGCTCCTCATGCTGATCCTTCTCGTGCCGAGGTCGCCAGCATCTTACGGATACCCGGCACATTCAACCGCAAGTCAGAAACCGATCCACGTCCAGTAGCGCTGCTTCCCCCGCCTCTCACAATTCCTAGAATGCTAGTCTGGTGGCGCAGTTTTCTACCGTCGCTTCCTGCCCGACCTGTCCCTCGCTACGACACCAACCCAATGTCTCACGATACACCTGCCCGGCTGATACGCTTTGCACAGAAGCCCTCTCTGGAGGGGAACCGGCATAACGATTTGGTCAAAGCCGCTGCTTGGTTCATTCGAGACTTGAAACTTGCCCCTGCGATCGCTTTACAACTGCTTGAAATGAAAGCGCAGGCATCGCCAGGCACTCAACCAATAACTACTGACGAACTGAGGAGCATCATAAAATGGGCTTGACACTAGAACTTAACGCCGCATTGAAAGAGTCCGAACCAACCGACCTGTCTGAAATACTGCAAGTCCTCAACGAGCGGCATGGAGCGCTCAATGTCAGTTTGCAGGCGTCACTGATGCAGAGTGAACGTGAGATCATCGTACCCGCAATCGAAATCCGTTCTCTCGGGACATTCCTGTCTGAGATTGGAACGCCCCCTCCGATGCTCGTCGAAGACCTGATACCTGAGAATTCGCTGATCCTCATCAGCGGCAAACCAAAACACGCTAAGAGTTTCATGGCGCTCGATATACTCGAAGCCGTCGCAGGGGGTCAGCCGGTCTTCGGCGCGCATCAGGTCAATCGCTCGGGAGCAGTCGTCTATCTCGGTATGGAAGACGGCAATTACGAGATCGCTACCCGCCTTCTGCAGCGTGGACATAAGACGAATGCTGCGCTGCCTCTTCACATCTGCACTCAGCGCGTGATCGTGTCCGAACCGCATAGTATGGCTTTGCTGAGAGCGGAACTGAAAAAGATACAGCCTGTTCTCATCGTGGTGGACACGGCGCGTGAATCCCTGGGCGTTAAACAGTGGAGTGACCCTGCGGAGGTCGGAGATAAGATACGGGCTCTGCGCGATCTCGCCCGAGAGGTATGCAGCGTCCTGCTCGTCTCGCATAACCGCAAAATGGAGGGAACCAATGGCGACGAAATAGCAGGTACGAACGCGTTCACCAGTAACGTTGACGGGTGGCTTTCGATCCAGAAAAAGGAACTGCTGCCAGATGGAAGCCTTCGGCTGACTTACCAGAAGGACGGACGCGCGCTTCGTGGCGAAGGGACTGTGATCATGGATACGCAAACCCTGCGCTTCCGGTCTGCCTCACAGGAAGAGATCGCCGCACAGGATCAGCGGGCATCAGCGCAAAAGCATGACATGCAAATGCAGGGGCAGTTCCGCGCCGTTGTCACAGCCCTAACCTGCTTCGACGGTAAAGCGACCGCTGCACAGTTGGCGGAGCATCTAACGATGACGCAGCCGACGTTCAGCCGTCTGCAAGCGGAAATGATCGGCGCGGGACACCTCTATGATACCGGGGAAAAGCATCGTGCTGAAGGCAGCACCGGGCGTGGTGCAGCGCTGCTGACTGTTCCCGAAACCTCTTCGCTGTATTCATTCATGCAAAATGCTACGGTCGAGGACGTGAATGAATGGAACGATGGAGACGAAGGCAATCCTGAAGACGAGGGAGACCTTTTCTGTGACGCGCCAGAAGAGGAGTGTTTTGCTCTGCCGACTGAGAAGCAAGTTCCCGCCTGCTTCCAGCATTAACATCGAGCGTAGGATTCTATTCATTCATGCCGTCCCCTTACAGTTCAGCATGAATGAATAGAGCATACGGCTTTCGGTTTATGTCAGGGTACGGAGCATGCAACCAGACAATCCACAAATGCCCGACTGCCCGCAGGTTTTTACGCAGTGGACGTCGAACTCTGAGCGCACACCGCAGGAGCAGAATCACACATCATGACAGAACTAATTTGGGACGGCAAATATCTGGACGCTGAGCGCAAAGTCAAAGCCGCCCCGTTGCGCATCGCACTCCCCTTCCAGACCGTCGAGACCGTCAACGAATCCGCGCAGGCAAGACAACGTACCTTCGACCTATTCCACGACGGGCGCGAGTCGGAATGGCGTAACCGTCTGATCTGGGGCGATAAGAAGTATGTACTGCCGTCCCTGATGCCGGAACTCGCGGGCAAAGTCAACCTGATCTATATCGATCCGCCGTTCGACACCGGCGCGACCTTCTCTTTCATCACCACAATTCCCGATGCCCAGAAAAGCACAAATTATACGCCCACGGATAACGATAACGTCATGGGAAGCAGCAGCGGTCTCTCGTTTGTAAAAGAGCCGAGCATGATCGAGCAGAAGGCGTATCGAGATACCTGGGGCAAGGGACTAGACTCGTATCTGAAATGGTTTTACGACACGGTGGTTCTGCTCCGCGACCTCCTCGCCGACGATGGCTCAATCTATGTCCATCTCGATCATCATGTAGGACATTATGCGAAAGCAGTACTAGACGAAGTGCTTGGTATGGAAGGCTTTCAGCGTGAAATTATTTGGTCAATCGAGACTGCATCAGGTTTCAAGAGTCAAGTCGATAACTGGATTCGTTCTCACGATATTTTACTGTTTTACACTAAAACCAACCGTTTTAAATTCAATAAACAATTTTTGAATTTGGATGAGCGGACTGTAAAACGATATGATAAGTTTGACGAATCAGGCAAAGCCTATAAACTTTATTACAATCCAGACAAGTCTGAGCGGCGCGTCTATCTCGAAACATCTAAAGGCAGACCACTTTCTAGCGTATGGCACGATGTTATCGGCTTTCAGACGGTAAATAATACGGGAGAGTACCTAAATTATCCAACACAAAAACCGGAAGCACTGCTCGAGCGCATCATAAAAGCGAGTAGCAACGAAGGTGACC
>JBBQPY010000213.1:0-8092 GCA_038216735.1 Chthonomonadales bacterium
AGAGCGCGGATATAGGCGGCAATTCTCCAACGATCATCCGGTTCGACGCGTGACGCATAGGAGTACATCGTGCCGAAGCCATGCGTGATCACGTCGTAAAAGTGTCCGACTGGCGCTTTGCGCAGCTTGTCGGTCTGGTAGGAGGCGGGCATACGCCGCAGCGAAAAGCCGCGCATCGCGATCATGCCGTTTCCGTTGCCAAGGGCGCCATGGCAGGGCGAGCAGAAGATATTGAACCGCTCCTGACCGCGCTTCATGTCGTCTTTGGTGATCGTGAACGGAAATTCGTCCACGTTCTTGGCTCCGACAAAGCCGGTGTAACGCGCTGAGTCGGTGCTGAAGTGCGTACGATCCATCGTGTTCTCGACACGCGGGCGCGACGCCTGCCCATCGGCGAAAAAATCGCTTTGCTGCAGCGGCTTGACCTTCGGCTGAGTCCACATATCCATGTGACAGCCCGTCAGCAAGGTCAGCCCGATCGCGGAGCCCGCGATGACCGTCAGCTTGCGGCGCACACCCTTTAGTATGCTTGTATTCACTCGCATTCCCCTCAATTTTCCACTTCCGAAACATGGGTCGGTCCCAGACCGCTCAGGAACTGCGCCGTCACCTCACGGTCGAACTTCGGATCGACTGCTTCAATGCAAAGGAAGAACTTGTCCTGCGTCGCTAGCTCGAACCGGGGCGCATTGAAGATCGGATGATGCAGGCGCGGAAATCCGTTCAGCGCGAGCATCCCGAACACCGCTCCGAAGACGGCCGCGAATAAAATCGTACACTCATAGGTCACCGGAATGAACGACGGCCAGCTGATCAGTGGGCGGCCGCCGACGTTCCAGGGATAGTCGAGAGATGTATAGACTTGCAGCGCAAAGCCGGAGCAGCATCCCGTTAGCCCCATCAGGAAGACTACCCACGGCACACGTGCATCGTGGAACTCCAGCGCTTCATCCAGACCATGCACAGGGAAGGGCGTATAGGCATCCATCTTGCGATAGCCTGCGGCGCGCGCTTCTGTAGCGGCATGTACGACCTGTTCGGCTTCGTCGAATTCGGCGACGATTCCGTAGAGTGTGTTGTATCTCGCACCAGTGGTTGCTGTCATCATGATGAGTCGTTACTCTCCCGCGCCCGCTGGAATCGTCGTCTGCGTACCGATCGGCGGCGCTTCCGTATGTCCGTTCACGCCGTGTCCGTTACCATTCGTATCGTCATGGTGCGATTTGTGCAGCAGGTCCCGCATCTCGAAGATCGCGATCATCGGCACGAAGCGAATAAACAGGAAGAACAAGAACAGGAACTGTCCCATTGTCCCGAGGAACATCGACCAGTCGAACACTGTCGGCGTATAGTAGCCCCAGGTCGCCGGAATCGCGGTGCGCGTCAGGCTGACGGTAACGATCACGAAGCGCTCAAGCCACATACCCAGGCTGACAATCAGCGACAGAATGAACAGCGCCGGAATGCTGCGGCGAACCCTCGGAAACCAGAGAAACTGCGGCGCGACGCCGTTACAACTGATCAGCATCCAATACGCCCATCCGTAAGGACCGAACATCCGGTGCTTCATCATATCCATTTCGGCCGGGTCACCGCCGTACCAGGAATAAAACGCTTCAACCATATAGCCGTAAAAGACCATCAGCCCGGTGGTCAGCATGATCTTCGCCATCCAGTCGAGGTGCTTCATCGTAATGAAGTCCTTCAGACCGTAGATTGCGCGGGTCGGGATCGCGAGCAGTAGTACCATTGCGAAGCCCGCATAAACCGCTCCGGCGACGAAGTAAGGCGGGAAAATCGTGGTGTGCCACCCCGGAACGATACCGACGGAGAAGTCGAAACTAACGATCGAGTGCACCGAAAGCACGAGTGGCGTTGAGAGTCCGGCGAGCATCAGATAAGCGGCTTCATAACGCTGCCAGTGCTGCGCGGAGCCACGCCAGCCGAGCGAAAGACAGGCGAAGATCACTTTCGCAGCCGGATTCGTCGCACGGTCGCGCATCGTCGCAAGGTCGGGGATCAGACCGACGAACCAGAACACTGCCGAGACTGTCGCGTAGGTCGAAACCGCGAAGACGTCCCAGACGAGCGGGCTGCGGAACTGCGGCCACATTCCGAGTACGTTCGGGTAGGGGAACAGCCAGTAGGCGACCCAGGGACGACCGGTGTGCAGCAGCGGATAAAGACCCGCGCAGGCGACTGCGAAAAGCGTCATCGCCTCGGCAAACCGGTTGATCGAGGTGCGCCACTGCTGCCGCAGCAGCAGCAGGATCGCCGAGATCAGCGTTCCGGCGTGTCCGATACCGATCCACCAGACGAAGTTGATGATGTCCCAGCCCCAGCCGGACGGGATATTGATGCCCCAGATTCCGATGCCTTTGAACAGGAGATGGGTGATCGTCGCCATCATCACGTTGAGCATGATGAAGGCGCCGCCGAAAATCACGTACCACGAGAGCGGCTGTTTGCGCTGGTTGATTACGATCGACGAGACTTTGTCCGTGATCGTCTCGTACGTATGTTCTCCGGTGATCAGCCCTTCGGTCGGGTCGTTGCCGGGGGCGGGTGGGTTGGTATTGATTGTGCTATCCACGTTGCTGTTGATCCCCCCTGGTTTTTTCAGACTGCGACGCTTCCGACTCGATTTCGGGGTTCGGATTATTGACACGCGCCAGGTAGGTCGTGCGCGGTCGGGTGTTCAGTTCGCCGAGCAGCGAGTAATCGTGCGGCTCGGTCTTGAGTTTCGAGACGGCGGCATTCGCGTCGGAGATATTGCCGAAAACGATCGCGTCCGTCGGACATGCCTGCTGACATGCAGTGACCAGATCGCCATCTTTTATCTCGACGCCGATCTGCTTCGCCTGCTGTCGCTTGACCGAGATGCGCTGCGTGCAGTAGGAGCATTTCTCCATCACGCCTCTGCCCCGAACAGTCACTTCCGGGTTATTCAGCAGCTTGCGCACCGGCACATCGTGGTGGTTGGCATAGTTGAAGAAGTTGAACCGGCGCACCTTGTACGGGCAGTTGTTCGAGCAGTATTTGGTGCCAACGCAGCGATTGTAGACCATCATATTCAGCCCTTCATGGCTGTGAATGGTTGCGGCCACCGGGCAGACCGGCTCGCAGGGCGCCTGTTCGCAGTGGACACACATCACGGGCATGAAGTAGGTCTTCGGGTTCTTGAAGTAGGCGTTGGACTGCGCGGCATCGCTCGCATAGTAGGTGTCGATGCGTATCCAGTGCATCGCGCGACCACGCAGCACCTCGTCCTTGCCAACGACCGGCGTATTGTTTTCAGCGACGCAGGCGGACACGCAGGCGTTACAGCCGATACAGGCGGTGTTGTCGATTGACATACCCCAACTGTATGCGCCAAATTTTTCGATCGCGTTGTTAGGATCTTTCGGATATTTGTATTCGTCGAGATTGTAGATGTTCGGGCGCTCTTCGACGACTTTCGATTTGGGCTTTTCGTTCTTATCCTGCTCTTCGAGATCGTCTGGCGAGAGGCGCTCCTTATCGTAGCTGGAGCGTGTAAACTGCGCGATCGAGCCGACGCGAATCAGGTCACGGTTCTCCATCAGGTAGTGGTGCTGGGTCGTAGCTACCGGCAGGGAGCCTTTTCCGCCTTCGAGTGTGCCTGTCGTGTTCCATAGTGTGTCAGAGAACACTACATTGTAGGCGTTGTAGCCGATACCGGAGCCAACGCTTCCGGCGCGCTCGCGGCCATATCCGAGCGTGAGCGTCACGGTGTCGTCCGGATGGCCGGGCAGTATCCAGACTGGAGCGGTGATTTTGTTGCCGCGTACGGTGAGTTCCGCCATCGGAGTATTCGTTGCCGACTCTGTATCGTATGGGATATGCAGTGCGGCGGCGGTCTGCGGGCTGATGACGGCGACATTGTCCCAGGTGGTTTTCAGAATCGGCTTGGGCAGCTCCTGCAGCCAGCCGTTGTTGGCATAGCGCCCATCACCGATCGTCGTGTCGGGTCGGATCACGACTTCCAGCGTGTTACCGGAAGGTCGCGCGATAGCAGGTGAGACGGCAGATGCTGCACCGGTCTTCAAGGTTACCGGGCGCAACTTGCTGGCGGAGTTGGCAACCACTCCGTCGTGCAGGATTTTGTTGAAGTCGTCTTCGTTGATGACGCCCTGTGAACGATAGTAGTCGCGGACGATATAGTAGCCTTCGCGCGGCTCTTCGATCAGACCGGAGATCACTTCATGCGCGGACCTGCCATCATAGAGCGGCGCGATCATCGGCTGAATTATGGAGACCGTGCCATCATAGGCGCGAATATCGCCCCATGCCTCCATGAAGTGGGCTTCCGGGAGATGCCATTTGGTGAGAAACGAAGTCTCGTCCTCATAAGCAGCAAGGTGAATGCTGAACGGAACCTTGACGATCTGTTCGCTGAAACGCAGATCGGCGGGCGCGGTATAGACCGGATTGCCGCCGAGGATCAGCAGCAGATCGACCTTGCTCGCGCTGATGTCGGCGACGAGCGTTTTGAGATCAGCGAGCTGATCGGAGGGAACGGCTGTGACGGGATCGGTATAAAGAACTGTCTTGCCAGCATTACCGAGCTGTGCATTGATCGCATGAGCGAGCGCGTGAACGGGCGCTGGCTGGAAATCGCCTGGTACAATCAGCGTCGTTCCAGCGGGTGCGGCCTTCAGGTCTTTGATCAGCGCAGCCAGATACTTTGCGTTGTCACCGTTGAAAGCCGGGACGGGAGCGCCGCCGACATCGACGCCGACACCCTGCGCAACGGCGCGAGCGAAGCCTTCGATCTCGCTCGGGCGCAGGGGCAGACGCTCATCGGCATTCGCTCCGGTGATCGTCGGCATTCCCTCGACAACGTAGAGACGATTGATGTCTTTGGTGTCGCGGCGGACGCGGCGTCCCTTGATGAAGTCACCGGCGTAACGGACATGACCGGGCATTGTCAGCAGGAAGTCTGCGTCGAGGGATAAGATACGCGTCGCCTGATCGAACTTATAGATCGTGTTGACCGGCTCCCCGAAAGCGGCGATCGCACCGGAGCGAACATTGGCGCGCCCTTCAGGCTCGTATTGAATCCATTTCGCTTCTGGAAACTGCGTGAGCAGATCTTTCATCTGTGCGGCGAGCGTCGGGGAGGTGATCGTTTCGGTCAGAACACGGACACCAGCACCGCGCGTCGTGCGCTGGCGGGAGAAAGCGTCTCGTGCCTTACTGTAAAACTCTTTCCATGCGCTGACTTCGCCCTGGTTCATTACGGTCTGCGAGCGATCAGGGTCGTACATTCCGATCAGCAGCGACTGCGTGACGGCGTCCGTTTTGCCGAGGCTGTCGGGATGGTCGGGGTTGCCTTCCAGCTTGATCGGGCGCCCCTCACGTGTCGTCGCGATCACGCCAAGTGCAGTGCCAGAAACGGAAGGAACGGCGGTGGCAAAATAGGACGGGATCCCGAGCGTCATGTCTTCAGGCATTTTGACGTAGGGAACGATCTTTCGCTGCGGCTGGAAACGGCAGCCACTGAGACCGGCGAGCGCGAGCCCCGCTCCCGCGAGCGTCAGAAACTGGCGGCGGTCGACGTACATACCCATCGAACGAGTCGCCTGGGGCACTTCGTCTTCGAGATACTGAATGAACTCTTCGTTCTCCGCCAGTTCGCCCAGACCACGCCAGTATTGACGTCCGGTCGTGGATGTGAGCTTTGTCCGCAGCGCCTCGATATCAAATGTTTGCTTCTGTTCTGTGTCCATAAACCTCAGCACCTGTTCTTCGATACATTTTTGCCCGGGGTTAAAACCCGAGTCTGCCTGGCTAAAATCATGCGTCACCCAGGACGCTCTCGCCTCAACTCATATCCCTGCCAATTGCATACTCCACAGGCAGAAAGACGAATGCAAAATCACTTTTTCTCCTATGGCTCTGGCGAAGAAAGAGCAGTAGGGAGCGGGCTGTTAGCCCGTGGTGTCGGTCTTCGCAGCTCCAGACCGGGACTTAGTCGTATTCCGTCATCAAGTCTCGTAGCTTCAATAATTTACTTTTAAGTGATTTACTGCTACCTGTGGCAGGTCCAGCAGTCGGTCAACTGCGCCTTCTTGACATGATACTGGTCGATCAGTTCCTTGCCATGCGCTTCTTCCTTCGAGTTCGCCTCAGTATAGCTGCCTTGTGCCAGGGAGGCTTCACGCGGTGTCAGACCTGTGCGATTCGGGTCATTCTTATCATGCACAGTATCGACTGCGTACCCGAATTGCTGTATATCCCGATATAGATTCCAGACATCGTCGCGATCCTGAACAAACTTCTCCGGCTGGCGGTGGCAGTTGAGGCACCATACCATGAAGAACGCCTGACCACGGTAGGCGAGCATCTCTTTCTGGATCGGTCCGTGGCAGTTATTACAGCTTACGCCACGATTGATATGGATGTTGTGCGGAAAATAAACGAACTCTGGGACAGCGTGGAGCTGGTTCCACACGAGCGGCTGACCGGTTGCGTAGCTCTGGCGCACTGGCTCGAGGAGCGGGCTGTTCGTCCAGATTTGCGAGTGGCACGACATACACGTTTCTGTCGGCGGGACGCCCGCGTACGACGACTTTTCTACGGAGGTGTGGCAGTAGCGGCAGTCGATGCCGAGTTCGACTGTGTGATGCTCGTGGCTGAACGGTGCAGGCTGATCGACGGGAACGCCAACTTTCGTGTTGGCGGACGAACGTGTGATCGCGCTGGCGACGACGATCGTTCCGAGCGGTGCGACAAAGCCGAAGAACACCAGCGCGAGGCGGGCGAGTGTATTAGCAGCCGGATGAAATATCTGAGCCATATGGCGCTCCTACCAGAGAGAACGGGCGATTAGCAAATTAAGCAATGGGAAGTCAGCAGGCAAATCCACAAAAGAAGAATAGATTATCTATTGTGCAATTTTTCACGATAAGGGTCGACCAATAACTGTATCGGTTGCTCTGAGGGAATATCTACAGAATATTCATGCCTCGAGCGAACGAAACATAATAGCCGTTTCGGGAATTATTTGTCAAGCCATACAGCCAGATCGAAGCGCTGTAAGGCAATGTCTGCTGTGGTCAAAACGATAAAAACTGGTGGGGCAGATGCTTCAATTCGTGCGTAATTATATCACAGCACCGGTAATTGTGCAAGCCCGTTGTTTCATAATCGAAGTCGTCCATGGCAGGTCGACAGTAGAACTCCACGTCGTTACTGAATCAGACATATCCGGACAAATGGAAGCGTCTTTTCACACTCGATAGAGACTGTGATCGATCGCCATCACTAAAAATAAAAGCGCGAGATAGATCATCGAGTAGTGAAAAAGGTGCATTGCCTCACGGCGTTCCGGACGCCGGTACAGGTGAACGCTGTAGCTGATCAGCCCGAGATTGAGCAGTACACTGCCCGCAAAGTAGACCCAGTTGACATAGTGCTGGAGGAACGGCAGGACCGTTACAGCCACCGTCAAAACTGTGTAACCGGCGATCTGGATGACGGTTGCGCGCTCACCTTTGACGGAGGGCAGCATTGGAATGCCAGCCTTCGTGTAATCGTCTTTGAGCAGTATCGCCAGCGCCCAGAAATGCACGGGTGTCCAGAAAAAGATGATCGCGAACAGATACCAGGCGAGGGGACCCATGCTGTGTGTGACTGCGGTCCAGCCGACGAGAGGCGGAAACGCGCCCGCAGCGCCGCCGATCACGATGTTCTGCCAGGTACGCCGTTTCAGAATCAGCGTGTAGATCACGACATAAAATGCGAGTCCCGCCATCGCCATCAGCGCACAAAGCAGACCGCCAAAATAGGTCAGGATCGTAAACGAGCCGACGGCCAGGGTCGTGGCGAAAATCAGCGCATTCCGGGACGAGATGAACTGCGTGACAGTCGGGCGTTTCGCGGTGCGCTCCATGCGGCCATCGATATCGCGGTCGATCACCATATTGATCGCATTCGCTGCGCCTGCCGCCATGTAACCGCCGATCGCGACCGCCCAGAACAGTATGAAAGTGACCGGATGCTGTGCGTCTGCGGCGATGAAGAGCGCGGCAAGGGTCGTGAACAGCAACAGGCTGATGATGCGCGGCTT
>JBBQPY010000214.1:0-8067 GCA_038216735.1 Chthonomonadales bacterium
ATCAGCGCGAAAGTCGGAAAATGTGTTAGAATCCATTGGGCAAAGCTCCTGCGTTTAGTCACCAGAAACTTTACCCGATGGCAATGGTAAAGAGTCACAAATGGCTCTGAACCATTGCCTTTTTATCTAAACGTCAATCAAAAACAGTTTTGTGCCTGAATTGTACCGCTGTCTCAGGTCACACTTTCCTTTCAGCCGTCTGCTGCGAGAAGAAGCCCAACCAGTCACGGAGCGAAATCGCTCCCGCGCATACTTCGTGGGACGAAATGCTGCTCGAAACGTGACACGGCGTAGCGATCTGTCATTCCGGCGACAAAGTCGCAGACCAGTTGTGCGAGTTCGGTGATCGGCATATCCCGCAGTGCAGCGTTCCCTGTCATCATCTCGGGCTGCTCCATATAGAGACGAAACAGGAAGCGGATCACGTGCTGAGACTTGCGCAGGTCCTGGTTGCCAGTGGCGGCGTTCCAGTAGACGCGCGCGAACATGAAGTCTTTGAGGGCGTCGGTGGCTTCGGCGATTCGGGGCGACATTTCGACGACCGGACGTCCCGCACTGGTCTCCACGATGTCGATCACCATACCGGCGATACGCTCTGAGTGTGTGCTGCCGAGCGTTGCAAGCTGTTCGGCGGGCAGGTCGGCGCGTACGATCACGCCCGCGCGGAGCGCGTCATCGATATCGTGATTGATATAGGCGACCCGGTCGGCGATACGTACGGTTTGTCCTTCGAGCGTCGTCGCGGTCTCGGCGGAGGTGTCCGTCAAGTCCTTGCGTCCTTTGCTGTGCCGGGCAATGCCATCGCGCACCTCCCAGGTCAGGTTCAGTCCTGGCGCCGCTTGAGGGTGGGTTTCGGCGTCCGCAGCGTCCAGTCCTCTAGTCGATTCTTTCTGCTGTTCGGCGTAGCCCTCGCCCGTGCCGCGTTCTAACAGCGACACGACCCGCAGGCTCTGCTCGTAGTGCAGAAAACCAGCTTCTGTGACGAATTCGCGGTAGGCGGCATCGAGCGCCTCTTCGCCAGCATGACCGAAAGGCGGGTGACCCAGATCGTGGGCGAGGGCGATGGCTTCCGTTAAATCCTCATTGAGCTGAAGGGCGCGGGCGATCGTGCGAGCTATCTGCGCGACTTCGAGCGTGTGTGTGAGGCGGGTGCGGTAGTGGTCTTCTTCGGGGTCGATGAACACTTGCGTTTTGTGTTTGAGGCGGCGAAACGCTTTCGAGTGCAGAACGCGATCGCGGTCACGCTGGTAAGCAGTCCGCACCGGATCGGGGTATTCGGGGCGTTCTCTTCCGACGGTCAGCGCGGCTTTCGCCGCCCAGGGCGCCAGCATGTCGATTTCCCACTGTTCCTGTCGTTCACGCGGCGAGAGCATTATTAAAGCAATTCTCCCTGAATTTACTCCACACGTGGAGCGAGATAGTTCTTGGAATAGTTCCGATGTCAGCATACCGGACGCGCCTCCAAGAAGTCAAGTTTTCCGTCACCGTGCTGCCACTCCCCCTCACTCCCGACTCCCTCTTTGAACCATTTGATCATTAATGAAAAGGAGGGAAGCTTGCATTACCATCGCAATGTATTGTCTCTCTATGCCCGATCAGGGCGGAGTATGTTGACATCGAGCGCATTCGAAGCGCAGCAGCCGTCGGCGGTAGGTATACTGAAAGGGCGCAGCGATCAATGGGACGAGCGCTGTTGAAATTGTCTGCGCATTTTCATTTCTATTATGATTTGATCTCGGATTTTGTCGTGTAGGGGAGGCAGCATTGGAACTGACACATCTGGACGAACAGGGCAGGGCGCAGATGGTAGATGTCTCCGCCAAAGCCGAAAGCGTGCGCGAAGCCACCGCCTCTGGCAGAGTAGTGCTAAATGCGGCAACTGTCCAGCTTCTTCGGGACAATGCTGTGCCCAAGGGTGACGTGCTCGGGACTGCGCGTATCGCCGGAATCCTCGCCGCCAAGCGTACAAGCGATCTGATACCGCTCTGCCACCCATTGCCGATCACGAGCGTCACACTCGACATGACGATCGTCGATACAGGCATTGAGATCGGCGCGACGGTGCGCGTAACCGGCAAAACGGGGGTCGAAATGGAGGCGCTGACCGCCGTTTCGGTCGCTGCGCTGACTGTCTACGATATGGTCAAAGCGGTAGACAGGGCCGCTATAATCACCGATATTCGCCTGGAGCAAAAGTCCGGAGGCAAGAGCGGAGAGTGGGAACGCACTACAGAAGTGGATTCTTCCAATCTCTCCTCGCCAGTTGCGAAAGAGGGTAGTGGTGTGATCGCTCTCTGAGTTTGCGGGCTGAATTGCTGCACCAAAAAAGCGTTTCGATTTGTCAATCAAGTGTACAAATCAAAGACAAGTTTAGTAGCGGGAGGTTTGTGTATGCTGGATTTACGCCTGTTTCGTGAGCAGCCGGAAGTGGTCAAAGCCGGTCTGGAGAAAATTGGGGAGGACGCCGATTATGTCGACCGCGTGCGCGGAATGGATGAGCGTGTACGCGCTTTGAAGACCGATGCCGAGACGCGCAAGGCGGAACTGAATGTCGTGAACAAGGCGATGGGCAAAGCCAGTCCGGAGGAGCGTGAAACCAAACGCGCGGAACTACGCGGGCTCGGCGATGCGATCAACGCGACCGACGCACAGCGCGCCGCGTTGGAACTCGAGCTGCAGACGATGCTGCTGAGCATACCGAACCTGCCCGACGCGCGCGTTCCAGTCGGAAAAGACGAGCATGATAATGTCGTAACGCGCACCGAAGGCGAACTGCGGACATTCGATTTTACCCCGAAGCCGCACTGGGAGATTGGCGCGAACCTCGGAATCCTCGACCTCGAGCGCGGCATCAAACTCAGCGGGTCGCGCTTCTACGTCTTGAAAGGCGCCGGAGCCGCCCTCCAGCGCGCCCTGATCGCCTATATGCTCGACCTGCACATCGAAAAGCACGGCTACACCGAAGTCTACCCGCCATTCATTGTGAAAGAGCAGTGCCTCGTCGGAACCGGCCAGCTGCCAAAGTTCGCCGACAACCTCTATCATGACGCGGAGGAGGATTTCTGGCTCGTACCGACCGCCGAGGTCCCCGTCACCAACCTGCACCGCGACGAGATACTGGACGCCTCCGCGCTGCCGGTCAGCTATGTCGCGTACACGCCCTGTTTCCGGCGTGAGAAGATGTCGGCGGGTCGTGACGTGCGCGGCATCAAACGCGGTCACCAGTTCGATAAGGTCGAGATGGTAAAGCTCTGTACGCCGCAGACTTCTGACGCCGAGCTGCTGACGCTGATCGATCACGCGGAGGACGTCTGTCGCGGATTAGAACTTCCCTACCGTATTCTGCTGCAGTGTACGGGCGATAAATCCTTCGCTTCGGCGATTACCTATGATATCGAGATACATGCGCCCGCGAGCGGGGGAGAGGCGGGCGGGGAGTGGCTGGAGGTTTCGTCATGCTCGAACTTCCACGACTTCCAGGCGCGACGCACTAACCTGCGCTATCGGCCGGAGCCGGGTGCAAAGCCGGAGTTTTTGCACACGCTCAACGGGTCGGGACTCGGCGTGCCTCGCGTCCTGATCGGCGTACTGGAAAACTACCAGCAGGCGGACGGCAGCGTCGCGATTCCGACCGTCCTACAACCTTATCTGCACGGCAGAACGACGTTGTAGTCCGGCTATTCGTGGCGGAGGGCATCGATCGGGTTCAGGCGTGAGGCGCGAATCGCCGGCGTGACTCCGAATAGTATGCCGACAAAGAAGCAGACCGCCAGCGCCATCACAATTACGCCGGGCGTGATAATCGGCGTCAGTGGCGAGTAGCGGGCGATCAAAATACAGAAGACCCACGAAAGCGCAAGCCCGATCGTGCCACCGAAGATGGACAGCACTACCGACTCGGTCAGGAATTGGAGGAGAATATCGGAGCGGCGCGCCCCTACCGTCTTGCGAACACCGATCTCGCGGGTGCGCTCGGTGACCGTCACGAGCATGATGTTCATGATGCCAACGCCCGCAACGAACAGCGAAATCCCCGCTATCAGCACAAGCAGCGACTGCGCCATATTTAGCAGCTTGATCACGAGCGCGAGACCTTTTTCCTGCGTGATCACGCCGAACTCTTCGCGGCCGTTATGCGTGGCGAGCAGTGTTTTGGTCAGTGTCGCGTTCAGTTTGTCTGCCGGATGTTTGTAGTCGGTTTGCAATGCGATACGGTTGATCTGCCCGCCGGGTATCTGTTTATGCACCGTGGTTGCCGGGAGATAGACGAGCGTATCGAGGGCGAGCATCGCGCTGCCAACGGAGCCGTCGTTCTTCGGTTTCGCCAGCACGCCCACGACCTTCCATTCGATATTCTGAACGAGAACAGTTTTGCCGAGCGAGGGCGCGTCTCCGAATAGTTCGTGGTAGGGTTTGTAACCGAGGATGCAGACATTGCCATCCGTGTCCTCGAAATAGCGTCCCTGCGCGAGCGGAGTAGGGTTCATCTGGACGCCCGCCTTGTTCGTCGCGACGACGAAGGCATTGGCAGGCTGCTTTTCTGCGGCTGGACGCGGGTCCGATGGATCGTTTTTGGCACGGTCGATACTGCCGGAGATGATAAAGATCGGCGATATTTTTTCGACTCCCTCGACCTTGCTGAGCGCATCGACATCTTTGAGCGTCAGGGACGATATACCGATCATCGCCGCCGGATTCATCTGTCCGTTGTCATCGAGTTTGCTCGGCACGATCAGCACGAGATTTGCGCCGAGACCTTCTACCTGATGCCGAATCTCCGCTTTCACGCCCTGCAAAATCGCAACAAGAGTTACGATCGACATCACGCCGATCACGATGCCGAGGATCGTCAGTACGGACCGCAGTCCGTTCTGAAAGAGGGCGCGCATCGCGCTGGTGATATTTTCGGTGATATAGACGAACAGGGCGCGTTTGCCGGACTGTGAAGGCGTTGGCAGGATGTTGCTGCCAGCAGTATCACGTGTCCGGCGTTCCGTGGATTCGATCATAACGGCGTATATCTATTCCTTGGGTAGGTTAGGGTAATCGAGTTCGTTCACTATCATGTACGAATACTCAGCGTAAAATGGCACGGCTTCCCTATTTTACCTTGCTGCGAAGCACTTTTACACGGAAACCTCACCCACCGCCCCGGCTCCTCCGCGCTCGTTCCTCACTAAGAGAGGGGAGAAAGAATCATGGCATTCGCTCTCCCACCTTTGCTTTTGTTTAAGGAGAGGTTGAGGGTGATGTATTTGCTCTCAGGGTTGAAACCCGGTCTGTCTGGTTAAAGGTTCCCAGGGTCGAAACCCCGGTCTGACTGGCTAAAGCCGAGTGTCCTTCGGACGCAATGCCAGCGGATTGTGACTACTTCCCTTCCTCCCGAAGCTTCGTGAGGAGGGATCGGGAGTGAGGGGGTTGGGGATGACGTCAGATTTCCCCTCTCCCGAATCTTCGAGAGAGGGGCGGGGGTGAGGCATACGGATTTAGGAGGGTGATGAGAGAGAAGCCTCAAGCATGCACGAGGGCGAAACGCTCGATCGCATCGTCGGCGCCGACCGGGCAGGGACGCTGCTCGGACCATTTTTTCTCCGTCAGCTGCGGATTGCCGAGCGCATTGTAGCAGATGATGAATGAGCGGCGGTGTGCATCCGACTCGTTGGCGCCGGAGCAATGCAGCAGGTTCGAATGAAAGAACAGCACCGAACCGGGCGTCATTTCACAGTAGACACGCTCGAACAGTGGCTCTAATTGTGCGATACGGGAGGGTTCCGCGCCCGTCTGCGCGCCAACTTTGCCATGCTCGAGGCGACCGAGTTTGTGCGAGCCGCGCAGCACCTGCAGGCAGCCGTTCTGCTTCGTTGCCGGATCGAGAGCGACGAACGCGCTGATCAGGCGCGGGAAAACGAACCCCTGATTGTACCAGTAGCCATAGTCCTGATGCCACTCCCACGCGCCGCCTTGGTGCGCCTCTTTGAGCATCACTTTGCCATGAAAGAAAGCCGTCTCCTCACCCAGCAGCACCCGCACATTGTTGACGAGGCGCGGGCAGGTCGAGGCTGCTGCCCAGATGTCGTTGCCGAGTTCGTGCCAGATCGCGAGCTTCGCCTGTTTGCCAGAGGCATCCTCATTTCCGCGCGTCATCGAGCCGACGCGCTCGCCGCCCTCCACCTCTGCTATCATCGCGGCAATTTCGCGTCGATTGAACAGGTCGGGTACCAGCAGATAGCCGTCCCGATGATAGTCCGTAACCAGTTCTTCCGTTAGAATCATGATCATGTCTCCTTGCAGGCGTGTACCATGGGTACTTGTATGATGGTATAGACGAAGGTTGTGTTTAGATTCTCACACTGGACTGAAGTCCCGGTCTGGAATTGCTTGAAATACGGGACTGAAGTCCCGGTCTGGAATTGCGAAGTCCGCCTTCGCGGACTGAGACCGAATGGAACCGACTGTTGATTGAGGCATCGCGTCCGAAGGACGCTCGGCTTTAGACAGCCATACCGGGGTTTCAATCCTGTGTCCTGTGGAACACCGGTTGCGCTTCTGTCAAATCACTGAAGGCGACGGTATGTCTGTGCCGGGAGCGGAACCGGCGGGGAGACGGCGTATCTGTCCTGGAACTTTCGGTTCGCCATCGCTCGCGCTTGCGATGGCGGCAAAGCAGAGCGCGAGGCTGTTCAGGTTCTCCTTTGCGCTGTTGATCGGCTCGCGATCCTCTTCGATCGCGCAGAGAAGTTCCCCCATCGTGCCGTGAAATCCTTCATAGAACCAATTGCCCTCCAGCGCCGGACTGCTCCAGCCGTCCGCGGTGTAGAGCGTAACCTGCTGCTCCGACAGGCTGCTGCCCATGCTCCGAATTGTGCCTTTTGTGCCGCCGACGAGGGTCGTATCCTGGCTGCCATAGGGAAGTCCGGCGTCGAAAACGAGCGATCCCTGCCCGCCTTCAAACTCGATCAGAACCTGCGCCAGCAGCGGAGGACGCGCTTTCTGCCCGACAGCATACGAGCGGGATGCCTGCACCCGCGTCGGTTTTCGGTCGCCGAGCAGGTGGCTGAAAAAGTCGAACCAGTGGATTGCGAAATCGTACAGCACGAGGTCGTGAATGTTCTCGAAGGGTGTGCCGACCGTCCAGCTATGATCCCAATGGACGCCCTGATGAATGCTGATAATGTCGCCGATCAAGCCCGCTTTGACCGCCTGTCGAATATAACTGAAATGGGGCGCCCAGCGCCCGTTCTGATTGACCGCCAGTTTTCTGTTCTGCTGCGCAGCGAGATCGACGAGTTTCTGACCGGTGTCGAGGTCGAGGACGAACGGCTTCTGGCTGAGAACGTGCTTATTCGCGCGCAGTGCGGCAGCGATCGGCGCGACACGGTCGGCGGGGTGTGTCGCGATGTCGACCACTTCGATGTCCGGACGCGCGAGCAGTTCGCGATAGTCGGTGTATATGTCGGCGTTCGGATAGAACTGCTCCTGCCGTTTTTTCGCCCGCGCTTCGATCAGGTCACAGAGAGCGACGACATTGTAGCCGGCTTTCGTGTAGGCGTTGAGGTGCGCTTCCGTAATTCCACCGCAGGCGATCAGCCCGATTGCGGGTTGATAGCGTCTTGGATCGCGCGGCTGGTAGGGCAGCGTCGGCGCATCGATCGGCGTATCAGGCGACTTCTTTGCCAGACTATAATCGTCCTGCGAGGCGGTTTCAGACATAAAGGTTTCCTTTTGAGCAGTGTTATTATACTTTTGAGCCGAAAAGTATAATAAGCCTTGTCATTATTAATTGACGTTTAGATAAAAAGGCAATGGTTCAGAGCCATTTGTGACTCTTTACCATTGCCATCGGGTAAAGTTTCTGGTGACTAAACGCAGGTGCTTTGCCCAATGGATTCTAACACATTATCCGACTTTCGCGCTGATCTCTATACATGCTTTCGCCGCGCAGGCGATGCGCTCATGAACGCCGCCGATGCTCTGCTGACCGAAACGCCCGCCCGGTCCTTTGTCGAACTCTCGCTCTCACCGCACTTTGCGCGCCGCTGGTCGAGCCTGTACAAAGCCTTCGCAAAC
>JBBQPY010000215.1:0-7904 GCA_038216735.1 Chthonomonadales bacterium
GACGGCGGCGGGTTCGGAGGAGATGAGCGCGTCTGCCCAAGAGGTATCGGCGTCGGCGCAGAACGTGTCAGCGGCGGTGGAGGAGCAGACGGCGAGCGTTCAGGAGGTGAATGCGGCGGCGAGCGAGCTGAGCAGTATGGCGGCGCGCTTGCAGGAGTTGGTCGGGCAGTTCACGCTGGAAGCCGAGTCGACAGACAAGTCGACGTCATTGTGCATTACGGAATCGGAAGTTGCCATAGCCGCCTGATGGAAGTACGAAGGTAGGCAAAGCGGCCTGACAGTGCGCAGGCAGTTTGGCAGGCGAAAGGAAGACAGTCAGGCGACCGGGAAACTGGTCTCCTGACTGTCTTTTGGTTGTGGCTCAGCCGGGCTTTGCTCGCGCTGGATTGACGTTAGGAGCCATTGAGCTTAAAAGGGTGACGAAGAACCGAAGGTTGATCGGACTGCTCGGAAAAGAGCTTGTCAGCAAGCATGACACGATAGTCTCGCTGCCGCCCTCTGCTTGGAAAAACTCGGTAGCAGCTGCAGATGCCCGACACTTCTAGAATTAACCGCGTTTCGGAATTATTCGACGGGCCGAGCAAACATATCGACTCTCTCCGATATCCAGGCTCGCTCGCGTGTACCGGACTTCGCTATCCCCGCCTGGTTTTCCGGCATGCAGCGCGCATAATTAGCAAAGTCATACACCTGCTGCAACTCAATTAGACACACTAAGGTAGAAACTGGATAATACTATGCCCTATCTTGTAGGTCTCGCCCAGGCACAAAAAACCCCCCTTTCCAAAATGGAAGAGGGGCTTTTTGTGTCGCTCACGATGCGAACTACGCGAACTACATGTCGTAGTCGCCCATGCCGCCGCCACCGCCCGCAGGCGAGGAGGACTTGCGCTCTGGCTTCTCGACGACCAGAGTCTCGGTCGTCAGGATCAGGCTGGCGATCGATGCCGCGTTCTGCAGCGCGGAGCGAGTCACCTTGACCGGATCGACGACGCCTGCACCGATCATGTCGCCGTACTCTTCGGTCGCCGCGTTGAAGCCATGCCCCTTGGGCAGCGTCTTCACCTTGTTGACCACGACGGAGCCCTCGAAACCGGCGTTCTCCGCGATCTGGCGCAGCGGCTCTTCTAGCGCGCGGCGCACGATTGCGATGCCATGCATCTCATCGGGCGTACCGGTCAGACCATCGAGCGCGCTCTGTACGTTAAGCAGTGTCACGCCGCCGCCAGGAACGATACCCTCTTCGACTGCCGCACGGGTCGCGGACAGAGCGTCCTCGAACCGATGCTTCTTCTCTTTGAGTTCGGTCTCGGTTGCCGCGCCGACCTTGATCACCGCGACGCCGCCTGCAAGTTTCGCCAGTCGCTCCTGCAGTTTTTCTTTGTCGTAGGAGCTGTCGGTGTTCTCGATCTGGCTCTTGATCTGGCTGATGCGTCCCATGATTTCGGCTTCGCTGCCGCCGCCGTTGATGATGATCGTCTCATCCTTGCCGACAGTCACTTTTTCCGCCGTTCCGAGGAACGTCAGGTCGGTGTTTTCCAGCTTGATGCCGAGGTCTTCGGTGATGAACTTACCGGCGGTCAGCACGGCGATGTCTTCGAGCATCGCTTTACGGCGGTCGCCAAAGCCCGGCGCCTTGACCGCCACGCTGTTGATGATGCCGCGAATCTTGTTCACGACCAGCGTCGCGAGCGCATCGCCATCCACGTCTTCTGCGATGATCACGACCGGTCGGCGCGACTGTGCGACCTTCTCGAGCACCGGGATCAGGTCGGCAGCTGCCGAAATCTTCTTCTCATAGATCAAGATGTACGGGTTCTCGATCACGGCTTCCATGCGCTCCGGATCCGTCACGAAGTACGGGGAGATATAGCCCTTGTCGAACTGCATACCGTCGACGAAGTCCGTATAGGTCTGGAGGCTCTTGCTCTCTTCGACCGTGATGACGCCGTCCTGACCGACTTTTTCGATCGCGTCGGCGACCAGCTGACCGATTTCAGGGTCGTTTCCGGCGATCGAGGCGACGCTTGCAACCTTCTCTTTATCGCCCTTAACCGAGATCGAGAGAACTTTCAGTTCTTCGATCGCTTTGGCGACGGCGGTGTCGATGCCTTTTTTGACGAGCAACGGGTTGCCGCCAGCCGAGACATAACGCAGACCTTCGTTGACGATCGACTGAGCGAGCACGGTCGCGGTCGTCGTGCCATCACCGGCAACATCGTTGGTCTTGCTGGCGACTTCTTTGACGAGCTGCGCGCCCATGTTCTCGTAGGGGTCTTCGAGTTCGATCTCTTTGGCGACAGTCACGCCGTCTTTGGTGATCGTCGGGGATCCGTACTTTTTGTCGAGGACGACATTGCGTCCTTTGGGTCCGAGGGTGACTTTGACGGCGTTGGCAACAGCGTTCGCGCCGCGCTCGAGGGCGCGTCGCGCCTCTTCATCGAATTTTAACTGCTTGGCAGCCATACAATTCTCCTTAAAATTTCATCTTGAAACGTTTGTCGAGCATGAGGAAACATCCCACTGTAGATTTGAGCTGAACGTCAATTCAGCCCGCGAAGGCGGGCTTCGCATCTCTAGACCGGGGTTTCAACCTCGTGTTTAAATCTCTAGTTCTCGATGACCGCGAAAATCTGATCTTCGTCGAGCAGAACATAATCCGTGCTCTCGAAGGTGACTTCCGTGCCGCCGTACTTGGAGTAGACGACGGTGTCGCCAACCTTGACGGTCAGCGGTTTGATCGTTCCGTCATCGAGCAGGCGACCAGTTCCGACAGCGATTACGCTGCCTTCCTGCGGCTTTTTCTTGGCGGTATCGGGCAGGAAAATTCCGCCCGAACTCTTCGACTCTTCTTCACTGGGCTTGACAACGACTTTGTCTCGCAGCGGTCTCAATGCCATCGCGGTACCTCCTCGAGCACTAAAATACTGGGTGCTGAACTGAAAAGTGTCTCTGTCATCGCAGAGAGCATCCGAAAACCTCACGACACACGTACAAATCTGCCTGCATAACAACCCGACATCATTGGCAAGGGTAGGCGCTGAAAATCAAATTTTAGCACTCGACCCCTGCGAGTGCTAAAGAAAGAATACTCGAAATCCCTACCCGATGTCAAGCAATATTTGCAGTTCCGGCAAAAATCTTTATACGATAGATTTGACGGCATGTAAAAGGGAATTCGGGGAGGGGGAAGTTCCCGCACAGAGAAGTCGAGCAGGGAACAAACGAGTAAATCACGAATGGGAGCGCATGTCCTCAGCAATCCAAGAACAACCCGCGAGACTATCAGTTACCAATAATGTAGCGCCCCGAGACATCACCCTGGATGTCTATCGCGGCTTGCTGATTTTGAGCGCGGTGGCGATCCACGTTTTCAGTGAGTTGAACGGACGCTATGCACAGGGATCGACAGCGTGGACACTCTGCGCCGTCGTAAACACATTGCTTCTGTATGCCGTACCAGGTTTTCTCTTGTTGACAAGTCTGCTCTCTATTTCGAAACTGCTCAAAACGTACTCTCTGCGAGGCTACCTGCTCAAACGTGTTCACGGGATACTGATTCCGTATCTGATCTGGAGCGCGTTTTATATCGCTTTAATGTTTCGCCATACCGCCGAACGTCCCTCGATAAAATCGCTTCTGATACTGCTTGCGATCGGTAAATCGGTCGGGCATCTGTATTATCTCGGGTTGATGATTCAGGTCGCGATCGTCCTGCCCTTGGTTGCACTCTTCTTCAGAAAACGCATTTCGCTGCCAGTCTTACTGCTCGCAATCACCGCGCTGACGCTGATTTTCTACGCAATGAACCGATTTTATCTGCACCTCCCGTATGTTGGCAGCATCATTTTCTGGTACATTCCTGCCCTCGGTGTCGGCTGCTGGCTGGGCGCTGATAGGAACCTGCTGCACGCCAGATTGCGGCGCGGAATCTGGCTTGCCGTGCCGCTAGCGCTCGTCGGAATCGCCTGGTATCTTCCGCTTTCGATGCAGGTAATGGCCCAACAGAACGTCAACAGTTTCTATTTTCAGGCGGCGGAATGGCTCTACACCACGGCTGCGGCTGCAGTATTATTGTGCATTTCCTACCCTTTGAGCAAAACAAAAGCCGCGCGAGCCCTTGCCTGGCTCGGCGGCTATTCGATGCAGATTTACGTCGCGCACCCGTTTTTCCTGAGCCTCGCGGCCCGACTATTTCATCCGAAAAGTGGCGCATTGATCGCGCTATCCGGCGTTTTCTACGTGATCGTCGCGATTGGCGGTGCACTTCTGCTCGCCAAACTATTCGAGCGCGTGCGCCTATCGTCCGTTGTCTACGGGCGTTGAGAGGGAAGTGCTGCGCCGTATTTCTATCACCAGCGAGCGTTGGGACCGAAGTCGGCGCTGTAGTAGTTGCTGACGTGCGTGCCAGGCTCGAAAATCTTATCGATTTCTGCGGTAGCGTCGTCGGTGATTTTGAACTCGAGCGCGGCCAGATAGTCATCCATCTGCTCGATCGTTCTCGGTCCCACGATCGGACTTGTGATGCCCGTCTGCGCGAGGCACCAGGCGAGCGCGAAGCGTGCAGGAGACACATCTCGGGCTTCACAGAAGGGAATATACTGCTCGACGAGGGCGAGAGCGCGATCGTTGTCACGGTTGGCAAAGGCGCCTTTCTCGTAGCGTGCGCCCGCTGGTCGCTCCGCTCCGAGCCGGTATTTACCACTCAGAAGTCCACCCGCGATCGGCGCCCACGGGATCACCCCGATTCCATAGGTGCGGCACATCGGCAGCAGTTCGCGCTCGATGCGCCGGTCGAGAAGGTTGTACGGCGGCTGCTCGCAGACGAACCGATTCAGCCCCAGCTCTTTCGATGCCCAGAGCGACTCGGTGAGTTGCCATGCGGCGAATGTGCTGGTTCCCGTATAGCGGACTTTGCCCTGTTTCACGAGATCGTCGAGCGCCCGTAATGTCTCATCGATCGGGATCGAAGATTTCGGTCGGTGTATCTGGTACAGGTCGATGTGATCGGTACCGAGACGCCGCAGGCTGTCTTCGCAGCCCTTGATAATATGATAACGATGACTGCCCCAGGCGTTGGGATCGTTGTCGTCCATTTTATTGAAGACTTTTGTCGCCAGAAAAACCCTGTCGCGTCGCCCGTCCTCCGCCAGAGCTCTGCCAGTAATCGTCTCGCTGATCCCACGGCTGTAGACGTCGGCGGTATCGAGGAAATTGATGCCCGCATCCATCGCGCGATGAATGATGCGTATCGAGTCGGCTTCGCTCGTGCCGCTGTTGGCGTCCCCGAAGTTCATACACCCCAGACAGAGCGCGCTGACTTGCACTCCCGTCCGTCCCAGAGAACGATATTCCATCCATTGCCTCCCAATTATAGATTCGACTTCCACTCACTCACAAGATTTCTTACGGACTCAGTTGGCGTCTTCTTGTCCGGCGGGACGAAGAAGCTGGTCCGCCGTGCTGCTACCAACATCGCTGTAGGAGGGACGCAGCAGCATTTCCGGTTGCGCGTTGTGCGCCGACGATCCCCGCAGAAGGGTCATCATTTCCGGATTTTGACGACGGATTGCAGCCAGCGCTTCCTGCGCCTGCTGCTGGCAGGGGTGTGCCTGTGCGCTGATGACACCCTGCAGCAGGGAGACTGCCCGTCCATCGCCAAGACGACCGAGCGCAGCAATCGCCGAGGCGACAATTGCTGTCTGATCGCTGCGAAGTGCCTCGGAAAGCGGAGCAAAACTGTCTGCTCCGAATATCTGGATAAGAGAGTCGGCGGCAGCGGCACGGAGCAGCAGGCCGTACTCGAGTGGTTCACCGGTTTTAGAGCCGGAAGGTAGGGGCCGGCTCGCAAAATGCGTCCAGTCGAGGTATTTTACGGCGTGCAAGGCACGAACCAGTTCTGCATCAGCACATCTTCCTGCGCCGCTTTCCAGCCTTCCCAACCCGCGTGCCGCAGCGACTGATGTCGCCACCAACTCCTCGATCTGTTCTGGCATCGTCGAGTAGTGCATCATTGCGAGCGCACCGCCGAGCATTTCGCGCAGCAGATCGGGAAGGCGCGGATCGTAAGAGGGTACGCGCACTACTTTTGGGTGCACTTCGGCTCCGACCGGAGTGTTTTTGCGTTCTGACGCCTCCTTCGAGACGCGCGTAAACCATTTGCCGACCTGTTCCACCGCCTGCGTCGCCACCAGTCCGGCGTCCGCACCACCCCGCAGGACACTGTGTATTTTGGTCAGCAGGCTGCCACGCGGCAGATCCGCTTCCAGCCATTCCGCCATCTGTCTGCCAATGGGATCGCCGAATTGCAGCAGCGAGTGGGAGGCTGCATTCCGCACCTGACCCAGTGGATGAGTCAACAGAGGTACGAGCGCAGCGCGGGTTTCCGTATCGAGCGGATCACCCGAAGGCTTGCGTTCGCCAATGACGCGTACGACCAGTGTCGTGAGTTCCACGCCGGGTTTGCGCTGCAGTAAGGCGAACAGCGGGTGTATTACGGCATTCCTTCTGTGGGCATGTCCATACATCCCGACTGCTGCCTCCATGACTTCATGCTGACGCATGGCGTGCCCCAGTACACCGACTGCTTCGATCACCGCCTCCTCCGTATCGCCGGGGGGTGACAGTGGGTGCGGTTTCCAGCGCTCGACGACTGCCAGAAAGGGGAGAAGAGAGTCGCAGCCGAGAAGTGCCAGTGTTTTTATCGCAGGACCACTGCTCCATCCCTCTTCGATTGCGCATTTGATTGCGTCGACAGCACCTGGTCGGTTGATCGTCTCCAATGCTTCCGGTACCAGTGCGCGGACGTCGGGAACTGGGTCGCGAAGCAACGGGACAAGGGTTTTGAAACTTCGTGAGGTCTTGATATTTTTCAGCGTGGCGACTGCGATACTGCGGCACTGTGGAAAGCTATGGCGGCTCATGCGTTCCAGAGGCGGGACAGCCATCTCGCCGAACGCAGGCACAGTGCTAATAAATAGTTCGGGGACATGTGGAGCGGAGGCGATCAGAGGTTCGAGCGCTCTCGGGTCACGCAGTTCCGCCCAGATATGACAAATGCCAGCGAGAACATTGGAGTAGCGAGCGGTCTTAGGGATGCCATCCCAGGCTTCGATCAGCCCCGTCACCGCATCTGGCGCACCGATGCGCAGAAAAGCGGCTTCGAGTTCAGGCGGCATCGGGGGCAGAGTATAGCCTTCGATATCCTCACGAACCGCAGGGCCGCTGATCAGCATCTGTTTCAGGGTTTGCATTCCTGCCGGATCGGCGAGCAGATGCAGCGCGACCGCTGCGGAGATTCGGGAGCGCGGGGCGCTCGTGCGCTTCAGGATGAAACGCAATGCAGAGAGACTTGCTTCACCATAGCCCCGCAAAGCTTCAACGGCCTGCCACCGCGCAGCATCCTCCTCAGCGTTGAGCTGCCGACACGCCTTCCAGACCTGTCCCTGTATTTGTGTTGTCTGCCACAGTCCCATAATCGGTTCCTGAAATATCCGGTCGAAGCGGTTCAGTTTTTCATATACAAGTTGTGATGAGGGCATTGCTGCCGCGTGACGCGGATTCTCTTATTATGTACTGTATTTCAGTTCTGTTCCTAGCTTGCGCTCCCAAAAATAGTATAGCATGGAAGCCGCCGCGTCGTCGGCGCTTGACAGCATATAAGCGCTTTCGCAGTGATGAGCCGCAATGATGCGAAATGACATGTTTGGCTCCACATGATCGTGTTCCTTACCACGGGATAGCCTATGGTTCTGCCGTGTCATAAATTAGGACTTACGCGGTTGACGCCTGCAAGCAAGTTGGTTCATACTTTGCCATGGCAAATATGGCGAAAGTCTCAGATGTTGACTACATCCAGTTTCTGCTGGCGGCGACCTCCGCCTTTTCCTGTGTCGAAGCGGCCA
>JBBQPY010000216.1:0-7683 GCA_038216735.1 Chthonomonadales bacterium
CGTGACTTGAGCGAGTACTTGGTCATACTCGCACAGGGTGAGACCGGTGAACTTTTGGAAGTGACGCGGCTTGCGCCGTAGCTTGGTTAAGGTAATCATGCCAACCAGATTACCTTATTTCGCAATCGATCTTTAGTTTGCGTACGAATAGCCGGAAACGTGAGTTCGGTGTGTCGTTCCACTTTACAGGTTCGGAGCATTACATGTGTGGGGCGTTACGATCAGATCGCTGAGGTCGTAACCCTGCCTGATCGTACGTTCCAAAATGCCCTGATAGTCTGCCTTATCGAGTTCGGGCGTACGTGCGAGAATCCATAAAAACTTTCGATTGGGTTCGCCCACTGCTGCCCATCGATAGTCTGCGTCCAGTTCTATGATCCAGTAATCTGCCCAGACAAAGGGCAGCTTCTGTAGAAATGGCGGGAGAAAAGTCACCTGCAGTTTCGAATTCGGCTCACTTTTGTCCGCGAGTCGTGCTGTGCCCTCCGAACGTTTCAAGTCGCCGCTCGCTTTCCGGCACGCGTTCGCAACATGGATTTGTCCGTCTGCGCGAAGCGTATAGGTTGCGGTGATGTCACTATCGCAGTCTTCTTCGAACCGCATCGGCAGTCGGGCGATCTCGTACCATCTCCCAACGTAGCGGGTCAGGTCTACGGCAGGCACGACTTCCAGCGGCTTTTTTTCGGTGTCCATCGCGAGACTCCAGCAGGCTGCACTCGCTATCCGTCAGCCAACTGCTTGACGAAATAGTCGGGATTCAGTGGCTCACCGGTGGCGTGCTCGAGCCATTGTTCCCAGCTTCGGATCGCGCCAGGCACGAAAAGCCGATCGATCATATACGCGCCGACCTTCGGGCTGGTGACGGACGCATCAACAGGTTCGCCCTCCAGCACGACCGTCTCGATATGATGCAGCAGTTGGGACGCGACCATCTCGCCCAACTGGTAGTTTTGATAGTAGACCGGCGCGGAAGCGAGGTGGATCTTCGCTGCCCAGGCATGTGGCGGACGCTCCGACTCCGGCAGTTCTATCTTCTGATATTTTTTGACCAATGACCACCAGAGCGCATCCAAATCCTGATCGGGATCGGCGTACATCCCTCGCTCGAAATTGGTCATCACCAGACACCAGTGCATGAATACGAGCAGATAATCGCGCACCTCCCGCTTCGCCATCGTCGCGATCCGTTCCGCCTCAACTGCCTCGACTCCCGCATAGATTCGCAGCCAGCGCGCGTCTTTATTGAGTCGTCCCATATAGAGCGCAATCGATTCGGTGGTCAGGGTATGCGCCGGTCCACGCAGCAGAAATGGAAGTTCGGGATCGTTGAATTTATCGTAGACGGCGTGTCCGAATTCGTGCAGGGTCGTGCCCATCCAGCGCTCATTCGGGCGATTGTTGCACAGCACCCGTATGTCCCCCTTGCGATCGACGTCCATGCAGAAGGCGTGCTGGCATTTCCCTTCACGCTCGTACAGGTCGGCTTTTTGCAGCAGGTCTTCGATCGGCAGCCCGATCGCGGCGAAAAAAGTCCCTGTAAGTTCAGCGATATCTTTGTGAGCGAAGAAACGATCCAAATCCGCTTCACCATTCCCTGGCGACTGGAAAAATCGGTTCGCATGATGCCAGGGGCGAAGTTCGGATTCGCGAATGCCGAAGCGTGCTGCAAGTTCCGTATCCAGTTCAGAACGATAGCTATTCCAGAGCGGGTCACTGCGCAGAGCGAGGTCGTCGAGAATCGCGAAGAGCCGCGTCTCGTCGAGTTCCTGCATCTCGAGTCCCATCGCATAGTAGTTGGCAAAACCGAGCTTCTGCGCCTCACGGTTTCGCATCCGTATCAGTGTCAGGACACGATCGGCAACGTGCGCTCCGACGCCTTTGCTCCCCGTCCACGCAGCATGGCGTAGAGAAACATCGTCGGAGATCATGAGAATATCATCGATTTCGTTGTCGCTGACCGGTTCGCCATTGACAGTTGCGCGGTATGTGTTGTAGCTCTCCTCGATATCGACTTCGAGCGCGGTCATCTCCTCGATCACAGCATCGGTCATCTGGCTGGAAAGGAATTCGCGCATTAGCAGCGTGTGCTGACGGGCGACTCGCGGGTCGGCAAACTGGTTTTCAGACAGGCTTTTCAACAGGGCATACTGGTCGGGATCGGAGTAGACTTTTCGGATTCGTCCGGTAAGTTCTGTGACCCGCGCTTTGGCGGACTCGCTGCTCGTCGTCTGGAGTTCCCACCCCGCGAGCGCGGCCTCACGGGCGAGCGGTTCGATCGTCGCCACGTGGGAGTCGATGAAGGCTGTCATTATCTGATCGGGATTCATAAAATCGGGTTCCTTGATATCTGTATTCGTGAATTAAGTATATTGGTGAACTGTTATCAGCGTTCGCCTGGAGAGTATTCTGATTTACAGGACGCCTCATTATACCCGCACTTGGCATACCAGATGTGGGCGATTTATGCTCCATGTGTGCCACAATGCCGCATTCGATTCAATGCAAACATTCACCCACATCACCCGACTCACGCTGCCGAAACTTCGGTAGAGTGAGAGCATTAACAAATCTCGGAAGTGGTGATCAGTTACGATTCAACGTAAGGATAACAACGATAAATGCTTAGAGGAACAGGTCGTCTTGCACCGCTGGCGGTCGCATTTCTAGTGATTGGAACGCTGGCGGGGCTTTTCGCGATGCGTCAGCGGTGGCGCGTCGAGGAGGGCAATCGGCGCATCGAACTCGCGCTCGAATGGAATGAAGTTTCCGCACTGGCTCAGGTCAGTCAGAAGCCCGTTGCTGACGTACTGGCTTCTTTTCAAGCCGCAGGAGTCACGACGCTGGTGATATCGGAGGATTCGCTTGCGGGTCTCGAACAGACGGGAGCGGTCAAAGTCATACGCACTCCGCTGGCGGATGGCACAGGATTGACAACGGAAGCGACAACGGAAGTTACGAACGTCGAGGTCGACAGCGCTGCCAACCTGCACAGAATCAAGGATGCGCTCGCGATCAGAGGCATTCTGACCGGACAGCCAGCAGCGCAGGGGCTGATGATCCGCACGACTTTTGTATTGTCGCCATCCTCCAATGAACGCCTGGACAGTAGTCGCCCACGATCCGACGAATCACTCTATGTGACGCTCGACTACCCTACACTGCGTACGCTCGGGCTGGGATTGCCGCCGGAAGCGGTTCGCATTACACTTGCCTCGGGGCTGCGAATCGCCGGACGAATCGGCAATTTCGCAGGAGTGACGATCGCTAGCGCACAAACCTCACTACAAAGGCTCAAAGCACAGGGAGCCAGCCTCGTGATCTTCAACGGCGATGAGGTACTCGGGTATCGTGATCTCGAAAAAACTGTCGCGTCGATGCTGCGCGATCCGCAATCGCCCTCCGTCCCTGCCAATAATACCGGACTGGATGCCGCTGAGGATGTTTCTATAACGCCGTCAGGGCTTGTGTATGGCACGGTCGAATTTGGCAAGCAGCGCGGCGATGAAACGCTGAGCGCCGCACTGCACGGAGACTATGTACGCGTACATACGATCCAATCGACTGAATTGGCGACGCTTACCGAGAACGAGGCGGTCGAGCGCTTCACGCTCGCCGCGCGCGAGCGTAACATCCGTTTCTGTTACATTCGGCTGCTGACGACCTCCGGAGGCGACGCGCTCGACAAGAACGTAGAATTTCTGTCTAAAATCCAGAAAGGAATCGCGCACTATGGATTTGCGCTCGGCGGTGGCTACGAGTTCGGCCCCGCACGGCGTTATGCAGAGCCGAAAGTGCCACGACTCATTTACGGACTGATCGGTCTCGGAACGGCGGCAGGAATCATTTTATTGTTGAACGCGCTCTGCCCTCTTTCGATCCCAAATCAGAATTTGCTCGCCATTGTACTCGGCCTCTTTTGTGCTGCCCTCGCTGTCCTCGGCGGCGAGACCGGAAGACGTCTGATCGCACTGCTCGCCGGTATCGCTTACCCCGCCGCTGCCTGCCTGCTGGTTTTCCCGCGCTCCAAAAGAGGTTTCGAGCATAAGGGGTCGGAGTATGAAGAGAGTCTCGGACCTGTTTTGCCGATCGGAACCTGTATTTCGCAGGCAGTGCGCGGTATCGCGATCGCGAGTGCGGTAACTGCTCTCGGCATCATCGAGGTCGTCGGGCTGCTCGCGTCGCGCCCGTTCATGCTGCGCGCCAGCCAGTTTCTCGGCATCAAAGCGCAGCACGGTGTTCCGATGCTGATCGTCGCGATAGTTGCGCTCACCGGAGGCGTTGCGCTGCAGGGCGAAAGCGCGAAACACTATCGGCAGCGCGTAATCGAGAAAGTACAGGCGATCCTGGACGAACCGGCGCGGTTCGGGATACTTTTGCTGGGTATCGTCGCGCTCGCCGCTTTTCTGCTCGTCGTCGCTCGTACCGGCAATGACGCAGGCGTCGGCGTCTCCGGCGTCGAGCTCAAAATGCGTGCCATTCTCGATCGATTTCTTGTCGTTCGCCCGCGCACCAAGGAGTTCCTGATCGGGCATCCGGCGTTCATACTCGCGCTCTGCTGGTGGGCGCGGGGGCGTCGCAGACTCGCGTTGCCCTGCTTCGTGATCGGCAGTATCGGACAGGTCTCGCTGCTCAACACGTTCTGCCACATTCACACCCCGCTGATCGCTTCACTCTGGCGCGACGGGCTGGGTCTCGTGATCGGAACGGGATTTGGAATACTGCTGTTTCTGATCGGTGAAAAGCTGCTGCCAGCGCCAGTCGGCGCTTCGATAAGACCGTCCGGACGCACAGAGCGATGACGACCCCTCTGCGCTTTGCAGTTTCCGGCTACTATGGCTGCGGCAATCTCGGCGATGAGGCGGTGCTGGCGGGCATTCGTGCATCTTTCACGAAAGTCTGTGAGGGCAACCCGAGCGAGGGAAATCGTGCTGTCGAGGCGCGTTCGGACCGGAAAGTCGAACTCATTGTTCTATCGCAGAATCCTGCTGAGACTCTTGCGCTGCACGGCTTGCAGGCGGTTGACAGGATGAATTTACGGGAGGTGAAGCGGACTTTACAGGCATCGGACATGCTGCTGTCTGGCGGAGGGAGTCTGCTGCAAGACACGACCAGTCTCAAGTCGCTGCTCTACTATCTCTTTGTAACACGGCTCGCGATCGGCATGAAAAAGCCCGTGATGTTCTACGCGCAGGGTCTCGGTCCACTGCGCCGCCCGCATTCGCGCCACCTTGTTCGTATGGTCGCCAATCGGGCCGCTTATCTTACGGTTCGCGACGAGCCTTCGCGGGCGCTGCTGGCTCAGATCGGCGTCACAAATCCGAACATTGCCGTGACAGCCGATCCCGCCTTCGCGCTCGAACCTGCCGCAGATGCCGAGATAGATTCTGCGATACAGGCAGAAGGGTTTTCCGATAAACTCGGCGGCAGCAAACCTGTCATCGGCTTCGCGCTGCGTCCGTGGAAGTCTGCCAATATGAAAGCGGTAGGTAACAAAGCGAGCGGTAACAACGCAGCAGGGCAGGTTGATGAAACGGCGTCTTCTTGGAGGGAACTGCTGATCGAAACTGCGCTGAGCACAGGAGCGCATATCGTACTGCTGCCGATGCACGCTCACGACGATCTCGCTTTTGCGGAGGGACTGCTCGCCGTACTGCCGAACAAAACCCACTATAGTGTGCTGCGCGGCAGTTACACACCGGAAGTCGTGCTCGGTCTCGTTGGCAGAATGGACGCGGTCGCGGCGATGCGCCTGCACGCCCTGATTTTTGCGGCACGCATGGCTGTTCCGGCATATGGACTTTCTTACGATCCGAAGGTGGACAGTTTGATGCGCGGTCTAGGGCTGGAGACGTATCTGGAAAGCTCGACCGGTTTCGATCCAGCGGCGACGGCATCCCGAATCGCTGCGATGCTGTCTGCAAAGCAGGAGATCAGCCAGTCGCTTCGACACACGGCATCCGCCCGTGAAGCCGCCGCGTTGAAGAGTGCTGAGATCGCACTATCGTTGTTCAAGTAATCCCGCATCAGATACTGACTTCTGCAGCACACTGGTTCTATCTCCTAACTGCATAGTGTAGGATGCGACAGGGAAGAAAGCGAAAACCCTCATCATATAGGTTAGAGACGTGGTAAAATATTATCAGCGCGAGGGGATCGCGTCCGTGTCCGCGGAAAGAGCCGTGCTCATCACCCACACGACTTCACCGCATCGGTCACTCTTTTCTGCCTGATTTTTAGCGGACAACAGGCGGGCGCACATGCGCCAGGAAAGGGTACCGCAATGACCACCTCCACAGGCATCGATCTCGAACAACTGCGCACACAGGCGAAGGAACTGCTGAAACTCGCCCGCGCCGCCGACCCTGAATCTCTCGTTCGTCTTCAAAGCTTTCATCCGGAACACCAGAATCTACTCGATGCTGGAAATCCCCGTCTCGCCGACTGCCAACTCGTAGTCGCGCGTGATCGGGGATTTTCGAGCTGGGCTGTCCTCAAGCAGTACCTGCTCTTTCGTACCGCAGTGAATGCCGTAGATACAGGTGACATACCCACTCTGACGGCACTGGTCGAGAAGCACCCTTCCCTCCTCCGCTACCGATGCCGCACAGGCGACTGGTATGATAAGGGTTACTTTGCAGGAGCAATGCTTCTGCATCATATCGCTGGTAACCCGATCCGTTGCCCGATCCCCGCGAATGTGCTCGCTGTCACACGCACTCTGCTCGAACATGGCGCGAACCCTAACGCCTCCACAGAAGGCGGAGCGACGACCATAGGTCTGCTGCTGACCAGCAAACAGGCGTCAGAAGCCGGTGTCGCCGTGACACTGATAAATCTGCTGCAAGACGCCGGGGCAAAGGACGCGCTGAATTTAGACGATCCAAAACTTCTCGATGACCCCCTCTGGAATGTCGGAATCGAGACCGCCAGAGAACTCGTCCGGCGTGGAGCCAGAATGGCTTTGCCGCAGGCGGCAGGCCTTGGACGACTCGACATAATCGAAGGAATCATTCAGAGAAGAGAGTTCACTTCCGACTTACTTGAAGTCGCGCTCATTTACGCGTGTGTTCAGGATCAAGAAGAAATCGTGCGATATCTGATCAAACAGGGTGGAAGGGGCGACATAATTCCAGCTGCCGGACAGCGCGGCGGAGGACAAGCGACGGCGCTTCACAACGCAGCATGGCGCGGTTCGACTGCTCTCGTGAAGTTGCTTTTAGACAACGGCTCTCAGGCGACGGTAAGGGATCTGGAGTGGGACGGTACTGCCGCAGACTGGGCTGACCATGGGGGTCATGCCGAATTGGCTGCCTTACTGCGGCAAAGTTCTAGCACGAGAACAGAAACGAAAGCCGATAGTCGAAATTAGAAAAATGGGGCTATTCATCCATGTCCAGTGCTCAGGAGGACGTTGAGAGATTAGACTTTCCCCCTCTGCCCGACGCATTGGGCACAGGGGATTTGGGTCAGGAGGGATAATCACTGCTTCAGTTGCTCAACGTGATCGCGAGCAGCCTGACATTCGGGCTGTCGGGGAGCGTAATGCTCTTCACACTGCGGGTTGGGTTGAGCGGAAAACCGTAGCAATAAACGATGAATGTCCTGGGGTCTTTCTCCCCGGTACTATTGTTCCGATACGCCATTGTGACCGCCCTGTTTTCGCCGGCAAAATTTTGCGGGTAG
>JBBQPY010000217.1:0-7579 GCA_038216735.1 Chthonomonadales bacterium
GAGTTCGGGCAAAACGAGCCGATCCGTGCGCTCGCTTCCTCGAATGACGGCGTGAATATCGCCTATGGAACGGCTCAAGGCGCGGTGGGGCTGATCGATGGCTATGGGACGCGTTTATGGGAGGTTTGCCTGCCGGGTGAAGTGGCTGCTGTCGCTCTCTCCAGTAACGCCGAAGTATGTGCGGCACTGGTGCATCCACGCAGCAATCCGATGACGACGCATATCGTCTGTATCGGAAGCACGGGGCAGGTCGGATGGGAATTCGATGCCGAGCAGATGCTGTTGGGACTGTCGCTTTCGCCGGACGGTACGAAGATGGCGACAGGTTCGCGCAGCGGCATGACCGCCGTCTACGAAGTGGTTCCAGGCGAAGGCACGGGAGCAGGGAATGCGTCTGTCGGCGCAAACGTGCCGCAGCAGGCGAACGATCTGGCGGCAACGGGCGATCTGTTGGGCGCATGTCGGCTGCTGCAGGCCGCACTCGATGCCGATCCGGCGAATACGTCCCTCTGCGAGGAGCTGGTGCGCCGCCGTGCCGACTACTTCACGCAGGAGATGGCGCGAACTAGCGCGCTGCAGGAGGCAGAAGATTATGTTGCGGCCATTACCACACTCGAAACCCTCCGTCGCGAAGACCCGTTGAATACGCATGTCGTCGAGCGTCTCGCAATCGTACGTCAGGCGCACAGTCGTCACCGTGCCGCCGTTGCTCAGGCACATCTCGCCGCGCGCGAGTACGAAAATGCGGAGGTAGCGCTGCTCGAATCGATCGCCGCTGCGCCGTATGAATCGCTTGAATCGCGGCGCGAACTCGGCTCATTGCGTGGGAGGCGGGCGCAGGAGGCGGATGCGGAGGCGGAGCGTCTTTTGGCGGCAGGCGAGCTGTCGGCTGGCGTCGCCGCCCTCGAAAGGGCGCAGGCATCTACGCCCGATCCGGCTCGTGCGGGACGTCTGCAAAAGGCGCATACGGCGATGGAGTTTGCGATGGGTATGGAAGCGTACAACGCCAAACTGTATGCGGAAGCGATCTTTCAGTTCAAGAAAGCACTGGCACGCGATCCTGCTCACTCCGAGGCAAAACGTTATCTTGCCTTCGCGCAGCAGTTCGCACAGGAAGCCTCGACCGAAACCCTCAGCGATCGCTTCAGCCGCCTCGAGCAGTAACGATAAAATAAAGGCACAAAAATGAGTGGAGAGTCGGGCGAGCCGCTCTATCAGTGTGTGCCTAATTTCAGCACGAGCGATCCGGAAAGCGTTGCGCGGATCGCAGAGGCGATCTCCAACACAGCCGGAGCACGACTAATCGACTGGTCCGCCGATATAGATCATAATCGCTGCGTAATGACGATTCTGGGCGGCGCGGACGCTGTGCGCGCGGCGGCATTCGCAGGGGCTGAGCAGGCTGTGCGTCGGATCGATCTACGCTCTCACACTGGCATCCATCCACGAACCGGCGCGCTGGACGTGCTGCCGTTTGTTCCGCTACGGAATGCCACACGTGCCGACGCCATCCTCCTCGCGCACCAGAGCGGACAGGAACTGGCAGAACGGCTGGATCTGCCGGTCTATTTTTACGAGTGGGCAGCGCTGACCGGACGTATCAGCACGCTCCCCGAGTTGCGTCGAGGCGGATTCGAGGCATTTGTCAGTTCGCCGCTCATGAGGACACGTGCTCCCGACATTGCTCCAGGAGCAGCCCGACAAAATCGAGCCAATTGGATCCACCGATCTCCCACAGATGCGACGCACGAGAATATCGCACACGCGCACCCGACAGCGGGAATAGCGATCGTCGGGGCGCGTGGACCACTCGTCGCCTACAATATCAATCTCAACACGCCGGATGTCGAGATTGCGAAGCGTATCGCGCGTCGTATCCGAGCAGAACGCGATCGACTGCCGGAACTCGCAGGCGTCCGCGCACTGGGTGTTTACCTGGCTTCACAGAACCGAGCTCAGGTTTCAATCAATCTCACTCGTCCCTCCGAAACGCCCCTTCCAGCCGTATACCACTTTGTGAGTGGAGCGGCCGCACAACTTGGTGCGGTAGTGATGGAGAGCGAAATCATCGGCGTAATTCCTCTTCAATCCCTCGGCGGCGAGCCCCCCGACAACATTCGCTGGCACACCTATAAACCGACGCAGTTATTAGAAACGTGGCTCGAGTAACGCCCGCAGTCAGCCTGTCGCAGGGAATTACGCGATCGACCGAACCGCATAGATTCCTCATAAATTCCTCGCACTGCCCGAGGAGCTAAACATAGACGCACATGTTGCGACCGTCGAACCAGTCGAGTACCGGGGCGTGAACGGTGAGATCGAATGGGGGCATATCAAACTGCTCAAAGCGGCAGGCAAGTCCGGCAAAGCTGTCGACGTTATCAAAGCCCTCACAAAGGGGAAATAGTCCTCTTCCAAGCAAAACTGAATGGAAAATATCTCGTGAGGAGCGGATGTCACACGGTTAAAAACTGAGCATCTGTTCGGCGGTGAACTTACGGGCCGTAGGACACCAGAGACAGTCTGGATTGTCGCAGAGCAGTATCGAACCGTCGCCCTGCAGCAGTGCGACCGCCATAGAAACCGCGCCGCGCTGCCGCATCAACTGGCTCGGTGCGTTGCCGATATAGCCATGCCGCAGCAGACGACTCTGGCGCAGGAGCGGCTCGATCTTGCCGAAACCATCACTGCACTCCGGGCTGCCCAGCATCACTGTCCAGTCATCGGAGGCGGTTTTGAGCGTTGCGGTGCGATGAATGTAGGGAACCTGTGACCATACTTCGGCAAGGTGCAGTGAAGTGTTCACCGTATGCGGGACACCGATCAGCATTACGTAACCGTCGAGTTGGTGTAGTCGGGCGAGCGGGCTTTCCGAGCCCAGGGGATAGTGAAAGGGCGCGTTCTGCGTCAAAAACTCGGCATTGGCGCCAAGGGCAGCAAAGGAGACCACTGGATGATTGCTGCGCTTTGCTTCCGGTTGTCGGCGCACGATTTCCGGGAATACGCCGAGCCAGCGCGTCATCGTAGGTGAGGTCGCGGCATCGAAAACCGGAACCATCTCCCGCATTTCACGCAATGCGTCACTGGTTCGGGGGGCGTCGCGCCAGCCTGCTGGATCGGAATGGGCGAAAGTGAACGTCGGCACGAGCAGTGTTCCCTCCGTGCCGATCACATCCTTGAAAGCTTGAAGCAAAGTCTCCGCGCCGCCCTCGATCTGCCCTACCGCACGCAGTGAGGAATGCACAAGTACGTTTGATCCTGCTGTCAAGCCGATGTTTTGTAAATCCTCAACCAGTTGTGCCTGCGTCCACATCGTCGGGGTTCCTGTTTCGCCCGTTTACTCGGAGCGCAATGCTCCGTCAGGCCGCTTTGTCCTGAAATCTCTGTCTCGATATTCCGAAATGCTGACTTATACTGTAGTATAAACCGGGACAGGGCTTACGTCAAGCATCCATAAATCCGAATGGCAACAGGATCGAAATGGCAGTCGGCAGATTATTTGTGCTAATCTGGCGAAACCCGCAGTTAAGAACGCTCGTAACGCAAGAGGGAAATGCATTCCCGCACTACTTCTACCGATGCCATTTTCGATGCTGAGAATGCAGCCCTGTTCGTCAACCGTCTCCCGAAATTCTCAAAGACGGATGTGTTGAGACTGGGCAGGGCTCGATATAAAAGAATCGGCGTTCTCGAGACACATATATTTGGACCATAAGGACGAGACTTACCGGCGATGTTTAAGAAAATTATACTGGGTTGTGGACTGCCGCTGCTGCTGCTTGCAGTTATTGGAATAGTGGCGGCGAGAATGCTCGTGAAGCCGAAAGTGGCGACTGAGCGAAGTGAGGTCGTGACGCACGGCGATGTCGAGATCAAGGTCGTTGAGACAGGTACGATCGAGCCGCTGCGTAAAATCGAACTCAAGTCCAAAGTCGGCGGACGTATCTCCAGATTATTTGTGGATGAGGACGCCGTCGTGACGCAGGGGCAGATACTGGCGACGATCGACCCGCAGGAGGTCAACAGTCAGGTTGCGGCGCTGCACGCGCAACTGAATGCAGCTCAGGCGCGACTTGCCGCCGCAAAGAAAAATGCAGTCTATCAGGAGTCGCAGACCGGCACGAGCATCGATCAGTTCGTGCAGAATGCGGCCGCGGCGAAAGCCCGTCTCGATAGTGCGATCGCCGAAGCAAAAGCGCAGCCGACCTTGACTACGCAGTCGATCGAGATCGCGCAGGCGAACCTCGAAGCGGCAAAAGCCGCGCTCAAAGCCCAAAACGACAGCCTAAATTTGATGCTGGAGTCGACGCACCCGAACACGGTCGCTGCCACACAGTCCTCCTACATTCAGGCGAAAGCGCAGGCAGAGAACTCGCAGCGCAACGTCGAACGGCAGCGGAAACTTCTTGCGAAGGGGTTTGTTTCGCAGCAGGCAGTCGATACCGCCGAGGTGGATGGGCAGGTTTCGGATGCGCATCTGCGTGAAGTCAAAGAGCGGCTCGACCGTCTGAAGCAGACCAACTCCCTGGAAGAGGCGAATGCGCGCAGTCAGATCGCGAGCGCACAGGGAACGGTGCATCAGGCGCAGGTCGCTCTGGCACAGGCGGGCACGACAGTACTGAATGCGACTAAATCGAACGAACTGCAGTCTGCCCGCGCTGCCTATGCACAGGCGAAGGCACAGCTCGCCGCCGCCCGAAGCGGGCGCACGCAGGACAGTATGCGCCTCGACGAAGCAGCAGCTTCCGCCGCCGAAGTGCAGCAGATACAGCAGCAGCTCAACGAACGCCTCGTCAATCAGCACGACACGACGCTCTATGCGACGATGCCGGGCGTGATCACCAAACGCTACGTCGAGAACGGCGACCTGATTACGTCGGCGATCGGCTCGTTCTCGTCCGGTTCGCCGGTCTTCCAGATTTCCGACCTGGCGACGATGCTCGTCAAGCTCAATGTCAATGAGGTCGATATTTCCAAGCTTAAAATCGGACTGCCGACGGAGGTGACGATCGATGCCGACAAAGGCGCACAGTTCCAGGGCAAGGTGCGTAAAGTCTCGCCTGCCGCGACAGCCTCGACCGACGCCAGCGGCAATGCGACCGCGCAGGGCGTGATTCGGTTCCCTGTCGAGATACAGATTTCGAAGGCGAACTCGCGTCTGAAACCGGGCATGAGCGCGCGCTGCTCAATCATCGTTGGCCGACGTCAGAAGGTACTGCGTCTCCCGACCAACTGTGTCACGGGGGCAGGGGACACCGCCACTGTGCAGATCGTCACCAGCACAACGAAGGGCGGTCAGACGACGGAGACTACGTCATCGCGTACGGTGAAGGTCGGCCTTCGCGGCGACGATTACATCGAAATCCTTTCCGGAGTGACCGATGGCGAAAAGGTTCGCCCCAGCCCATACGCCGGTCCTCCGCGCAAGAAGATCGATCTCAATTTCGGCGGTCCCGACGATAGTAAGAGCAGCAACTAACATAGGTCTAATCCTGATATGAACTTACTCTATGCGCTTCAAACAGCGTTCGACAATCTCCGTGCGAACAAACTCCGCTCGCTTCTGACGATGCTCGGCGTGATCATCGGCGTTGGCGCTGTGATCGTGATGGTCGCGATTGTGCAGGGCGCGTCCGCTCGTGTCACGAATGAATTCGAGAGCATGGGCTCCGGATTGATCATTATCTATTATGAGGCGGACAACAAGGATAAGAAAGCGACGACACGCCGTATCGACGGCATGACGATGGAGGATGTGCGCACGATCGAAGACGAATGCACTCAGATCGTGGGCATTTCGGCGGAACTACAGTCTGGCGCGGGCACGGCGCGGCGCGGAGATCGCGAAATCGCCGTCTCACCGAATGGAGTGCAGCCTGCTTATGAGAAGCTTCGTAATCTGAAATTGGCACGTGGACGGTTCGTATCAGAAACGGATATGAACGAGTGGGCCAAGGTCTGCATCATCGGAGATAAGGTGCGCGCCGCACTCTTTCCCGACAGCGATCCGCTCGGGCAGATAATTCAGTACGGCAGTCTCAATCTGATGGTCGTCGGCGTGATGGAGAAGAAGGGGCGTTCGCTGGAGGGTGATGCCGATAAAGCGATGTATATGCCGCTGTCGACGATGCAGAAGCGCATCGTCGGCAAAGACCTCGTCGGCGCGATCTGGGCGGTTCCGAAAGATCCCAAGCAGATCAATCCGACGATGGAGCAGATCTGGCGGATATTGATGCGCCGCTACAACAACCTTCCTGGCTTCCACGTCGACAGTCAGGAGAGCATACTCAACAGTATCAACACGATTTTATCTGTTTTCGGACTGGTGCTGGGTTCGATTGCAAGCCTCGCGCTGCTCGTCGGCGGCATTGGCATCATGAACATCATGCTCGTGTCGGTGACGGAGCGTACCCGCGAGATCGGCGTCCGCAAGGCTCTCGGCGCCAAGCGTAAGGACATTCTGATTCAGTTTCTGATCGAGTCGGCGACGGTTTCGGGGACTGGCGGGATCATCGGTATCATTTGCGGGGCGAGTTTCGCCTACTTCATCGGGTTCGTGACGCAGTTCATTCCGGGCTTCGAGAACCCGCAGACGGGGGCGAAAGGTCTGGCGATCTATCTGCCGGTGGGAGTTTCGATCGGTGCGTTCTGCTTCTCGGCGTTCATCGGCATCTTCTTCGGCATCTGGCCTGCGGTACGTGCTGCGCGTCTCGACCCGATACAGGCGCTTCGCCACGAATAGCCGTGAGGAATAGTATACCAAAGTGCACCTTCACTCGTCCTCGATTGCATCATATGCATATTGCGAGAAGTCTTCACCAGCCATCACTTTTCCAGTGACAGCTTCCGCCAACCCATCGCGAAACATCGCCAGCGCCCGTGGATTATTGTATAGCCATACATCGCGTTCGGGTACGACCGCCAGTGGCGTGAGCAGTATTTCGCCATTGACGCTTACCGAGACGCGTTAGGTCTTTCCGGCAAAGTCGAGCCCGAGCACGAACTGCCCATTCTCATCTGCTATAATCGCGTCTTTGAAGTCCTTGAAAACGCTGTCTCGTTCCAAAATCGCACCCATAACGGTTATCTCCTTGAAGGGGAAAGTCAGATAAACTCTCCAATGCAGACTATTCCATACCACGATCGATTTCAAACACGCTTTCGGCATTGACAGTTTCTAGTTTTTACGGTAAAATCCCCATAATAGAATCGACTTGGCGAGTTAAATCTATTCTCAGGACGTACAGTAAATTTCGGGCGGTTGGCTCAGTGGTAGAGCGCCTCGTTCACACCGAGGAGGTCACTGGTTCAAATCCAGTACCGCCTATTGTATTAGTAAGCTGTGCAGATCGAATGCGCAGAATGTAGATCACCTTTTTACCCCTTTTTCGGGACTTTTATCCCTGATCAAGGGGTAAAATTGTTTCACACAGGTCCCATTAGTCGTTAGTTTCACGAAGTTTTAGATAATGCGTTTTGGGCGGGTAAACTGAAGGTATGAGCAAACATACTTCCCTTACCCTCACAGCCGACCAACGCGAGCAACTCAATACCATCACGCGCATGGGCCAGCAGAAGG
>JBBQPY010000218.1:0-7566 GCA_038216735.1 Chthonomonadales bacterium
CATGTCTGATACGACAGCGGTTAGAGCGCCGTGCCAATGATCCTCCAATCCATACTCGATACCGACCTCTATAAGTTCACGATGCAGCAGGTGGTCTGGAGCCATTTTCCGCAGGCGACGGTCGAATACGAGTTCGCGTGCCGCAATTCTGATCTCGATCTGAGTCCCTATGCTGATGAAATACAGGCTGAAATCGAGCACTACTGTACGCTCAGTCTGACACGGGCAGAAGCCGACTATCTGCGGACGATCCGGTATATCAAACACAGCTACGTCGAATCGCTTACGCAATTGCGTCTCAATCCAGCAAATGTCCATATCACAACGGAGGGTGGCTTTCGTCTTCGAGTCGCAGGTAACTGGTACCAGTGTATACTGTTTGAAGTGCCAATTCTTGCGGTTGTGAACGAGATATATTTCAGGCACAACCAGCCGAATGCGCCGCATCGTAATTCGATTGGAATCGACAGACTGCGCGAGAAGTGCCAGAGCGTCAATTGCTCCGAGGTGCCGGTCAATATCATCGAGTTCGGGACGCGCCGTCGTTATAGCCGAGACTGGCAGCAGACAGTCGTACGAGAATTGAAAGAGCGCATTCCAGCCGCGCTGCTTGGTACGAGCAATGTACATCTGGCTCGGACGCTGCATTTGAAACCGTTCGGTACAATGGCGCACGAGTTTCTGCAGGCGTGCCAGACGTATGCGCCACTGCCCGAATTTCAGCGCTACGCATTGGAAAGCTGGATGCAGGCGTATCGCGGTGACCTCGGGATCGCGCTTTCCGATGTGGTGGGAATGGACGCTTTTCTGCGCGATTTTGATCTGCTTTTTAGTAAAGCCTACGACGGTTGCCGTCACGACTCCGGTGATCCGTTCGTGTGGGGCGACAAGCTGATCGCGCACTATGAAAGATTCGCCATCGATCCAAAATCGAAGACGGCGGTTTTCAGCGATGCACTCACGATCCCGCGATGCCTCGAACTGGCTCGGTATTTCCATGGGCGCATTCGCACTCAGTTCGGCATCGGTACGCACCTGACGAACGATTTCGATTTCCCCGCACTCAATATTGTGCTGAAGATGACGCGCTGTAACGGCCGACCGGTAGCCAAAATCAGCGATAGTCCTGGCAAAGTAATGTCTTCAGATTCCACCTACCTCGACTACCTTCGCCAGTCATTTCAACTCCCCATCGTGTGATCCTGAATGAGCCTGCCGCTTTCACTTTTGCTGTCAATCGAATGAAAAAGAGAGAAGCGTCACCGTCCCGGCACAACGGCCTTCGGACGCGGGCGACACTTCTCTCGGGAACACCGAAGGGTTTTCCTGACCTCACACTTCTACTACTGCCTTTCCATTGTCAAAACCGGAATGCTCTCCTAAAACTTATTTCATTTATTTTTCGGTTTTGTTTTAGTTTCCCAATTTCTTTTCAACCTTTATAGCGTCCTAAAGGGTCAATACTGTAATGGAACCTGAAAACGACGACTATCTGATCGCACTGAATGCGCGTAATGGTGATTCGGAAGCCCTCTCCCAATTAGTCGAAAAGCTGCGAGTTCGCCTGTTCAAAGTAGCCTACAGTGAACTGCGGCACTACGAGGATGCGCACGATGCTGTTGCTTCTGCACTCCTGCGTATTTGCCGCAGCATCGGGGATGTTCGTGATCCTGGAGCAATGACGGCGTGGATGGCTGCGATCGTGCGGAACGAAGCCACTCGCCTGCGCCGAATACACACGTTCGCAGATTTCTCTCTCGAAAGCGCGGATGCAGCGAAGAGAGCGGAAACGGTTGTCGAGAACGGGCCTGATCTCGCGCTCAGAATCGACATCGAGGCGGCTCTTCGCCGCATACCCGCGAATCAAGCGCGCGCGATTGCCCTGCACTATTTCGGCGGACTGTCGATCCGCGAAATCGCGCGGCGCACACGACGTCCTGAAGGCACGGTCAAGAGCTGGCTGCATTTCGGCAGGGTGCAGCTCGCAAATCAGATGGAAGGATACCAGACCATGGATCAGCAGAAGCGGAGAGAGCCGACAGCGGCGATAATCAGCACCGAGATCGAGAACGCGACGCTATATGCCCTCGTGACGGCATTGAAGGCAGCCGGATTTGGTACAGTCGATTTAATCTCTGATTATTCGTCCGCGGCAGCGCTAAACGGTATAGGAGAAGGGGATGCGAAAGAGATCCACTTGCCTGATGCGCTGGCAGACGCTGCATTTATTGTGCTGGACGAGTGGATCGAGGGACGCTCTGCTTTCCAATTGCTGCCGCTGCTGAGGGCGACGGTCGAAGCTGCCGACCTCCGTATCTGTCTGTTGCTCAATAATCCAGGCACCAAAGAAAACGACAGCGCCATTCAGTCAGCCTGGGTGGCAGGGCTCGATCTCGTGCTGAACAAACCCGTGGACGCCGCTGAATTCGAGCGGTATGCAGGTGTCATGTACAAGCAGATAACTGGCGGGTAGGCGTATGATTCTCTGATGGGGGATTCATTGCTCGTCCGTCCAGTCCTGCTTGTTTCGAGAAGAAACGTTCGTTGATATCGTCTTTTCGATACGTCGATCCGGTATCAGCCACATCAGCGCTATAAGGACATAGAGGACAGCAGAAATCCAGGTATGAAAGCTGGCAGCGACAATAGCGATTGTGTAGAGCAGCGGGGATATCTTTCCCTTAACGTCGGTTCCGATCGCCTGTGCCAGCAGCGAATGCCGCCCCTGATGCCGGATGATCAGCGTCTGGAGCAGCCAGTAAGACACTCCTGCCATCAACAGTACAAAGCCGTAGGCAGCTGTCGGCAAAGGAGCTAAACGGCTCGCGCTCAGCCAGTCGGTAACGATCGGAAAAAGAGACAGCCAGAAGAGCAGGTGGAGATTCGCCCAGAGAATTGTACCATCGACCGATTCTGTCGTCTGGAACATATGATGGTGATTGTTCCAGTAGATACCTACGAATACGAAACTGAGCAGGTAGCTGAAAAGTCCGGGCAGCAGCATACTCAATGCCGTGAGCGAACTGTCGTGCGGCGCTTTGAGCTCGAGCACCATAATCGTAATGATGATCGCGAGCACGCCGTCGCTAAAAGCTTCTAACCGATTTTTTGGCACGGGACAGCATCCTTACAGTTGTGCGAGCACTTCCGAAATGTATGGTCAAATCGCCTGCACGTTCCTGATGGATGTTCTCCATTCCAGCCTCTTATCCCTCCGATCCACGCTTCAACTGCTCTGACATCGTTATCAAGCAGCCTATTATTGGCAGCATACGTAAAGGAAAACGGGCAGTGCTTGCGGAAAGTGAGCGCAGCCCGTCCATATCTCCGTCTGTTTTATTTTTGATTGTTTCTTGTCCACACAAATGAATTCATAGGAGCTGCTCATGCGTATCACGGAAGTGCGCGTAATCGTAACCTGCCCGTCGCGTAACTATGTCGTCGTCAAGATCATGACCGATGCGCCGGGTCTGTATGGTGTGGGGGATGCGACGCTCAACGGTCGCGAACTCGCTGTCGCCTCGGCAATCACGGAACACATCGCGCCGCTGCTGATCGGTCACGACCCCGACCGGATCGAAGACATCTGGCAGATGCTGTTTCGAGGCACTTACTGGCGCGGCGGTCCGGTGCTGATGACTGCGCTCGCGGGGATCGACACCGCGCTCTGGGACATCAAAGGCAAACGCGCTAACCTGCCGGTCTACTCGCTGCTCGGCGGCAAAACCCGGGAAGGCGTCCTGGGCTACACACATGCGGGCGGCAGGGATTTCAACGAGGTCGAAGACGAAGTGCGGCGGGCGACAGAACGCGGGTTCAAGGTAGTTCGAGCGCAGGTCGCGATACCGGGTGCAGTTGGAACGTACGGTGTCGGAGGCGCCGAGGAAGCCGCAACCGCAACATGGCGACCGCCAAACGCGGTGCCGGGAGGATGGGGCGACGGGCACGCGATGCCCGCAGTCGAGTCGTGGGAGCCGGGCGCGTACCTGCGGACAATCCCGAAACTGTTTGCACATCTACGCAATAAACTCGGCGACGAGATCGAACTGTTTCACGATGTTCATGAGCGGCTAACACCGATCCAAGCGGCGCGTCTGGCGAAAGAACTCGAACCGTACCATCTCTTCTTTCTGGAAGACTGCCTGCGTCCCGAACACAAAGAGAGCTTCCGGTTGATCCGAAATCACTCGACGACGCCACTCGCAATGGGCGAATTATTCCACACCAAGTGGGAATGCCTGCCACTACTGACGGAGCAGTTGATCGACTTCATACGCTGCGACCTCGGGCATATCGGCGGTATCACCGAGGCGAAGAAGATCGCGGCGGTCGCCGAGTGCTACTACATTCAGACGGCGTGGCATGGACCGGGCGATATCGGTCCTGCAACGCACGCAGCCAACGTCCATCTGGATTTCGCGCTATGCAATTTCGGCGTTCAGGAGATGGTCTTTTTCCCTGAAGTCGTACATGAAGTGCTGCCCGGTGCGCCGACGTTCAAAGACGGCTATCTGCAGGTCACGGACGCGCCCGGTCTCGGCACGGACATCGACGAAAAGGCTGCCGCAAAATACCCTTACAAACGGGCTTACCTGCCAATGACGCGCCGTGCCGACGGCTCCGTCCACGACTGGTAATCCTGTTTAATGCTGACGTAGCCCTCACCCCCAGCCCCTCTCTCGAAGCTTCGGGAGGGGGAGTTACTGCCTTCTCTCCCCTTTGTTTTTGTTCAAGGAAATGGTTGGGGGTGAAGCGCTCACTTCTATTTTGCCGAGGAAAATGTGGCTGATAACGAACCCGCAGGCGATGAACCAATCGCCGGTGTAGACAAAGAGATGAGACCGATAGCGAAGGTATCGGCACGCACACGGCAGATCGTACTTGCGGTGTGCGCGCTGCTACTGATCGCGCTGTGGACGATGCAGCAAACGCCGTATCTGAACGTCGCCGACGATTCAGGGCGCTATATGGTGCTTGGCGAGTCGCTGGCGCGCACCGGCGATCTGCGCTTGATCAACAATATTCATCGCCCGCTCGACACGCTCTATCCGCCGGGATTCCCAACGGTGATTGCGTTCTGGATCAGAGTGACAGGACGCGAACCGGGCGATGTCGTCTCCCTCGTGAAGCTAACGAATCTGTTTCTGCTGCTGCTAACGCTTCCGATGCTCCTGACGCTGCTGCAGCGTGCCCAAATCCCTCCTCGACTGGTCCCGCTGCTGATGCTCGTCTATGCAGGCAGTCCGGCGCTGGCGAGCTATGCGAATGAGGTTATGTCGGAAGTACTGCTGCTGTTTTTGTGTCTGGCATCGATCGTCCTGATCGATGTTTCAAGCACCTTCAAAGCCGATTTGAAAAGAAGAGAATCCTCATCGGAAAGCGACCAGGGGAGTGAGGAACCCGACCTTTCTGGCAAGCAAAATAACGAACGCAGAAACGTAGTGGCACGTCGGGTACTGGCGTTGGCGTGTGCAGCAGGAGCGTTTCTGACGCGCACCTCCGGACTGGCGCTGTTGTTCGCGCTCACGGTCTGGTTCTGGCGTCGATATGGTTGGCGATGGGGTGCGTTGGCAGCGGCGGTGCTGCTGCTTTGCGTCGGCGGCTGGCTCGGCAGAAACCGTCAGATCGTGAAGACGCATCCGACTGTACACTACGCGAACTACCTCGATCAGTTCTGGCTGCGCGATCCATCGAAGCTTGGCGCAGGGCGCATTCAGCATAATCCACTCGGCATTGCATCACGTATTAAGTCAGGCGTACCGACTTACATAGGTATGATCCCGCGTGCAGTCCTGCACATGATGTCGCCGGGCAGCGTGTGGAATGCGCTCTTCTTTGTAGTCGCCGTGCCGTTGACGCTGCTAATCCTCTATGGCGTCGTGATCGGGATACGGCGTGGACTGTCGTTGTGGGCGTATTTCGCGATGCTGTTCTGGTTTCTGGCGGCGATCTGGCCCTGGCAGAACGCGCGATTCCTCGTCCCTCTGATACCCTTGATGATCGTCTTCCTCGGGCTGGGTGTGGAAGCGGCGGGCGGGTGGCTGGCAGGACGGATCGGCGGGAAGCGTCAGCATGGCGTGATGGGTGCGGCGTTTCTGCTGCTGTTCGTCTATTACGCCCGTGTGCATTATCGGGTGATTACGCAGGAGGGTCGTCCGACTGTGGCGGGCTACACGCTGGGGCGCACTCCGGCTGAAGGCGGGTTCTATGCGGCGTGTGACTGGCTGAAAAAGAACGCCGAACCGAACCGTGTCGTGATGGGCAAGCCGCAGTATCTGCTGCATCTTTATAGCGGCTGTCCGACGACGCAGATCGAGCCCAACGGCAATCCTGGTAATCAGGAGCGCGGGTATATTGCGCCGCAGCGGGTAGGGTACCTGGTGGAGGATGCCTGGAAGTTTGGATTTACGACAAAGAAGCTGCTCGCTCCGTATCTCGCAATGTACCGTGACCGCTGGGAGTTGGTCTGGCAGGATCCGAACGGCAGCGGTGTGCGCATCTGGAAGCGTCGCGACGAGTTTCTGAAGCCCGAGTGAGTGGTTTTGAATCTCATCCCTGTATTTTTGCTGAGATGCTTGTCTGAAATACCCATGTCACACGAATCAAATAATCAATCCACCGATCAAGCGCATATAGGTAACGCCCGCTCCCAGAAGTGATTAGGGTAACATACGAGCACTCACTACATAGGATACACTGATAGCCAAATGACTCATCGCGAACGGATCATTTTTGTACTGAGTATGCACAATGGGCCAAACAGTAGAGGAAAACAACTTTCTATCCTGAAAAATCTCCGCTCGGAGCTACCCGGCACGGCGGTATGCAATTATATCAACACTTACTTGAGGAGAAGCATTCGCCATGAGACAAACTAAGACTTGGCTTATATCACGAAAAATAATTACTAAAGACCGATTGCGAAATAAGCGTCTGCGTCGTTTTGAACCGAATGACCGATATTTTGGTGACATTTCAGTCACGTAAATTTCCAGAGTGGCCGCACAGGGCATTGTAGAGGCCCATTTTCGTTGCAACTTGTCTATGTCGGTTATGTCTTATTTCGCAATCGATCTTAAGACTGACATTGACAGGATAGTTAGTTTTTTCAAACAATTATATGATTCATCCCCTGCTACAGCCGATAAGTGGGATAAACGCTTTTCTATCAAGGTTGTTGCTGAAAACATGACGACATTCACATTCGACGATGCAGATGCTGTAGTGAATAACGAAGTTTGGGACACTCATCATGTCACGCGCGTAGATTTTTCGTTTTCGGATCGAAGAGACGAATCAGAAGCTTTGCTTATACTCACTGCGAACAGCGGTCAAGATAGTACGGCTACATTCGAAGGCAAAGATACCAATTGGATCAGTGGTTCCTCTGACAAATTACTTCATTTGATAAATGCAATGCCCCCACAAAACCAAGTGTATCGGAATGTGTCAAGGGTTTTGAGACAAAAAAGCAAAAGTCTTTTTATGTAGCGAGCGAACATTCCTTGCTACTCAAACAGCAACCGGTGCGGGGACTTCGTTCACGGGCAAGGCAGGCGCATTGAT
>JBBQPY010000219.1:0-7556 GCA_038216735.1 Chthonomonadales bacterium
TTGAACCGAATGACCGATTTTTTGGTGACATTTCGGTCACGTAAATTTCCAGAGTGGCCGCACAGGGCATTGTAGAGGCCCATTTTCGTTGCAACTTGTCTATGTCGGTTATGTCTTATTTCGCAATCGATCTTAAGTATAACATTGAGACCGCACATTTCCTACTTCCCAGGAGTCGGTCAGATTATAGCCCATCTGGTCACGTAGAAAGCCCTCGATGTTGTCGTCTGGAATCTCACACCCCGTATCACTCTCCTTACCTTTCGTATATTCTGTCAACTTCATGTATATACCTGATTCTCCGTATTCCCTGTGATCCGGTGGCAAAAGGGCGAAGCTGTTTTTTAGCACGGCGGTTGGCCGCCAAAATTGGAATAAGAGTGGGGAAAGCTACCCGTTCTTCGCAGTAGACAGTCGGGCAACACCGAGCATTTCCGCTGCCTTCGGCAGTATTGTTCGCACGGCTCGATCCCAGTAGGGCCAGGTGTGGTGACCCGGCATTTCGTTATAGTCGTGCTGGTAGCCGACGAAATTGAGATGCTGATGGAAGCTCTGACTCGCACCCAAAAGATGGTCGTCGATCCCACAGTCGAATAGCAGCCGTGGACGCTCTGAGGGAAAGCGACAAAGCGCCTGCTCCGCAAGCCAGTAGACGCTTTCGGAGCGGCGAAACGCAGCATTCTGTTCACGATCACCGAAGATCGAATGTACCTCAGGGATTTGTGTCACGTCGAAGGCGCCGCTGTGACTGAGAGCAAGCGAAAATAGTTTTGGATGCTTCAGAGCGAGTTTGATCGCGCCATATCCGCCCATCGAAAAGCCACCTATCCCCCACCCTGCCCCTGGTTCGACGACCGGCAAAGTTTGCTGCAGGTGTGGTAGAAAATCTTCAATGATATCGTCCTCACGTTGTCCACTCAGTGCGCCGTTAATCGAACTCGGCGTGTTAGTATACCAGCCGTTGTCACCGTCAGGAAAAGCAATGATCATCCGATAGTTCGCAGCATATCGGGCGATACGAGTTTTTTCTGTCCAGTCGAGGTAGCCGCATTGTCTGCCATGCAGCAGCACCAGCAGCGGAAAGTCACCGCCTGCGTTAAGCTCCCTTTCAGGCATCAGATAGGCATAAGGCTGATCACAGCCGAGTGACCTGGAGGGATAAGTGCCTCGAAACAGCGTGACGGCATGTATATTTTTGGTGGTGCTCATACATTAGTCTCCAGAATCCTCACCTTAAAGCATCAATCCGTGTAACTCTTTGCCCTGCTTTCATTTTCGCACTTACTGGCAGAATATCCGCATCCACTCCCCTCTTCCTGAACCGTCGGGAGAGGGGGTTGAGGGAGGAATGGTTACCATTCCGTTTTGTAATCAGGACGTCCATTTCCAAGACTTGACTGTTTCCTTGCCCGTCGTGCTCGAGACAGGTATAATCAGGATGTGAATACTAATAGTTACGAACAGACTGCTATTTTATACCTCGACGATACGCCGCTCAGTCCTGACAATTCGGAAATGACACAGCAGATGAGCGTTCGCCCTGCCCAGTCGGCTCCGATGAACATCGTTCGCGGTACGCCTCCAGGAGTCGACTGGCAGGTACTGCGTACCATCTTCACATCGCTGATTATTCTTGTGACGATGATTGGCTTCATGCCACTGATCCTGCGATTATTTGCGTTACACAAATCGTCGACAGTGACCACGTCGAAGAATTTGGCTGCGAAAAATCTGTTCGAAAATCCGGTGCGCTATCAGTCTGCCGTCCAAAGAGTATCGCCATCCCTATCCATGAACCCATCTCGCCGGATTCGCGAGCAGGTTTTCACCGTCGACCCAGGCGCTCCGATGCCGGACGACGGTTCGTTCTAATTCTCATGCAGTTTACTCTACCAGGTGTACTCTTGTCCATGCCACAGCAGCGACGCCGAAAGAATTCCCTGTTTTTTGATGGTTCGCCTTGACAGACTATCCGTAGTGTGATATTCTTTATACGTATCCAGATGTAGGGGACACTCATACAGGAGTTTGCTGCCGAGGACCAGTCGACAGCATCAATACTACCCGAACACCGCAGGCTGGGCTGACCGTATTGGCAGCTCTCACAGGGTGTGACTGCACCAGAATTCGAACAGGATGATCTTCACGCAATGAAATGCCCGTTCTGCGGGACTGCTAACCGTGACCGCGTGCTCGAGACACGTACGCTCAACGAAGGCGCCTCCATAAAGCGGCGGCGTGAATGCGAGGTGTGCGGACGCCGCTTCACGACTATGGAGGAGATCGAAGAACTACAGCTTTATGTCGTCAAAAGCGACAATCGCCGTGAGCCGTTCGACCGGAAGAAAATCGTCCATGGGATGCAGTTGGCTTGCAAGGGACGCAATATATCCCTTGAAACGCTGGATGAAGCCGCCCAGGACATCGAACGCATGCTCTATAATCGCCTTGAAAAGGAGGTCTCTGCCCGTGATGTCGGAGAGCTGGTAATGGAAAGACTTCAGACGCTCGATCATGTCGCCTATGTTCGATTCGCTTCCGTCTATCGACAGTTCGAGGACGCGACGCAGTTTCGTGAAGTGGTCAATATGCTGCGCCGTCGCAGTACTGGTAAACCCTGACCAGATTGGGATTTTTGTTTTCGGTCGCTGCCAACTATTCCTTTTAACTTTCTTTTTCTACATGTTTAACTTTCTTTTGCTGCTGTCCCGTTCATCCTATCCAATTTCATTTTTCATGAGTCCAGAATGACCTTGTGCCAGCCCAAGTGCCGAGATATTTCCTGGAGGGAGTTTTCAGATTATGCAGGAGCCGACACCACATCAGACCGACATCGATTCAGTGATACATGATTCGGTGACACATCAAGACGAGACGAGCACCCCCGTGTACGAAGTCGGCTTGTCCGAAACCAGTACTGGAAATGGTCAAGCCGCCGTCCGTACGCGCCTCCCCGCTTCGAATGTGAACGGAAACGGAAACGGCCATCGTAAAAGCGCCCGGCTTGGCAGCGCGACCGGCCTGAAAATCGAACGCCGCTACACTCAGCCCGGAGTCGACGTCTATAGCACTGTCGAATGGGATTATCGCGACGCGGTGATCTCGAACGAGCGGGGCGAAAAGGTTTTTGAGCAGACCAACGTTGAAATCCCGAAGTCCTGGACGCAGCTGGCGACGAACGTCGTCGTCTCCAAGTATTTCCGCGGGCATATCGGCACTCCACAGCGTGAAACGAGCGTTCGACAACTGATCGGGCGAGTGGCGGATACGATGGCGGGCTGGGGCAGGAAAATGGATTACTTCGCGTCCGAAAGCGACGCGCAGGCATTTCAGGACGAACTCACTCACATTCTGCTCTACCAGAAAGCCGCCTTCAATTCGCCTGTCTGGTTCAACGTTGGTCTGATCGACCAGCCGCATCCACAGTGCTCCGCCTGCTTCATCAACAGCGTCGATGACACGATGGAATCGATCCTGACACTCGCCAAAACAGAAGGGATGCTGTTTAAATTCGGCAGCGGCAGCGGCACCAATCTATCGACGATCCGCTCATCCCGCGAACCATTGCAGGGTGGTGGCACAGCGTCGGGTCCGCTCTCCTTCATGCGGGGTTTCGATCAATTTGCTGGCGCAATCAAGAGTGGTGGCAAGACGCGCCGCGCCGCTAAAATGGTAATCCTGGACATCGATCATCCCGATATCGTTGACTTCATCACCAGCAAATCGAAAGAAGAACTCAAAGCGCACGCCCTGATCGACGCGGGCTACAGCGGAATGTTCAACGTCGCCGGTGGCGCTTACGACAGCGTCGCCTTCCAGAACGGGAACCACTCCGTGCGCGTCACGGATGACTTTATGGAAGCTTATCTTCGTGACGGCGAATGGCACACACGCCCGGTACTCGATAAGAAAAAAAGCGCTGGCGTCTACAAAGCTCGCGAAATGATGGGGATGATCGGTCAGAGCGCGTGGGTTTGCGGCGACCCCGGTATGCAGTACGATACCGCGATCAACAACTGGCACACATGCAAAAATTCGGATCGCATTTATGCCTCGAATCCCTGTTCAGAGTATATGTTCCTGAACGATAGTGCGTGCAATCTTGCGTCGCTCAACCTGATGAAGTTTCGCGACGAAAGCGGCGAGTTCGATGTAGAATCGTTTAAACACGCCTCGCGAATAATGATCACGGCACAGGAAATCGTCGTCGACAACGCCTCGTATCCAACACAACGGATCGGCGAAAACTCACGGGATTATCGCCCGCTCGGCCTCGGCTACGCCAATCTCGGAGCACTGCTGATGGCACGAGGGCTCGCTTATGACAGTGATGCGGGGCGTGCGTATGCCGGTGCGATCACTGCGATCATGACCGGCGAAGCTTATCACCAGTCGAGCATCATCGCGCGGGATCATGGCTGGACATTCGCAGGGTATCGGAAGAACCGCGAGCCGTTCCTCGAAGTGATGCGGATGCACCGCGCCGCTGTGGAGACCATCGAAGAGACTACTGTGCCGGCAGGTATGCTGTCTGCCGCGCGCCAGTGCTGGGACGACGCGATCGCTTCCGGTGAGGAACACGGCTACCGGAATGCGCAGGCGACCGTTCTCGCGCCGACTGGCACGATCGGCTTCCTGATGGATTGCGATACGACCGGTATCGAACCCGACATTGCAATCGTGAAATATAAAAGTCTCGTTGGCGGGGGCGTGATGAAGATTGTCAACAATACCGTGCCGGAGGCGCTCGCGAAGCTCGGCTACAACGAGGCAAAAGTCAAGAGTATCATCGCCTATATCGATACGCATGATACGATCGAGGGCGCGCCCGACCTCAAGGACGAGCACCTATCGGTCTTCGACTGCGCTTTCAAGCCCGGCAACGGCGTTCGTTCAATCCACTATATGGGGCACGTTCGCATGATGGCTGCCGCACAGCCGTTTATTTCGGGCGCTATCTCCAAAACGGTCAACATGCCGACGGATGCGACGGCGGAAGACATTACCGGAGTCTATATCGAAGGCTGGAAACTCGGACTGAAAGCGATCGCGATCTACCGTGATGGCTCCAAGCGCACTCAGCCGCTGATGACGAAAAAAGCGGACGTCAAAGCAGCCGAGGTCAAATCTGAGGCACCTGAAGCCGTTCTGTCTGCTGCTGGATCAGCAGTGTCGGAAACGACAGTAAAAGATATTTCAGTACCGAAGCCGCTCCGCCGCAAACTGCCCGACGAACGCAATGCGATCACGCACAAATTCAGCATTGCCGGGCACGAAGGGTATATCACGGTGGGTATGTACCCCGACGGTCAGCCAGGCGAGATTTTCCTTACGATGAGCAAAGAAGGGTCGACGATCTCCGGTCTGATGGACTCGTTTGCGACAGCAATTTCCCTCGCGCTACAGTACGGTGTCCCGCTCGAAACGCTCGTCAACAAGTTCGCTCATGCCCGGTTCGAACCTTCCGGTTTCACAAACAACCCGGACATTCATTACGCTAAATCGATTATGGATTACATCTTCCGGTATCTCGGAACGAAGTTCTTGGACCAGACCCCGGACGATTCGGAGCCGACACTCTCTAATGGAATTACAGAAGCGGCGCGGCAGTCGCAGACCTCAGTTCGCCCTGCACTGACCCTGACCACAGCGGAAAATGCTCCACGCGGGAAATCCCTGTCGGATCACGAGCATGAAACCTTCCAGAACCAGTCTGACGCGCCTATCTGTACCGAATGCGGCAGTCTAATGGTTCGCAACGGAGCCTGCTTCAAGTGCCTGAACTGCGGCTCTGTCTTCGGCTGCTCTTAAGAGAGCGTATCTGACAAAATGGTGATGCTTTGTCAATTCAGCGCCGAGGCTTCAATAGTTGAAGCCTCGGCGCTGAGGAATCTTATCCCCTACTCGCTATCTCGTTGCCCTGTTTACTGCCGGTTGTAAATCTCCCATGTTAACTATTCACACTGCCTTCAGTTTCATACTTACAGGCAGAATATCTGGATTCACTTCTCCTCACCACGAAGGTTCGGAAGTGGGGGCAAGGAAGAATAGTTACCTCGCATGATTCAAGCAAATGATCTGGCATAGTAAATGCTCGCCCCCTGTGCTTCTGGTCAGTGGCAATGAACTCTAGTCAACTGCAGTTGACAGCATACTGTAGCTCAGAACTCAATCATCGGTTATAAAGCTCCGCCCTCGATTTGCCCTCACAGATGAACAAACAACTTCTAACCGTCGTCGAAGAAAGGGGTAACCCTCAGTGCTGGCATGTGCAGGCACGGGGTTGATTTTAATTCAATGTGCAGCGGTAGGCTGCAGGGGAGCAGTAAATGTCCAGTGTTTGTGTCGACGTGCATCCCGTCTACGGAGCAATTTATCAGGATGGCGAGTTTGTACAACGTGGAGCCGTGCTGGGACTTTCGATCGACACCACCCATGTGGTCGTCGCACCCATCAGTGGCTGGATTAGACTGCTGCGAGCTGACAAAGAGGGCTCTGTATCGCCTGCTCCGCTTAGCATAGAGATACTGTCCTCGCGTTTTGAAAACCCCGCTTCCGTTAGCTGATTGTTCTTCTCGCCATCACGCTTTATCCAATAATAGTTCAGAGATCCCTCCGCATCCTCTAAGAATATTCCAGTAGACAAATCAGCACTTATACGGTACAATAACCAGTAATAGATTTTGATCGAGCAGACAATGCTGTCAGCAACCTGGCGGGGAAGTTGGAGAATACAGTTATGCGAAAAGGCTCTGATGAAGAGGGGCGCTTTATGTCGCCGGGAGAACAGACAGACGATACCGGTGAGCTGACGCTGCGACCTAAGCGGCTGCGCGAAATGATCGGCCAGCCGAAAGCCAAACAAAATCTGGGTATCGCGATCGAAGCCGCGCGGTCACGCAAAGAAGCGCTCGACCATGTGCTGCTTTATGGACCGCCCGGTCTTGGCAAAACCACTCTCAGCAACATTATCGCGAATGAGATGGAAGTCCCGATTCGGATTACCTCGGGACCGGCGTTGGAAAAACCCGGCGATCTTGCCGCACTTCTTACTAGTCTGGAACAGAACAGTGTCTTCTTTATCGACGAAGTGCATCGTTTAAACACTTCCGTCGAAGAAGTTCTCTATTCTGCGATGGAGGATTTTCGGCTGGACATCATCATAGGCAAAGGACCGAGTGCACGGACACTGCCGCTCTCATTGCCGAAGTTTACTCTGATCGGCGCGACCACACGTGCGGGCAAAATCTCCTCCCCGATGCGAGATCGGTTCGGCATTCATCATGGCTTTGAACTCTACACTGTCGATGAACTGGATACGATCGTCAAACGATCAGCCGATATTTTAAAAGTCGAGATCGTTCCGGAGGGATCGCTTGAAATCGCGATGCGCTCGCGCGGTACGCCACGAATCGCAAACCGTATGCTGAAGCGTGTGCGCGATTATGCGCAGGTTCGAGCTGAAGGAATTATTACGAAAGACGTAGCAGATACTGCGCTCAAGATGCTGGAGGTGGACGATCTCGGGCTGGACAACTTCGATCGTCGCTTCCTCT
>JBBQPY010000220.1:0-7514 GCA_038216735.1 Chthonomonadales bacterium
CATGCTACCGCGCACATTCGCTACTCCGGACAGCTGACCCCTTGTAAAGAAGAAGCCAACGTCCCACATGGTCACTATTCTCATCATCACTATGCGGAATTCGACGGCTTCGGCGAAGCGGGTATCTACCGCTTAATGCTCCCGGATGGCACCAGTTCCGCGCCTTTTACGATCGACAAAAAAGCTTTCGTCCCGATTCTGCCATTGATACTGCGCTATTTCGACGCGCAGGGCTGCGCGGTCGGAAGAGGCTGCCACCGCGACGATGGCGTAGCAAGCGGGGGACCCCGTAACGGGCAGCCATTCGACGCCTCGGGCGGGTGGCACGATGCGGGCGACTATATCAAATTCGTCGAGACCACCAGCTACGCGACGGCTGTGCTGCTCTACGCCTGTGATACCTTCCCGCACCTTCTGCCACGCATCGCTAAAGGCACAACGCCTACTCTGCCGCCTTTGCTGGTACAGGCAAAAGTGGGGCTCGATTGGCTGCTGAAAATGCATCCTGCCCCCGATGAATTCTACTATCAAGTAGGGGACGAGAGCGACCATAACGCGTGGAGGCTGCCGGAGACGGACTCGCCTATCGCCAGCAAAAACTGGAAGCCGCGGCGCGTGTTCTTTGGCATCGGCGCAAACCTCGCGGGACGCACCGCTGCTGCCTTCGCGCTAGCAGCTCGTCTCTACGCGCCCTATGACGATGCTTTTTCAAGCCGCTGCCTGAGCGTTGCGGTCTCGGTCTACCGGCTTGGGCTGCAGAACCAGAAAGTTCTCTCGACGCTTCCCTTCGAGTTTTATCCAGAGAGGACCTGGCAGGACGATATGGCATGGGGAGCGGCGGAGGTCTATAAAGCGACGCAGATCGACGATTATCTGACGCAAGCAGTAGCGTTCGCGCATCAGGCCGGCGCGGCAAACGATCAGACGAGCGTTTATAACACGCACGCGCTCGCGCACTATGCGCTCCACCCGCTCGTCGGTGACGAAGACAAAGCGCGACTCAGAACTTACCTGCGTACTGATGCCGATGTGGCTGTCTATCGTGCCGATAATCCCTACGGGCTGGCGACACCATACGTATGGGGTACCGCGGAGTGCGCGGCGGGCGCGGCGCTGAACTGTCTGCTCTACGCGAAGGTAATGGACGTTGGCGACCCTGGCGTTTACACGACGGTCGCGCAGCGTCAGCGCGACTATATACTGGGCTGCAACCAGTTCGACACTTCTTTTCTGATCGGCGCCGGTACAAACTATCCACGCCACCCGCACCACCAGATTTCCAATCTCGCCAATCAGGAATTGACCGGCGCGCTGGTCGGCGGACCCGTCGACCCGGGTGTTTTCGCTTCGCAGCGGATCAAGCTGTCTGTGTTCGACAAAGCGATGGTTGCGCATGCAGTCTGCCCGGATGACGCCCCCGATCAGCTCGCCGTCTATCACGACTCGGTGCAGGACTATGTGACGAACGAGGCGGCGATCGACTATACCTCCAAGTTCTTGCTGCTGAGTGCGTTCTATCAGCCTGCGGAGCCGGTGCATTCGCACAGCCTTGCGACTCATACGAACAAGACTTCTACACACAAAGCGGCTGCACATAAGTAAATTCGATATCCTGTGAAAGCGAATAGGTGTCCGACACGACGTGCGTCGGACACCTTTTCCACGCGTCCAGCGTTGGGTATTGACCACAAATTCACACAGTTAGATATCAAGCGCTGTGGTTACAGGAAATCAAGGATTGAGACCCTCAGCTGGCTCACCGAAGGGTCCGATGCTGCCATACTCTTCTCAATCCCCATACAGGGTTTGAATATAATTGATCTGTCCCAGGTGATAGGTCATATTTCAGCAAGGATGAAGACAGTATTCCGCGAGCGACCTTTCGGCTGTAGGCTTCCATGGAAAGGAAATAACAGCAGCCAAGTCGGAATCTGCTAGATTTAGGATGACTTCGACGAGATCTGCGCTGCTCTCTTCTAATCGCTGCGTCAACTTCGAGATCGTGTCGAGATCGAGATATGATTGACGTGCCTCCGCTTTGAGCAGGATGGCGTGAATATGCGTTTGCAGCATGTTCGTCCACATTCTATTCGCCAGACAGCACTCGGCAGGCTGCTCGAGGCTCGGCCGGACATCCTCTGCAGGCTGCCACTTTGCCTTATCCTCGGACGTGGCTCGTGCGGCAGCAATCAGGCCATGAGTCGCCTTTTGTGTCACAGTCGCTGCCATCGACTGAATGCTATGTGATATTTTCTACGCCAGTTTCACTTTTTTATTTGACTTCAACACCATACCATGCGAGAAAATGATCAAGCACTATGCGGTTTATCCAGTGCATCGACCGATGTGGCAGCGTTTCCTTCCTCTTCTAATCCCTTCTCAGGCAATTCGACTTTCTGCTCTGCTAAACGAGAGGACATGATTTCTAACAATTCAATCTCGAAAATCAGTACGGCATTGTCGGGTATTAGCCCTGGTATACCTGCTTCGCCGTACGCGAGATGCGGACTAACACGGATTCTACGACGACCGCCCTCTCGCATTCCTTCGACACCATACCGCAATCCCGCGACTACGTGCCTGCGCCAAAGATCGAAAGTACATTCCTGTCCCATTTGAAACACATCGCCCTGCGTCAAATATCCGTCATAGCGGACACGAACCGTCGTATTTCGCAGTGCGGTGCGGCCATCACCTATCTTCAATTCTTCGATTTTGACACCTTTAGGCATAGTGAGCATTCTACGGTACCGATCAGCGCGTTATCATGCGCCAGACAAAATGGTTAGAGTCCGCCCTCATCTCTGACGAAATAATATACGTGTTTGAGCTCGAAACAGAGCGGCGGCACTGAGACATAGAGGATTATACCGCGTCCGACTACGGCGAGGCTTGATCGGTGGGGTTATGCGGCGGCTGCTTGCCCACTACTCCGATTTCACCATGAAATCGATCGCAAATTATCGCCATGTTATCGCCATGACAGCGTGACGTTTCTCACCGTTGCCAGAAACAAGAGCACTCCTGAAATAGTCTGCCTCTCCCAACGCGCCGGAGCCTATGAGTAGAAGCATACCCACTGCTTCAGCGTTCCTGAAAGCGTCCCGAAACATCCGATGCTTTCCCATATTAGGCGTTTTCGGAAAGGCTGAGACAAAGTGTGAACAGGTCGCTGTTGTGTAAACTCTATTGCGGGACCTATCCGAGGCAATTTGTTGCGAGGATTCAGGTAAGGTTTCGTTCCTCGAGACACGTCCGAATCACTTCGCGCCTGCGTTCTGGAGCAGTTTGATCACCTGAGGCAGGCATTTGGTCTGTAAGGGGGATAGCGCGCGAGGCGGCGTCCGTGCGTAGTGCAACGCAGTGTTCCCGCTCTTATCTTTATGATTCACGTCGGCGCCCGCATCGAGCAGCATCTGCACGACATCGGATTGGTGGGCATAGCGCACGGCAGCGATCAGAGCCGTCGTACCAGTCGCATTCTCCGCGGTGATGTCTGCTCCCCTGGCGAGCAGGAAGCGTATCATATCGGTTTGACCCGTAGAGGATGCGATGATCAGCGGGACCTCCATCCCACCCGACTTATTCACCTTCGCTCCATGCTGATGCAGCAGCGCAACGACCTCGGTGTTTCCTGAGAGGACGGCAAACGCGATTGGGCTCATATCAGCACTGTCACTGGTCTCCACCTTCGCACCTTTTTCCAGCAGCAGGCGGATAATAGCTGGATTGGGGCTGGGATTATAGTTGAGATAGACCTGGTGGCGTAGCTCGTCGGTGCGAATGCGGCATAGCGCAGCAAGCAGAGGCGTTTGCCCGTTTTCACGCGAATTGTCATGATTGAGTGCAGCGAAAAAGTGATCGGCTTTGGACAGTCCCCTTGCCGTCTCCGGGTCGTGCGCGTTCGGATCGGCCCCCGCTTCGAGCAGGGCTGCGACCCTTACAGAGTCATCGTTCCGTATAGCGGTAAACAGCGTCTGCCGGTTCGACGTACTATTTATCTGCCATGCGGTCAACGCGATAAGAAAGACTGCAGGAAGTACGACTACGGTGAGGCAGGTATCCCGTACTAAATGACGGCGAGATGTCAGCGTCATAATATTCTCCTACTCAGTCACGAACGCAAGCGGAACGATGCTCGCTCCGTACTTTTTATGCCTCATGGACGGAAGATAAAGCCTGGCGGTTTCAGATCAACCGATGTGAAAAAGTTGACGCTTTACGAAACAACTTTCCTGAGGCGTGAAAACACCCCGGATCAGCATAGATCCGGGGTTCGACTATTTGTATCCTCATCGATCGGACGTGCGCTCAGAAGGATTTTCCATCGATGCACTATTTGGTTTTAGGACTCTTGGCTGTAGTATGCGTAGTTTTTGGCTTGGCTGTCTCGGCTTTCAATTCCTTGGCTTCTTCTGCTTTAGTGGTTACTTCCATACTGGCGATTTTGCCAGAGGATGCGCTGACCATTACCTCACGCAGGGTCTTGCCGGAGCGGATATTGACCGCATACTGCCAGGAACCATCCTCATTTTCGAGATTGATCTTACCTTCTACGGTGCCGGGGTATTTCTTGAGCGCAATGGCACTGGCCTGAGCCGAGGTGATCTTTGCATGGGAGCTGATCTTTGTATGCGAATGGCTCGTCTGCTTTTTGGTATGCGTCGCTGTCGTCTGTGCGCCGGTGGCAATCCCGACCGCGAGAAGCGCTGCTATGCCTACCCCGCCGAGCAGCGAACGCAAACGCATGTTTTTGTATAGTGTCATGATGTATCCTTTGTGATAAGCATTTCGCCTCTGTCTCTGAATCGAAGAATGTCTCTTCTTATCGCTTCTTCACTACCTCGTACGCCGAAGGAAGCAGCAAAGATTACTGTGAATGTTCTAACCTCGCTTTGACTGCAACTCCTCTGTGTTCAGGCATTGTTCAAATCAGTCGACATGCTCACATGTAGACATAGACATTGAATCGCATCTAGTAATCGTATGGCAGCTCAGGCAAAGTGATCAACCTTCAGTCAAAACATTCCACTGCCGATACATACTCACGGTCATTATACGTACGCCTTCTGCCTCCGTGCCGATTAGATGGCCGAAATGCGCCATGTCACCAGTAAGCAGAATTACGCAGCCCGAGCCTGCCGCGGCTTCCAGGATAGGTCGATCTTTTTCCGGCAAACCATAATCTTGGCTGAGTGATACGAAAACAGTAGAAATTTCCACTTTTTCTGTCCGACCGAAAAGCCGGGGCGCAGCGGCAGGCTTTTTAAGTTGAATATTGCGCTGTGCTTCCATCATTGCATAGAGCGAAGTCACCAGTTGAACGTCCGGGTTCTCCCACAATTTACTGATTACACTTCCTTCTCTCCAGGCCGCCGAGAATAAAATATTGGCGTCGAGAAATATCCGTGTCATGCGGCGGGCTTCCGATGAAGAACTTGATCCGGGTCGAGACCCATTGCCTGAACATCCTCCCGCGCCGCCTGATAGTCGGCGCCGTCAGCGGCATTTGACAGCAGAAACTCGGCGGTTCGTTCATTACTATAAATCTCAATCGGAGTAGCAATGGCGGGGCGTATCAGTATACCCTCCGGCCGCTCTTCGGCGATGACCAGAGAGCCATCCTCTAAACCAAAACGCTTGCGTAGAGAAGCGGGTATCGTAAAAACCCCACGCTTACCAATTTTCCCGGTCTCGTTATACTGGCCCATATTTGAAGCTCCTGTAATTCTGAATTACGGATATTCTGCCATGAATTGAGCGAAAAGTCGAGTCGCAGTTGTTATATAGTAGCGAAACCGTCCCTACGACAAGTGGTCGTCCAACTCATCCTCGCTTACACCAGGGCTTTTCCCAATTGATTGGATACGTAACGCTCGTGCCGCATTTTTCGTCACAGTGAGCAAAGCCATCTACTGCCTGCGGGCGAGGACGCATAAGGTCTGTACCTTTGTCGTAGCTGTAAAGGGATCGATTCCAATCAAACAGAATTGCACCAGGAGAACCTGCGCTCTCCTTCTGGCTCTCGGAGGACTGCTTTTTCTCTGTCGCCCGATGCACGCTCAAGCTCTCTATATAAGCTCCTACGATGGTGTCAGACGCGTCGCTCCGGATGGAACCGTCCGGCTGCTTGCCTCCAACGATAAACGGCTCATCAATTATCTGGGACTGGCCGTCGACTCGCATGGAAACGTCTTTGTCGCCGTTTTCGACAGCAGCTCCGTGATCGAAATTGCGCCCGACGGCAAACTGAAAATCTTCGCTTCGGGCGGGTTGATTCATCATCCCAACGCCCTTATCCTCGATAAGAAGGATAATGTCTATGTGGCGAACAATGGCAGCGATATCGTCAGGATCACGCCTCAGGGGGAAGTCAGTCCCTTCGTCAAGGACCCGCAACTGGCATTTCCCTCTGGTTTGAGCTTCGATCGCAAAGGTGTTCTCTATGCGAGCAATCCGTATATACCCAGCATTGTGAAGATCACGCCGGATGGCAAGACACATCCCTTTGTGAGAAACGAGGCTTTGCGTAGTCCTTCCGGCCTCGCCTTTTCTGCCAATGGCTCCCTTTACGCGCTCCTTTATGACACCCATACCATCGTTCGCTTTGCCCCCTCCGGCGAAATGACGATCGTTGCGTCTGGCGAGGAGCTGAAGGGCGCGTCCGGAATTGCCATTGCGCCCGGTGGGGATCTCTACGTAGTCAGCCAGGAGTGTCTGCGACGGGTCGCTCAAAATGGCTCGACGGAGGTTGTCGCGCGCAACCTTCCCAACGATGCTCGCAGCCTTGCATTCGACCTGTCCGCTCCGTTTAAACGTAAAAAGCGTGTCAGGCATGGCTTTGTCTTATGTATTCCCACCACCATTTGAGTTCGTAAGGACGAGCGCTTTGTAGCACAACATCATGGCCGGAATCTGCTTGAACCATGTCCCAGACATAGAAGCGCCCCGGAACGACATCGATCCGAGGCGCTTCTGTGCTGATTGTCCAGCCCACATTTCTTGTACTTTTCTCCCTATATGTCTATTGAGTGGCTTTATCGGGTGATATGCTGAGTTCAACTCACAAGCGCAAATCACTTATCGTCTTTATCGCCGCGGTCTTTCAGCGCGAAGTTGACGACACCGCTGATCACGCCCATCGTCACATAGCCGATCACGGCAGGCAGAAACCCGGTCACGCGAAAACCCGGAACCAGATTTCCCACGATCCAGAACAGCGCGATATTGACCAGAAACCCGACCAGTCCGAAAGTCAGGCAGTTGACGGGCCAGGCAAAAAACATAATCACCGGGCGGATCAGCGCGTTCGCCAGTCCAAGCGCGAGCACGACGACGAACAACATCCCGAACGAGCGCAGATCGTTATGCGCCAGCACGATCCCGATCTTCAACTGCGCGATCGCAAACAGCGCCACTGCACTCGCGATCCAGCGCGTGATCATATTTTTCATTGCTTTGTGACTCCTTGTTTCGTGTCTCCTCCACTCAAACACAAACTACCCTGGTTTTCA
>JBBQPY010000221.1:0-7418 GCA_038216735.1 Chthonomonadales bacterium
GGCAGACATTGAGCATTCGTTGTTGGGAATGCGCAAACAACTGGTGAACGATCAGGAGGTGATGTATGGTTTCCTGGAAGCATCGGAATTGTTTCCCGAAAAGTAGGGACGCTCGTTAATACAATAACTGAATGTCAATAGGTGGATCTTTTATAAACTATGGATTTACACATGGAACTCTCTACTCGCCGTTAGCGTCCCTCTTTTATCCTCGCCGCTATCATCCGTCGTATCGCGGATGCTCTTTTCTCTTCGTTGGCTTATCATTCTCTATGAGACCTAGCTCGAACTGGTTGGAGACAGAAAGAACCTAAGATCATGCAAACAGTACATTTGAGTCACAAACACACCCGCACGATTGAGAGGGTTTTTCAGCATCCCGCTTCGCATAACCTGCAATGGCGCGATGTCATCGCGCTGATGGAGCATATGGGAAGCGTGCAGGCACAGGAGAATGGGCACCTGGCGTTCACCGTGAACGGTGTTACGGAGGTCTTCCGCCGTGACCAGGAGAAGGATGTTTCCGAAATGCAGGAGGTTCTGGACCTCCGCCATTTTCTGGAGCCTGCTGGCTCCGGCAAATCCACCCTGCTCCACATCGAAGACACGCCCGTGAAGGATCGTCGGACGATTTCAGCAGCAGAACGGCAGCCAATGGATGTTCAGGCCGGATGAGGCTGCCCTGGTTTGCTATCGAGCGCGTACGCAGGCCCTGAACAGACCATAACCCCTATCGGTAAATTCGGTAGGGTCGCGTTGCAGAGAGGATTATCATGTCGCAAATTACAAGCCGTGAGGTTCGATTGGTGTCACACCCTACCGGTATTCCCACCGCAGCGAACTTTACCTTGGCGGAGACCAAACTGGAACCATTACAGGCTCGGCAAGTGCTGGTTCGCAACCTCTTCATGTCGGTAGACCCCTATATGCGGGGCCGTATGAACGATACAAAATCGTATGTGCCTCCTTTCGAACTGGGCGGGCCACTCGATGGCGGTGCAGTCGGAGAAGTCATCGAATCACGGGCCCCAGAATTCAAGCCGGGTGACGTCGTTACGTCCGGACTAGGCTGGCGAGAGGTTTTCATTGCCTCCCCACAGGTGCTGCATCCAGTAAGCCGCGACGTGCATCCGCTTTCGGTCTACCTCGGCACCCTCGGTATGACGGGAATGACCGCATGGGCTGGGCTGAATCTGGTAGACGTGAAAGCCGGCGACGTCGTGTTCATTTCGGGAGCCGCCGGAGCCGTCGGCAATGTGGCCGGCCAGTTGGCGAAACTACGTGGTTGTCATGTGATCGGATCCGCCGGCTCACCGGAAAAGGTAAATTTTCTCCTGGAAGAGTGCGGTTTCGATGCCGCCTTCGACTACAAAGTCGGGCCTATCCTGGAACAACTCCAGCGGGCAGCTCCGGAGGGGATCGACGTCTACTTCGATAATGTCGGAGGCGAAACGCTCGAAGCAGCGCTCTCGACACTGAGGGTGCATGGCCGGATCATTGCCTGCGGCGGCATCTCCAGTTACAACGACCAGAAGCCACAGCCCGGCCCGGCTAATCTCTTCTATATGATCACCAAGCGGCTCACGATGAAAGGGCTGATCGTGACCGATTCGCTGGATCGCCAAGGCGAATTCGAGAGAGAAATCGGCAGCTATTTCCAAGCGGGCAAGCTGAAAAATGAGGAAACGGTCGTACAAGGCATTGAACAGGCGGTGAGCGCATTTATAGGCCTCTTTGAAGGCAAAAACACAGGCAAGATGGTTGTGGAGCTGGCTCCATACGAGGAGACGGCATGAGCGATGTGGTTCTGGAAACCCAAAATCTGACGCGCCGCTTCGGCGCTCTGACGGCGGTCGATGCGCTCACCCTTTCCGTCGATGCCGGGGAGATCTTCGGCCTATTCGGCTCCAATGGGGCCGGCAAGACGACCGCGATCAAGATGCTCGCCACGCGGCTGTCGCCCTCCTCGGGGGATGCGAGAGTGGCGGGTTTTTCCATCAATACCCAGGCGGTCGATGTGCGCCGCTCTATCGGGTACGTGCCGCAGTCGGTCTCCGTGGACCGCTCCCTGACGGGCTACGAGTATCTGCTCATTTTCGCCAAACTCTACGACCTACCCCGTCGCGAACAGCGGGCACGCATCCGGGAGGCACTGGACTTTATGGGCCTGGCTGCCCACGGTGGCCGCCTTGTGGGCCAGTACTCCAGAGGCATGGTGCGTCACCTGGAAATCGCTCAGTCCACGCTGCACCAACCGCGCGTGCTCTTCCTTGATGAGCCGACCATCGGTCTGGATCCGATCGCATGCGACGCCGTTTGGAATCATCTCGTCGATCTACAGATCAACTACGGCATGACCCTGGTCTTCACCACCCATTGCCTGCAGGAGGCGGAGAACTATTGTGATCGCATCGCGTTTCTGGATCTGGGCAAACAGTGCCACGGTCTGAGGAACCTTTCGTTTCAGTCTTAATGCCAGGGAAAAGCGGAGCATAGCATCGTGGTCGAATGTGGCGGGATAATGTGATGAGAGCCATGGTTTTACAAACGCCGCTGCGGCAGCCATGAAGAAGGTTCGGCGAACCCTGTATCGACCACGCATTCGATCACGATTTCCGTCTGATCGGACAATAGAAACGTCACACCTACCAGAACCCGTAAATCCTCGACCTTTCCTGTTATCATCGCTCCGTTCGCACCAGGGAACCGCCAACGGCATAGACGGCATTGTAGCCGATACGCGCACCATAAAGCGCAGCCCCCGGATGCCGGGCGAACAAACGGTCGCCTGTCGAGATCAGATCGTCGCCGATCTCATAGTCGCCGGTTTCAATATCGATCGAGACGATTTTGCCCAGGTTCTCCTGGGTTTCGACCAGATTGCGGATACGCTGCTCGTAGAGTTCGTTGCCGCGACGGGTGATCTCCACACTGCTGTAACGAGGATGAGGCATAATCGCACCTCCCTATTGGATTTCTGATTCATTATGAGGTAGATTCGCCATTGCGGACACAATACCTGCGCGCAAAGACGAAGGAGAGCAGGAAAGGATAAGGAGAGACTGTGTTTGAGGGCACGTAGCCCCGATTAAGGCAGGGCTTAGTCCTTCCCTGATTTTACCTGTTTTGAGTTAGCGCGAGACTTGAACGTGAGCGAGTCCAGGAAGGAGTTCACTTCCGCGTCATCTACCTTCCCGGAAGTGTCGAGTACGGTCGTCATATAAATGGTCAGATCGTTGCCGGCTTAGACAGCAAAGATTCGGCTCTTCTCCTTGCCCTGTTTCGTCGTCAAATACAACTGTCTGCCGGGCACACCTTTGTAATTGATCTTGATCTCATGGGAAACGGTTGCATTTTGACTCTTTACCATTCCGTTTATTGTACCAGCGATACCGTCCTCGACATTGTCACCAGGATCGCACTTACTTTGCGATCTCGATACAGCAAACGTACGCCTGCCCCGATGGGCATGGCAGTACACAGAGAGCACCTTGATTGGCCCTATCTCGGTCTGCACAGTCTGGTTTTGCTCACTGGGTTTGCCCGGAAACTTGACCGTGAAAGAGCCATCCGGGGCCGAATACTTGTTCCCCTTGTTCGACTGACCAGCGAGTACGAGCATCGTGCATACGGTACTGGTGCGCGCCACATTGAAGTTCGGCATACCGCTGCTCGAAGCGATATTGTAGGCGGTTAGCTCCGCCAGCAGTGTGAGAGAGAGAAAGAGGAACGGAGATTTCATCCTAGTCTTATCCTTGTAAACGGCTTGTTTGCGTTCCAGTGCCCAATTCCAGATGAAACGCCGACACCCCGCGAAGCGCAGGAACTCATGCTTCTGCTCGGCGGTGGGTTCGAGTCTGAACTTGTAGCATCGGGTGATTGTCATGGGCGTACTACGCTACTCCAGTGAAGAGCAGGAAACAGGAAAGCATTCGGAAAGTTTTTTTGAGAGCGCAAGTGTGTAACGACTTCGGAAATTCGGAAGCGTCATTGAGGAATTTGCGGTGCTGCGGCTTGCCTTCGGTGCGCAAGACGCAGACATCGAGAGTGGGTTTGCTCACATCAATGCCGATCCAAGCTCGTGTTGTTATCGTGTCCATGACGTGTGTCCCTCTCCTACACCTGTGACCCATGGGGCTGCGTGGTTTCCCGTTGCGCCAGCGCAATTGCCTGTTCCAATGACATGGCGCGTCCTTCCTGCCAGGCAGCGTCGAAGGCGGCATCGTCGTTTAGCGCGGCGCGGGCGGTGGGAACTTGGGCGTCCAGCATCTCCTTGAATTGTATGGGCAATGTCCCGCCAGCTTCTTCTTTCAGTCGCTCTAACACTCCCCATAGACGCGCTGCATTGAGAGGGGTGTCCGTGACGGCGATAAGTCCCGCCAACGCCATCAGTGCCCAGGGAATATAAAATTTGAGGGTATGCTCCACGACGACGGCGAGGCACTCTCTCCACATCACCCCGGCGGCATGGTATTCTTTCGCGATAAAGTTCACCTCGCCCAAGTTGAGCAGAGCAAAATAGATGCCAAACGGGTCGCCCATCGCACGTACTATCTCCAAACTCTCCTCGTAGTACGGACGAGATGTCGCCGGTTCGCCTTGATAAGGCGCGATCTTTCCGAGGTTGTTAAGCGCGGTGGCGATGCCTTTGCGATTGCCTAATTCACGCTGAATGACCAGACTCGCCTCGTAGTATTGCCGCGCCAAACCATAGTCCTTCTGAGAGGTGGCTAAAGTCCCCAGTGCATTGAGCGTCTGGGCAATACCGATGCGATCTCCCAGCGCTTGCCGAATTTCCAGACTCTCTTCCAGCATCCGATGCGCTGTCACAAAGTCTGGGCGATGCGTCGCATGATAACTCAGCTCGAACAGTCCCCTGGCGCGTAAACCCGGTCTCACTCCCTCAGAGGTTTCCATAGCGCGAGACAAACGCTCCCCTATTTCTTTCCAGTAAGCGCGGTACAACATAAATTTGCCCATCCCCAGTGCGAGTCGCAAGCCCGACTCGGCGTGCCTGGGCGAAGCGCTGCTCCACTCCAGCGCAGCACGAAAGTTGTCGAGTTCCGCCTCGAGCCGATCCAGTAGCTCTCTCATTTGAGGGCTATTGATCTGTGGCTCCGTTTCTTCGGCAAAAGCTAAAAAGAACGCGAGATGCTGGTCGCGAAACATCTCGCCGTCACCGACTTCGAGCAAGCGGTCCCTTGCATATTGCCGCACCGTCTCCAGCATCCGGTAGCGCGTTGTCGTTCCTGAGGGCTCCGCAACGACAAGGCTCTTGTCACACAGCGACATGAGAAAGTCTAGAGCCTCCCATTCTTCTACCGCGCCGCCCGAGCAAACCGCTTCGGCGGCTTTGATCGTCCAGCCACCCGCGAAGACCGACAGACGACACAGCAAGGCTTTTTCCGCCGCGCTGAGCAAGTCGTAGCTCCAGTCTATCAGAGAGCGCAGAGTTTGCTGCCTCGGTAAGGCGGTGCGCGAGCCGCCCGTGAGCAGGCGAAAGCGCTGATCCAGTCTGCTGTTGATGTCTTCCACCGAAAGCGAACGGGCACGGGCAGCCGCTAACTCGATGGCCAGAGGGATGCCGTCAAGTCTGTGGCAGATGGAGGCGAGGGCGGGCGCATTCTGATTGGTGACCGCGAAGTGGGGTTGGGTCTGGAGGGCGCGGGCTACAAACAGTTGCACCGCTTCGAATCGGGACAGGCTCTCAGCCGTTTGCGTTTGTTTGGGGTCTGGCAGGGAAAGCGATGGCACTCGGTAGGTGGTCTCTCCGGCAATGCCCAACCCTTCGCGGCTGGTAGCGATGATTTGCACCATGTGACAGGAGCGGATCAAGTCATCGGCTAACTTAGCGCTGGTATCCAATACGTGTTCGCAGTTGTCGAGCAGGAGCAAGAGTTTCTTGGCCTTGAGGTTCTCGGTAAGCGTCATCAGGATCAGTTTGTCCTTCTCCTCCTTGACACCGAGTACATTCGCCACGGTCTGCGCTACAAGGAGCGGATCGGCCAGGGGAGCGAGTTCGACCAGCCACACGCCGTCCGGGTAGGTCTCCAGAAGGTCGGCGGCGGCTTGGAGCGCGAGGCGTGACTTGCCGCTGCCTCCCGCCCCGGTGAGAGTGAGCAGACGCGACCTGGCAAGCACCTCCTGAACGTTGGTGAGTTCCTTCTCCCTTCCAATAAAGCTCGTGACTTGCTGGGGCAGATTATTGGGCAAGGCACCACTGTCCATCGACTTGAGCGGGGGAAACTCTCCGGGTAAGTCGGGATGGTGCAGTTGAAAGACGTGCTCGGGACGTGCCAGGTCTTTGAGGCGATGCTCCTCTAAGTCTTTGAGCGTGGTTTGGAGGGGAAGAGAATCCCGTACCAGGTCGTAGGTGACCTGTGAGAGAAGGGTTTGCCCACCATAACCTGTGGAAAGGAGACGTGCGACGCGATTGAGCGGCTGTCCGAAGTAGTCGTTGTCACGAGATTCGGCGGCTCCAGTGTGGAGGGCCATGCGCAATTTGAGTGTAAGGGATTGGGGCCAAACTTCGGCATAGAACTGCTGTTGGGCTGTGAGGGCAGCCCGAAGCGCTTCGGGAGCGGTGGCGAAGGCGGAGCAGAAGGCATCGCCGATGGTCTTGAAGACGACGCCTTCATTGTCCTCGACAGCTTTTCTAAGCAGGGCGTCGTGGCGAGCGAGGGCAAGACGCATGGCCTCAGGATGTTCTTCCCAGAGTTTTGTGCTGCCCTGGATATCGGTAAAGAGAAAAGTAACGGTTCCGGTGGGAAGAACGGGCATTGTAGAGCTCCAACGCAAGGTCTTAAAGAGAGTACGCGGATAGATTCACCGCCTTTGCCGGAATACCTGCATCAGGGCACCGAAGGCAGGGGAACGTCCTATAAACCCATTTATGCTCGCCAGGGCTGAAGCCAAATGCTTCAGCCCTATAGCCACTCCCAAAATTACACGTCGCAGATTCGGTAGGCCATTTCGAGGCTGATGGAGGCGTCTTTGAGAGGGCTGAACTCCTGGCCTACGTAGCCGTCATAGTTGGTGGCGGCGATGGCCCGCATGATGGCGGGGTAGTTGAGTTCCTGGCTGTCGTCGATTTCGTTGCGGCCGGGGTTGCCGGCGGTGTGGAAGTGGCCGATATGTTTGATGTTGTTGCGGAGGGTGCGGATGACGTCACCTTCCCCTACTTACATGCATACAAACAGGCTGGCGCGATGATTTCGGGCCAGGAGCCAATTTCACATGAGATCGAATTGCATTTGGCACAACTCTTCGACCGCTCTCCGTGTTCTTATTCAAGAAACCGCCTATCCGCGGTTGAAGCGCGTTGTCTCCGCCTGCGATCTGGTATCCCTCTATATTGGGGGATGAGCAAGAATAGCCTTTTTGGGCTTGGTCTTGCTTTGTCGTACCAGTTGAAACCA
>JBBQPY010000222.1:0-7307 GCA_038216735.1 Chthonomonadales bacterium
TCTCACGCCCGATGATCTCTTGCGGTGGCTGCAAGGAACGCAAGAGCGCAACGAACGTGCCAAGCGTTCGCACATCAAACGACGGCAAGCTCGCTTGCTAAAAGGTTCACCTCCTGACCCGTCGTTGTAATACTAGGAGAAGTAGCATCACGCTGTCATTCGTGGGAACTGCTTGCTCGGCTCTGGATCAAAACCAATTCGTAACCATGCCCCTCACCCCCATCCCCTTTTCCAGGAGCTTCGTGAAGAGGAGGGGCAAAGGCAGATTTACTGCCGCTAAGTGCGAAATGGATGGCAGGCTAAATAGGCAAACCAATCCCTATTCCATATCTCGACGGATCAAACCAACGACAACGAACAGAAAAAGGGCAAATCCGATGAGCAGTACGTAGCGAAGTAAGCCGAGCATCAATCAGACCTTTCCCGCCTCGTAACGTAACGCGAGTTCTCCCAGATCGATTCGATCGCCATCACGCAGCGGTTCCGATTGTCCCTGACCGACGACGATACCGTTGATCGAGGTCGGGCCTGCGCTCAGGCTCTCGAGTGCATACCCATCTCCAGTATGGACGATACGCGCATGGCGTGTCGAGATCGATCGGTCCGGAAGCACAACATCGTTTGTCACGCCGCGTCCGATCACGGTCTCGGAAGCAAGAAGGAAATCGTCGACATCTTGGCCGCCGCTCATCAATATCAAGCGCGCTGTGCGTGGCTTGAGGATACGTATGGGGGGCGCAGGTCCGGAACTCCCCATCTCCGATGTATGACGCAGTCCTGCACTGCTTTCTCCATTGCGCATCCTGCTTCCGATACCTGCTCCTGCAGTTTGCGCTTCAGAAACAAAGTCGGCTGACTCGAGCGCGTCCTGAATATGCGTTTGTTGAAAAACAAGGCGTGTCGCGCCAATCAGTATCTCATCGCCATTATTCAATGTTCGATTTTCGACACGACGTCCGTTGACTTTCGTGCCATTCGTACTGCCGACATCATAGATTGTGAAGCGACCGTCGGAGTCGAGTTCAATGCGAGCATGACGTTTCGAAATCTGACCGTCGGTATCGACGACGATGTCGTTGGAAGATTTTGGCGAACGTCCTATGCTGACCGATCCACGTGCGATCGTATAGCGGAAGGGGGGGCGATCGGGGGCGTAAATCACCAGCGCTGCTGACGCTACCGATGGGACCGTGCCGCCTTCTTCACCGTCATCGTGCTGTCCAATCCGCGCGACAGTCTGATCTTCTGCCGAAAACGCTTCATTGGCCAAGACTGGCTCAGGATCGGTGATTTTCGTATTATACCGGCAGCGGATGCGGACTTTTTCGCCTCGCTTGCCGTCCAGTTCGCTGCTTTCGACTTCACGAATTGTAAAATCGAGCGCACCCCGAATATGATAGTGGTTTTGCTGACAGTAGCGGCGTAAAGCTGCCTCTAGCTCGTCGCGGTCGAGGAACGAAAGCAGATATTCTTTCTCTTCCTCATCATGAACGGCAATTTCGAGGACATACTGGTTGGGGACATAGATACGATTATCAAACCCCTCTTTGCGATGGTCTTCCATTGCGGCGATGATGCGGCGCAAAATGTCTTTTGGTCGCACATCGTCGCCTCCGCCGAAAAGTCCTTCATACCAGGATCCGAAAGATCGGTTGATTTTTTCGAGCAAGTCCATATGTATTTCCGATTCTGAATCCCGTTTCGGATCCCGATTTATGGTCTGCGATATTTAATAGGCATACTCGTCTGACCGGTTGTCAGCGGCCCGTGAACACTGCAGGTCACACGTATACGATTGCATTATTATAAGGCATGACGGAGGGCGCGTCAATTCGGTTGCAGAATCGTCGCGCGTAAACGAAAATAAACCATCGCAGAGCATCGCATAGAATGGTACCTCACACTCAGCTCTTGTTACGAAACTTCGGAAGTGGGAAGAAAGTTTAGGTATCGCAATTCCAGTCCGGAGTTTGAATTCCCAGTATGTCGGTAAGTGAAAACAAATACCCGCGCTGCATTCCTTGTGAAATCGATTCGAATACGATCTCTGTCGCGAAATTATCCGACGACTATGGTATAGTTCATCGTGTATCCTACGGAGCGGCGATTTTTCTTCAGGGAAATATACAGCGCAGCAGCCGGAAGATCAGAATTAATTTGGATGGATCGATTTTGATCCATAGGTCTTGCGATCATACGAGTCATCAAAACGTTTTACCAATTTTTTTACCAGCGAGTACTATTTTCAGGAATGGGGTAAGCAGAGATGCGAACATGGCGGAACGAACCACTAGAGAAAAGTGAACCAGAGGACATCGACGATATTCGCGTCAGCTATTTCGTACTGTGCGATCAAATTATCACTGAGGCAGGAACCAGCAAACAGTCGCTGATCGGAATTTATTCCGCGCTTCGACCACCGGAAATGCCCGTGCAGTTCAATTTCATGGTTGCCCTTTGTGTACGGGTAAGGTCGACACGGTCACGAGAGCTGATTTGCAAAATCGTCGGTCCAGACGGAAAGCTGCTTTTCGAGTCCCCAAATCTTCCCTGCGACTGGAATTCTATCGAAGAAGGACTGCGCGCATCCGGATTCGCGACGCTTCAAATCGGTCTTAATCTACAGGGTATTCCAATCCAACAGGCAGGATTGCATGAGGTCGTACTCTATTCCGATGGCGAACTTCTCTCTACCTACCCGCTCTCCGTGATGCCGCAGTGAAATTTTCCTTCAGGTTGCCTGCCGCCAACTTCTGACTCTGAAAATGAAGCAGGAAAGCGCGGGTACGATGCAGTACTATCAATCATCGTTATAAATGGCTAATCGTTCGTCTCGTCCTCAGAAGGAGAACAGTCGTGAAAAAATCCTTGTTCAGAAATACGCTCATTACCGTTGTCGCGCTAGGCGCCACGATCGCGCCCGCCCTTGCGCGTGATGCAGCGCTATCGTCGCTCGATATTTCCCCTACCGGTGGAGTACGAGCCACGCAGCCAGCAATCCTCAAACTTTCGGCGGAAAAACCGGCAGGCATTCATTCTGAGCCGCCCTATGCTTATAAGCCTTTGTATGGCACGATTTCCCTCGGCAACGCGAAAGAGAACAAGATATATGTTGTCCTGGATTCGGATGGAAAGACAACTCACCCTAAACTCTACGTAGACGGCAGCGGCAAGGGTGACCTGACAGGCGCTTCGGCAGTTACGCTTGCGACAGTCACGAATACGGCGGGTAAAACCATGCCGGGGCTAACAGGCACTTCTGCTGTTACCGCCCACTATGCGATCGTTGGACGTGGCGGCAGTATTCCCGCAACTCTCGTTTTTACGGTTCGTGGACTGAATGTCAGCTATAATCGAGATTATAGCCGTATCGGCAAGATTACTATTGGATCACACAGTTACAAAGTGGCATTGGTGGATGAGGCGGTCAATGGCCGATTCGACGACTATAAGCACGCAACGGGGGAACCCGTTAAGGTCTCCATACTGATCGACAAAAATGGTGACGGACGGTTCGATCCCAAGACGGAAACTTTCGATGCTGGCGCTCCTTTCCGCGTCGCCGGGGGAAGCTTTGAAGTCGCGACCATCGACGCGCGTGGGACAACCCTTGCGCTGAAAACCTCCGATAAAAAAGCCGGAAGTAAAACCACCGCTGCAGACTTGCGCGTCGGCGTGGAGACGATCGACTTCGAGGCGGAGGCGATCAGCGGCAAACACATTAAATTTCCGGACGAGTATAAGGGGAAACTGGTGATGCTCGATTTCTGGGCAACCTGGTGTGGTCCGTGCGTTGCAGAAGTTCCGAATGTCGTATCAGTCTACAATCACTACCATGCCGATGGCTTCGAGATCGTTGGCGTCAGTCTGGATAAAGCAGGACAGCAGACAACCGTAACCGATTTCTGTGAGCAGGCAGGCATGACCTGGGACGAGATCTATGATGGTGGCTACTGGAAAGCCGAGATCGCTCAGCTTTATGGGATCAACTCGATCCCCGCGAGTTTTTTGATCGATGGCGACACCGGCATGATTCTTGCGATGGGGGACGAATTGCGTGGAAACGGGCTGCAGGTAGCCGTCGATCGAGCGCTTGCAAAGAAGAAAAAATAGGAAATTGTTTGGGTGTCGAATGACAGAAGCGTATTGTTGCAAATCGGGGCGCCTGGCGTCCCGATTTGCGTTTTTGGTACGCATAAGATTCTTAATGTTTGCAGATCTATTTCTCAAACTTTAGGTTCAATCGATGAGTTCACTTCGCATCTTGTACAATCGTTTATTGGTTGTACCCAGATTTACGGTCTCCGGAAAGCGTCGATATGATAATCTCAGCAATCACAGGCTCTTCATGTCAGTCCGAACTGACTTGTCCTGATGAAATAATGATTGAAAAAAAGAGCTTTTATCGTCATCCGGGTTTCCGACTGCTCGGGTCGCTCGGAGCGGGACTGTTGCTTGCGGCTGGCTTTCCGCCCATCTATTTGCCAATTCTGCTTCCGTTCGGGATCGCGCTGCTGCTCTGGATGCTAGAAGGAACGACACCCCGAATTGCGGGTTATCTTGGACTACTTACCGGTTTTGTATTCTTCTGCTGTACGCTGATCTGGTTGAGGAATATGTTCGGCAATGCAGCAATCTCGCTCTGGGCGCTCGCAGCAAGCTTTCCTGCAATTTTCTCTGTGCTCTTCGTTCGCCTCCGTCCGCGTGTTCCTGAGATACCGATATGGCTGCTGGCAGGCGTGCTGTGGACCTCGGAGGAGTATTTCCGATCGGAATTGATGAAGCCAAGCTTTGGCTTCATGGGTCTTGGCTATGCGCTCGTCAATTCCCCACTCTGGATGCTGGTGGCGTCAGGGATCGGCAGCTACGGGCTGACTTTTTTGATCGTCGCAACCGGAACTGGAATCGCCTTTGGTGGTAGAAATGTGCGGCTGGTACTAATCTCGGTGTGGCTCATTCTGACACTGTTTCCGAGATCGGCACACCCGATCAAGCCCGCCAATCCAATTCAAGTGCGACTGGTCCAAGCTAATTCGGAGGATGATGAAAGCCTATTCAGTCTTTCCCGGAAGCCTTCCGCTCATGCAATCGATATTATCGTCTGGCCAGAATATAGTTTCGTGAGTGATCCGATGCATGACGCCAAGCTTTGGGCTCAACTCACGAAACTACCTCAGACCGAACATGCCTATCTCCTATTTGGGGCAAAAGATCAGTTCGATAAAAACGACGAGGCTGGATTTCGGAATACGGCGTTTCTGCTCGACACGAATGGTACGCTCATCGGGAGGCACGTCAAGAATCACACAGTTCCTTTTATACGTGACGGGGTTGCTGGCAAAGATGCAAACGTATTCCCGACCTCATTCGGGTTCGCTGGAGTTGCGATCTGTTTCGACATGGACTTCCCGGATGTGGCACGCCGACTGGTCGCAAATGGAGCAGAGTTTTTTCTGGTTCCTAGCGACAATCCTGCGGAGTGGGGGGCAATGCAGCGGGCTCAGCACCGGCAAATGTTTCAGATGCGGGCGGCGGAGTGCGGGAGATGGCTTGCAACGAGTGATGTTGCGGGCAATACAGAACTCGTCGCTCCCGATGGGCGCGAAGTTGATATGGTTGTCACATCGGATCCAGCGTATATCGACGTACAAGCAGGTCGAGAGAGGCGCCGATCGCTCTTTGTAAGGGGTGGATGGCGGTTTGGTCAGGTTTGTTTGCTTCTCACGATCGCATTCGCTGCTTTTGCACTATTCCGGAAGCGCGTGTGATGGCGATGATACTCCTCTAATCAATCCTGTCTAATCAATCCTGTAATTTGCCGCAGCAAAATTGAATCCCAATAGGGTCTCTTCGCAAAATCCAGTGAGGCATAACGCGCGGAGCGCGTTTTTTAGTTTTTTAGGATAGGGCGTACGCCCTATCCTAAAAAACTAGGATCTTAGTTGAGTCGTGGAGTGCACCCCTGAAATGAGACAATCAGTTAAGGACCGGGTATTCTCAAGAAAGAAAGAGAGCCCGCCTTATGAGTCTCAAACGTCGCATCTACACTAAGGAATTCAAACAGCAAGTTCTGCGTGAACTCGACGCCGGCCTGTCCCTCGCCCAGGTCGCCAGGCAACATGCCGTCTCTGCCAAGCTGCTGCAGCGATGGCACGAGGAGTTTGCCGAGTACGGCGAGGACGCCTTCGCCGGAAACGGACGCTCCTACAAAGACCAGACCCGTATTGCTGAGCTCGAACGCTGTGTCGGCAGACAGACCCTCGAAGTGCTTTACCTCCAGCGCCAACTCCGGCGCTTTGAGCAAACGCTCCCACAGGGCAAACAGACACCGGTCACGCCCGAAACTCCCCCTGCCGACGCCCAGAGCAAGAACGCAGGCGGCGCATGACACAGATACTCGATGCCCCCGAAGCCTTATCGGTGCGCCGCAAGTGTCAGCTCGCAGGGCTCTCCCGAGCCACCTACTATCGACGGGCTAAACAGCCTCAGCAGGAGACGATACAGGCCGATCAGCCCCTGCGTAGCGCCCTGCATCGGATCGCCGGGGAGATGACTGATTATGGCTATCGGCGCATGACCCGGCAATTGAAGCGCGAGGGCATGCTCGTCAACAGCAAGAAGATCCGCCGCCTGATGCGCGAGGAGAAACTGCTGTGCTCCCCTCAGAAGCGCTTTGTGGTCACCACCGACAGCGACCATGACGGGGTGATCTATCCGAACTTAGCCAAAACAAAGCAAGTCACCCAGCCCGATCAACTCTGGCAAGCAGATATCACCTATGTGCGCCTTCCCAACGGCTTCTGCTATCTTGCCGCCGTGATCGATGCCTACAGCCGCCGCTGCATTGGGTGGGCTGTCGAGAGCTATCTGGATGTCCGTCTGCCCCTCGCCGCTCTGGAGATGGCTCTGCAAACCCGAACGGTAACCTCGGCTCTGATGCACCACTCGGATCGTGGCTCACAGTACGCCTGCTCGGACTATGTAGATCGTCTCAAGCAAGCGGGCATTACCATCAGCATGAGCCGCCGGGGCAATCCGTATGATAATGCCAGGGCAGAGAGCTTTTTCAAGACGGTCAAGTATGCCGAAGTCCATATTAATGAATACCGCACTCTGAGCGAAGCCCGGGAGAACCTGTCTCATTTCCTGGAAGTCGTCTACAACGCCAAACGTCTGCACTCGTCGCTTGGCTATGTGCCTCCGGTGGAGTTTGAGGAAGCACATTACCAAAAACAGCAGCAGCAGCAAGCTCTGGTCGTCCCCTCCGGTTCTTAACTCCGTGTCTCATCTTAGGGGCGCATTCCAGT
>JBBQPY010000223.1:0-7184 GCA_038216735.1 Chthonomonadales bacterium
TCTTGGCCGCTTCGACACAGGAAAAGGCGGAGGTCGCCGCCAGCAGAAACTGGATGTAGTCAACATCTGAGACTTTCGCCATATTTGCCATGGCAAAGTATGAACCAACTTGCTTGCAGGCGTCAACCGCGTAAGTCCTAACCCTATCGAGCTTGATTCAGGGTTTCATTATACAACATAACTCGCGCCGATAAAATATATAGAAAAGAAGTGGCTAAATTTAAGAGCTTGCAATGGGTACGAGCAGGAGAGTACACTCCAGCAGTGGAATATATCTCCTGATTGTCACCCCTGCTGGAGCATATCCTACTACCTGACAGTCGATCCACTTTCGAACTGTCTACTGACGGAATGGAGAACACGAGAATGGCTATCGTATTCGGTTTGCTCGGTATTGTGCTTGGTCTGGTTGGTTTGGTCTGCGGCATCATAATTCTTATCGATGCCTTCAAAAATGAAATCTGGAAGGGGCTTTTGTGCCTGTTCTGCTGGCCCTATACACTGTACTATGCATTTGTAGAGTTTGAGAACGATAAAAAACCTCTGATTCTGGCAGGCTGGCTTGGCGGTGCTATCATCGGCATTGGTCTTAGAGTTGCTGCGATGGGAATGAGTATTGGTTCCATCCCTGGTACAACTCACTAAACCAGGAAATTGAGAGAAAGTTCTGACAATGCAGTCTGTCGATGTGCAATCTGAGCGCAGACAACCGAATCGTATTCAGTCGGATCGCAGTGCAGCGACGACTGCGCGCTGGATCAACGGACTCTGCGTGGTCATACTGGGTGGAACGCTGCTGCTGGAGCGTTCCAACAGTGCCGGCCCGCCCTGTCTGTTCAAGATGACGTGTCATCTGCCCTGTCCAGGCTGCGGCATGACGCGCAGCCTGAAGGCTATCTGGCTCGGGCACTTCACGACTGCCTTCCGCTACCATCCGCTTGGCCCCGTGCTGTTCCTGCTTTGTGCCGCCTTGCTGCTTTCGGCGCTGCTGCAAAAACCCCTCTCCAGCACCCCCTTATCCATGGAGTCCCTCCATCGGAATCTGATGCTGCCTCGCACACTCTATAGTATCACCGCGCTGATGCTCGGTTTTTGGGTCATCCGCCTGATTTTTATTGCCTGCGGCAGCCACTATTTTCTATGGGAGTAGCGCTCCTCGATCGTGCAAACCTTTCTCTGCAATTCAGATGCGCTTTTCGGGGAGCCGTGAAATTGCCATGATGAATACTGCTGAATGTGTTATAATACTGGTGTGGGTGGCTGAAAAGCTGCTCATTCTGATCAATGCAAGGCGGCTGGTTCGGAGGGGAACAGCCTCGCCAGAATTCTTCAGGTTCCGGCGAGAATGCGGGCTCAAACTCCTTTCAAAGTTCTTGTTTTTCTGAGCATATTCAGAAATCAAGTGAATGAGAGCTATCGTGTAGTACACGATTCCCAGGACATGGAAGGTGTATTTCATTCCTTTCTCCTTTCTTTTTCGATCGCGCTATCGCAGGGAAACACCGCGATTGGTTCGCGAATGTCCATGTACGGTATGCGCGCATGAACGACACCGCACACATGCGAAGAGTTGAGGAGAAGGTGAGTTGGCGCTCACCTTCTCCTCTTTTTCTATACACATCCAGTACCCATTATACATAAATCGTCCAAGATTTAGACGCCTATTGTTCCGTTCTCCAGAAGACTACCTCCTCAATTTTCTCGTTCACGATTTCCCGCGGTTTTATTTTTCACCGATGTCACTATCCAACTTTAATCCAATCCTCAGGCGAGGGCGGAGAGGCATGTGTACTCTCTTCTCCCTTTGCTTTCTCAGCCAACGACGGGCTGGAGGGTATGAATAGTGACGATTCGGGAAAGCGAAGTTTGTAATATCGGAGGGCGGGCGGTACAATAGCAGTGTACATTTACCTCACCGCATAAAAGGACACATTCCGATGGCAGAGCCGCACAACCTCCACGATACGCTTCAGAGTTTCACCTACGATAATGGAAAAACAGGCAAGTACTACTCGCTCCCGCAACTGGAAAAAGCGGGCGTCGGTCCGATCTCGAAACTGCCCGTCAGCATTCGCATCGTTCTCGAATCGGTGCTGCGAAACGTCGATGGCAAGCGCGTTCAGGATAGCGATGTCCGCACGCTCGCCAACTGGCAGCCGAATTCCGAGCGAACTGAAGAGATACCGTTCATCGTCGCCCGCATCGTTTTGCAGGACTTCACTGGAGTGCCGCTACTCGTCGATCTAGCCGCGATGCGTTCTGCAGTCGAACGCCTCGGCAAGAACCCTGGCATTATCGAGCCACTGGTGCCTGTCGATCTCGTAATCGACCACTCGGTGCAGGTCGACTACTCTGAAGTCAGCAACGCGCTCGAACTGAACATGGGCATCGAATTCAAGCGCAACCGTGCCCGCTATCAGTTCCTCAAGTGGGGGATGCAGGCGTTCAACGGCTTTAGCGTTGTGCCGCCCGGTATCGGCATCGTCCATCAAGTGAACCTCGAATATCTGGCAAAAGGAGTCCTCGAAAAAGACGGTATCACCTACCCCGATACGCTCGTTGGCACTGACTCGCACACGACGATGATCAACGGTCTCGGTATCGTAGGGTGGGGTGTCGGCGGGATCGAAGCGGAGGCAGGAATGCTGGGACAGCCCGTCTATATCCTCACCCCGGATGTCGTGGGCGTCCATCTGACCGGCGCACTAAAGCCCGGAGTCACGGCGACCGACCTCGTGTTGACGCTCACGGAACTGCTCCGTAAAGCAAAAGTCGTCGGCAAGTTCGTCGAATTTCACGGCGCGGGCGCGGCATCGCTTTCGCTTACCGACCGCGCGACGATCGGCAATATGGCTCCTGAATACGGCGCGACGATGGGGTTCTTTCCGGTCGATGAGGAGACCTGCCGCTACTTATCTGCAACCGGACGTACCGAGACGCAGGTGGATGCGTTCCGCCAGTACTTCAAAGCGCAGGGTCTGTTCGGGATGCCGGAAAAGGGCGCTATCGAATACAGCCAGCTGATCGAATTCGACCTCGCTTCGGTTACGCCCAGCGTAGCAGGACCGAAACGCCCGCAGGATCGGATCGATCTGTCGGACGTCAAATCGAAGTTCCGCGAGCTGCTAGCGAAGCCGCTCAGCGAGAGCGGATACAACAAAACGCAGACCGATCTCAACCGTCACCATTTCGTTCGTATCGGCGCGGGAGCAGGTGCGGCGTTGCTCGAAAAACCGCTCACCGGCGGCGGTGAACAGAATCCTGGCACGGAGCCTTCCGGCGCGAACGCCTTCCAGAGCGCTCGCAACACGAGCGTAATCACCGAAATCGAGATGATGCAGAACCGCCCGACACCTGATCGCGTTGCGGATATCGCAGGCGAGTTTCCGCAGGCGACAATCGACCTGAAGCACGGCGATATCGTGATTGCGGCAATCACCTCCTGTACCAACACCTCCAATCCGAGTGTGATGCTCGCGGCGGGTCTGGTCGCAAAAAAAGCCGTCGAGCGCGGCATGACGATCCGTCCCGCCGTCAAAACGTCGCTTGCGCCCGGCTCCCGCGTCGTCACGGAATACCTGACCAAAACAGGTCTGCAGCCCTACCTGGACGAACTCGGTTTTCAGACCGTCGGCTATGGCTGTACGACCTGTATCGGCAACTCCGGTCCGCTCGAGCCGCACCTGGAAGAAGCCGTTACGAGCAGCGATCTCGTCGTTGCGAGCGTGCTGAGCGGCAACCGCAACTTCGAGGCGCGCGTTCATCAAAACGTGAAGGCGAACTTCCTGATGTCGCCGCCACTCGTAGTCGCCTTCGCGCTCGCCGGTCATGTCGATATCGACATGTCCACCGAACCGCTCGGCACAGACAAAAATGGGCAGGACGTTTTTCTTCGCGACCTCTGGCCGAGCCTCGAAGAGATCGGCACAGTATTGCAAGCCGCCAATGATCCGGAAATCTATCGCCGCCTCTACCGTGATTTCGCCGAACAGAATCCGCTCTGGATGGAGATCCCCGGCTCGACGGGCAATGTCTACGATTGGGATGCCGAATCGACCTACATTCAGGAGCCACCCTTTTTCGATGCGTTCGGAATGACGGCGGACACGGCGCATGATATCAAAAATGCGCGACCGCTGGCGATCTTCGGTGACTCGGTGACCACAGATCATATCAGTCCGGCGGGCGCGATCAAACCCGGCTCTCCGGCCGGAAAATATCTTCAGGAAAAGGGCGTTGCGGTCGAGGATTTCAACTCCTACGGTTCGCGCCGCGGCAACGATCGGATCATGATGCGCGGCACATTCGCTAACGTCCGCATCAAAAACTTGATGGTTCCGGGCGTCGAGGGCGGCGTCACGATCCACCAGCCTGCCGGTGATCAACAGAGCATTTACGACGCCAGTATCGAGTACCAGGCGGCGGGCGTTCCGCTCATCATCTTTGCCGGTCAGGAATATGGGACGGGCAGCAGCCGCGACTGGGCGGCGAAGGGGACTCGTCTGCTCGGGGTGAAGGCTGTCGTCGCGCAGTCTTTCGAACGTATTCATCGCAGCAATCTGGTGGGGATGGGCGTGCTTCCCTGCCAGTTCAAGGACGGTGTTTCCGCGCAGTCGCTCGGTCTTGATGGCACAGAAACGTTCGATCTGACGGGCATTGAAGCGACAGGCATTCGACCGCGAATGGACGTGACGCTCGTCGTTCATCGCGCCGATGGCTCCGCGCAGGAAGTTCCGGTCACGCTGCGAATCGATACCCCGATCGAGGTCGATTACTATCTGCACGGCGGCATTCTGCCGTTCGTCCTGCGCCAACTGATTACTGAAGCGGCATAACTAAACACGAAACTTGAAAAACAGTCTATAATAAACGGCCCTGTGCGATTCGTTTTCGTACAGGGCTGTTCGGCACTAAAACAGGATTTTAGCGGTCGATAGAGAACAATTTCCCACGCATCACGAATCTGCCTCATGCCATGGGGCGATGATATATCCAAAACACAGGGAGAAAATTTGTGGCGAACCAATCGCAAGAGCCAACTCCGCTCGCCGCTCCTCTCGCACGGCGACTGTCGCCCGGCAAACGCTTTCGACGGCTTCTTCTGGGCAGCCCTGTGTCCAGTGAACACATGGAGCACACGCTCCTTCCCAAGTTTCTTGCCCTGCCGGTGTTCGCTTCGGATGCTATCTCCTCCGTAGCCTACGCCACCCAGCAGATCGTACTCGCGCTTGGCGCGTCCGGTCTCTACCTGCTGCAGTACCAGAACGAGTACACACGCAGCACACTGCTGCTTGCAGGATTGATCGTTGCCTTGCTCGTGATCGTCGTCTTTTCATACTGGCAGACGATCTTCGCCTATCCCAAAGGCGGTGGCTCTTATATTGTCTCGAAGGACAACCTCGGAACGCTTCCCGGCTTGATCGCTGCTGCCGCGCTGCTCATCGACTATGTTCTGACCGTTTCCGTTTCGATCGCCTCGGGCGTCCAAAACCTGATCAGCATACCCTTTGTCAAGCACTGGAATCTGGATCAGCATCTGGTCAACTGGTGCCTGCTGTTCATCGGTCTGCTCACCTTGATGAATCTGCGCGGTTTGAAAGAGTCGGGGTCGCTGTTCGCAATATTCACCTACGGCTTCGTCATCATGTGTTACATCATGATTGCGGTCGCGGTGTTCGGACCGCTCCTCGGTTGGAAGCCGCATCTGGGTGAAATCAACGACGTCTATAATAGCTGGCCAGGAACAATCGAGGCGGCGAAGAAATCGGCAGGGACGTTCGGTGCGTTGGTGCTGCTGCGCGCTTTCGCCAACGGATGCTCGGCAATGACAGGAACAGAGGCGGTGAGCGACGGCATTCCCGCCTTTCAGGAGCCTAAATCCAGGAACGCCGCGCTGACGCTGCTCGCCATGGGAGTCATTCTCGGCACGATTTTCATCGGCGTTACATGGCTTGCGATGCGCCTCCATGTTGTCTACTGGGAAGCGGGCGGCAAAACCGCGCCCGCCGTAATCGACCAGATATCCGGTGCAGTGTTCGGCAAGTCAGGCGCGCTCAGCCTCGCCTACCTGATCACACAGTTCTTCACCGCCGCAGTACTGGTGCTGGCAGCCAATACCGCGTATGCGGACTTTCCCCGTCTGGCTTCGTTCCTGGCGCGCGACCGGTTCGCGCCCAAGCAGTTCGCCAACCTGGGCGATAAGCTCGTCTTCAACAATGGAATCGTGCTGCTCGGCGTTTTCGCAGCGATTCTGGTAATCGCAAAGCGAGGGCAGGTGGATGCGCTGATTCCGCTCTATGCAACGGGCGTATTTACCGCTTTCACACTCTCACAGAGCGCGATGGTGATGCGCTGGAATCGGCTCAGAGGATCGGGCTGGCTGCGCAAAGCCTTTATCAACGGTTTCGGTGCAGTGACCACTTTTATCGTGCTCTGCTTCATCGTCTATGAGAAGTTCAAAGAAGGCGCCTGGATCGTCCTGCTGTTGATTGCGCTGATTGTGCTTCTCTTCCGCAAAATACACAGTCACTATGCTGATGTGGCGGCGCAGCTTCGGCTTCCGAAAGTGCCCGAACTGGATATACCGCTTATCAACACGATTCTGGTAATGGTACCGGGTCTGCACCGGGGGGTGCTGCCTGCGTTGAAGTACGCACGTTCGCTTTCCCCGGACTGTCGTGCTGTTTATATCGAGACGGACAGCGAGCGTACTGAGCAGCTCAAATCCCGATGGGAAGAGTGGGGTATGGATGTCCCTCTTGTGATATTGAACTCAACGTACCGCTCTCTGATCAGCCCGATCATGCGGTATCTCGATGCGGTGCAGGGCGAGCGTCGCCAGCATCTCGTAACCGTAATCGTTCCCGAATTTGTGCCGACCAAACGGTGGCAGAGTCTGCTGCATGGTAACGTCGGCCTACTGCTCAAGATCGCCCTGCTGCGCCGCAAAGACGTGATCGTCACGAACGTTCGCTACTATCTGCAGCACATGGATGAGCCAACGCCGATGGATGCGCTTGCCGAGGAAGTCGCGCCGGTAATAGTGGAGGAGGACCAGACCGTGCTGGGAAACAATTCAGGCGCAGCTCCCGACAAGCATTAAGATCCAAGTAGCTATCCATCCTCACCCCCGACCCCCTCTCTCGAAGCTTAGAGAGAGGGGGTCGGGGGTGAATAGTTACGAC
>JBBQPY010000224.1:0-7152 GCA_038216735.1 Chthonomonadales bacterium
AGTGCGGATTCTCTCGAAAAAGTGCGCTGTTTGGGTATTCTACGCACTTTCGTCAAGCCGCTATTCTCCGCCGAACGAGCATTCTCCTGCCGGACCGAAATTCCTTAACCCGGTTTTTCTCTCAATTGTGCCTACTACCCCAGGTGCGACGCTGTTTTCCAGCAGTGACGGACCTAGTTTCGAGTGGAGCGAGGACAAGCAGGCGGCAGCGAGGCATGGCTACTTCACCTACTATGTGTGTCGCGGATTGTCGGCGCGCACGAGCGACAACGCTGGGCTGCCGATTGTTGGCTGGCTGGGTGAAACGCCAAGACAAGCGCTTTCAGCCTGCCTTCCAGCTGCCGGACGTTACTGGGAGCACAGTGCATGATGTCTGTGAAAAGTTGCTCGCACTCCTGATCCGATGAGAGGAAGGGAGTGACGCATTCTTAAGAGCGGACGGGGAATACTCGGTCTTACATTGCGCGCGATTCTACTCCAAGCTGACGAGCGTCTCCGCTGCCAGGGTGCAGGCACTGGCAGTTCGACTAACGGACGCCATGCTTTGGTTTGGCAGACTCTTGCTCCGGTGCGCTGGGCAAATCATGGTGGTCGTGCATTTCGGGCTTGTCACTATGTCCATGATGCGTATCCGCCATCTGCCGCCATCGCCTGTGATGGGTCAAGGTAAAGTACCCTGCTATGGCAATCGCAGCAAGATTGAGCCAACTAGTGTAGTTCCACTCGAAATGCGCCATAGAAATGGCGCTTGCCGGTCTCGGCCCAGTGGGAACCAGATGCAGCGCCGAGAATACAACATCAACAATAATTCCGGCTAAAACCATCGAGACAAAGAGTACGCCAGTGATGTAGGCAGCCGGCTTCCATCCATAGTACTTCTTATAGACGAGGATAAGTGGGACCACGATAAGGTCCGCATAGATAAACGAGATAACTCCGCCAAAGCTAATGCCACCTGCCCAAAGAATACTTGCCAGTGGGATATTGCCCACCGAGCAGACAAACGAAGCAACGGCCACAAGCGGCCCCACAATGGCGTTTTCCGCAAGACGCACCGGCGCTGGGCCACTCGCGAGAAAGAGCGTTTTCCACCAGCTTGGAGGCACAAGCACAGAGAGAAAACCCGCGATGAGAAAGCCTGTCACCAGTTCCTTCCAGAGCATGCTCCAATCCATCACGAAGGCATCGGCAACTCTTTCCGCTTTCGAGCCGGATCGACCCTCCATGTTTATCTCTTCCCCATGGCAAGAAGCGCCATCATCCTCAGATGGGGCATTCATATGGCACGATTTCCCGCTTCCTTCCTCCTCATGATTGCGCGCTGATTCTTCCAGTCCTTTGGGAAGCGTGAGCCGCAGAATGGCCCACATCACGCCGATCAAGACAAATGCGCCGATAAATTCCGCCAGAACAAACGGCCAGCCCATCAGCAGCCACAATACGAGGCCAAGCTCAAAGACGAGGTTGGTCGAGGCGAACATAAAGGCCAGAGCAGGAATAAGATCGGCCCCTTTCTTGAAGGCAGTCTTGGCGGTAGCGACCGCTGCATAGGAGCACGACGAGCTTGCCGCGCCAAAAGCCGTTGCGAGAGCCACTTCTTTCAAGCCTGCCCTGCCGAAAGCGCGTGTCATCTGTTCTTTGGTGACAAAAACTTGAAAGACAGCCGACAGGCTAAAACCGAGGACAAGCGCCCAGAGCACCTCCCAGAACATAGCCGCTGATTCATACAGACTGTGCCATAACCACATCATGATCACTCGCCTCCTTCACCGGAGCTCCGCGTCCTTCCTTCGGTACACCCGGCGTTAAACTAGCCATGCCGGCGCTTTCAACTCCTATTGTCAACAGTCTCTGTTTGTGCACTACTGCATTGGCAGCCTGCATTCCCTGTACAAGAGCCAGGGGAACAATTTCCCTGGCTCTTGCTATCCTTCTATCCTTATCTAACACCAATACCCATCTAACACCAATACCCGCCGCACGAAGCCCCTCTTCGGTCACGGGGCCGGAACCACAGCAGGCGGCTGGTATTCCGTCCACGAGAACCATTGGAACTCTTGTGACCCCTGCCGCGATTGCTCTGGCTGCGGCCTTCGGATCGTCTTTCGTGTTGTGAACGGTCACATCGCAGCCTGAGCAAGCCACGCGCTTGACCATCTCTACCGCTGGCTCACACAGCGGACACCCGGCAGTAAAGACCTCTACCAGTCGCTTTCCCGTTGCCATTGTCTCTTTCTCCTTCTGTTCCAGAAGAGCAGACGACCGTTCTTCGATAAGCACACATAGCCGCCCTTCAGCAGTACAATCCGTATCAGGCTTTTGCCGATCCGATCTCAGGCTGGAGAGTTCGGCTCTCACGGTCGCGAGCTCGGCAATCTTCGCCTCTAGCGCTTCTATGTGGCGAGACAGGGTGTCTCTCACATAATCACACGCCTTGCCATGCTAGCGGAGCCAAATGATCTCTCGGATCTCGGCCAGGCTAAAACCTACGCGCTTTGCTCGAGGACAAAACGGAGGCGCTCGTCATCCGACGCCGTGTAGATCCGATAGCCTCCCGCACTACATGGCGGATTTCTTAGATGCCCGATCGACTCGTAGTAGCGAAGCGTTCGGACATTAAGGCCGAGTCTTTTCGCGAGTTCGCTTATTTTGAACGCTGTTTTGTTGTCTGTCGTATCCATCGCGTATAGTCTACATCTTCCAGTCAGCTGGAAGGTCAAGTGGAATTGTCATCGAACTTAAAAAAAGTTATTCCGAAAACTACATCTTCTAGTCAGCTGGAAGGTCAAGGGCGTAGGAGACACTTTTCAAAACATTTCTTCACTGCGAGAAAGCAGCATTAGCGCGAAGGCTGATCCCCCATCGCCGTCAGGTTTTCTACCATAACCTGAAAGGCGGTCACGTCCAGAATGGTAACGCGCCCGCGCCCAACTATAAGTAAGCCTCGTTGACTCCATTCTGTGAGTAGACGTGAGACCGTTTCACGGGCGACAGCCGCCCTCTGGGCAATCTCTACCTGCCGACCGCGTAGAATGACCGAGCCGGCGCGCAGAGTGCGGGCGTTCTCCTGCGCCATCTGCAGCAACACCGCTCCCACGCGCACCCGTACATCCGGACTGGAAAGGGCCTGCACTCGCACCTGCATTCCGACGAGTCGCAGCGACAGCAGCCGCAGTAGCTGCCAGCAGAGGCCAGGCACGCTTCCCGAAAGATGGCGCAGGTCGTTCTGGCCCAGGGAGGCGATCAAGCACTCTTCGGAAGCCACCGCCGTGCACGGATACGCCATTGCCAGAAAGACACCTACTTCGCCTAAGACAGATCCCATCCCTACGGTCTCTAATATATGCCGGACGCCGTTATGCTCGGTCACAAGCTGCAAGGAGCCATTCTGCACCACATGTAAATGCTCACACCGCTCTCCCTGGACAAAAAGCGTTTCGCTCGCCACCATTCGACGCGTTGTAATTACCTCTCTCATCGCACTGATCTGTTCCTCATTCAACGCCTCTAGGATCCCCAGCCGCAGCAGCATACGGTGCATATCCATGACCTGCTCTCCTCAATTCCGATGAAACGCGATAAAAAGGCGCTCTCTTTGGACAAAGGCCCGTGTTGTGTGATTTCAATCACACAACGGACGGAACAATGCACAAGAAGTGTTCCGTCTTCTACCCGTAATGACGGCATCTCCACTACTCCGCAGAGAGGGGATCTTCTCTATGGAGCGGTCTTGGGCGCCGTAGAGCGATCACAAGCTAGCCGGCTAACGCAGGGCGGCATTGCAGAGCGTGACCGTATTGCCTAAGGCATGGGTGATTGCGTCCCTCAAGGGACCCAACCGTTGCCATATCGCCAACCGGTGAGGAGAAACGAACATGAAAATGGTGAGAAAAACCGTCTATGTCAGCCTGGCGACAGCAGGCTTGACCTTGAGCGCGTGGGCGGCATTCGCATGGCAGGAAGCGAAAGCGCCTCCGCCGATGGGCCACCCGCACATGATGGTCGCACCCGGCGCGCAGAAACTGCATGCCGAGTTGGAGAAGGTGTCACAATCGGCGGCCAAAAAGGGAATGTACACCTGCTGCATCAACCCACCCTGCGAGTTCTGCGCCGTGCACATGGCTTCCTGTCCCTGTGGCAAGATGGTCGCCATAGGTAAGGGGGTCTGCCGCGAGTGTAAGGGCGGCTGGGATGTTGGTGAAGGGCGCGTGCAGGGCGTGGATGCCGCTGCTGTCAAGGGCATGTCCTCCAAAGAGGTGATGGACATGATGAAGAGCCACAAGGGGAGCAAGGGCGGTAAGATGGACATGATGAAGAGCCACAAGGGTGGCAAGATGTAAGGAATTCTCTGGGAGATGCGGGCCGTTCCCCTTCGCCCGCATCTCAGCCAGACGGGGGCCGCAATATATGTTTGGCATATCATGGCCGGAGATACACGGCGCGCTGACCCATTTCCCGGTTGCCCTGCTAATTACCGCCGCAATCTTCGAGACCGGGGCTCACAGCACGCTGCTGTGTGCCGTGGCGTCAGACAGGCCTGCGCCGGCGGTTCACCGCCCAGATCCCGAGTATCGTCAGGTTGTACAGCAGGATGAGCGGCAGCGCCATCATCGTCTGGTTAACGGGATCGGGCGGGGGGGTGAGGATCTCCTCACGCTGTTGCTTCCATTTTCGCTGGATACTTCCCCGCCGAAAGCCTTTTGCAGTATCCGGTGTACCACATACTTAAGGAATGTTTTGAAATGAGAAGTGCTGTTTTGCGGTGCGGGGATGAGCGGCGTAACTTTCCAGCCAAAGTGCCATAGGTCAACACAATCTGTTCCTTAAAGGGGAATTAGGAGAGACATTCCGGGGGACTTTCGGGAGGGAATAGCGAGGGGAACCTCAGTGTCTCTCCTGGTACGCAGTTTTGCCTCGTCAACACAGGCTATTTCGCCTGAGACTATCTCTCTTTCCCTCTCTCACTCCCGTTCGTTCGCTCTTTCGAGTACCGCAGGAACGGTAGAAATAATTTGTAAGAGGACGCGCGCAACTTCACCGTGGCAGCTGTCCTGCGCCAACCTGCCCGTACAGCGTCTTGCAATCTGTCCCACGATCGGATACACTGTCGGCATGCTTCGCACACGTCAAGGAACGCACATCATGCCACTCGTTGCCACTCGCCACCTCTTTGTGGATGCATACGGCGTCGCCTGGATCGCCAATACCACTACCAAAGTCATTGAGGTGGTACTTGATCAGGCAGCTTTCGGGCTGTCTGCCGCACAGATCCATGCCGAACATCCCCATCTCTCCCTGGCGCAGGTACACGCTGCGCTCTCTTACTACTATGACCACAAGAGCGAACTCGACGACGATATCGCTCACCGTCAGCAGGAAGCTGAGCAACTGCGCAGCCAGACGACCGGCCAGCTCACCCGCGCACAACTGGAGCAGCGCCAGCAGCGATCTAAAGCGTCCTCCGGATGATACGGCTGTACCTGGACGAGAACGTACGCGGCAGTGTGCACCGCGGACTGCTCCAGCGGGGTGTAGACGTCCTGACGGCTCAGGAAGACGGACACGATAATACGCCCGATCCTCAAGTGCTCGACAGGGCGACAGAACTCGGTCGGGTACTCTTTACCCATGACGACGATCTGCTCAAAGAAGCGCATCTGCGTCAGTCTGGCAACCGGGCATTCGCCGGAGTCCTCTATGCCCACCAGAACCACATCACGATCAGTCGCTGCCTCGAGGATCTGGAACTGATCGCTACGGTGGGTGAGCCAGAGGAATATGCCAATCGCGTACAATTCCTTCCGCTGTGAACCGGGACTATGCAAAACCAGCTCCCTGCTCGGCACGGCCCTTCTGCATAATTCCCCAGCAACCCTTCACCCCCATGACTCCTCACGTTACTTCCGACGAAGCAGCTCGAGAAGCGCAATCGGGCCTTCTCGCCCGCTCTCTGGCGGAGTTTGGCGTGCGCAATATTGTTCTGGAGAACTTCCATGCCGGGAAGGTACCGCACAGCACAACAGGCGACTTCTCCGATGTGAGCGTCGTCACACCGGACGGGAATATCCCCAGGAACGAACTCAGCCGACTTTCCGATCCGGCAGATGCGCACCCGGATGCTCGCGATCGAAAAATGTCTTGCCCGTGCCTGCTCTACCCTCCTGAAGAGTGAACGCAGCGGGGAACTGGATCGTCTTGTCGAAGACCGTCGGGAACGCTCCTTCGGCGCGCAGGGCGTCAGTTGGGATATACCGGAAGCGCAGTGGCAGCAGCGACAGGCGCTAGCTTCAACACGTCGCTGGTGAGCAATCTTCTGCTTTCCTTGGAGAAGCTTGCTGGCGTCTTGCCGGACGCCTCGTTTCTAGTCGGCAGTCGGCAACGGAGCGGACTGTGTCAGCAACACGATCTGGCACAGCAGGTCCCTCACATCCGCCTCCGGTAACGCCTCTTGCGCCTGCCAGAAGGTTGGCTGCGTGTCGCTGCCCAGCCAGTTCATCAGCACGTTGAGGGCAGACCTCTTTATCTCACCTTCCTCCGCATCTTCCTCAAACAACGCGTCGAAGAACGCTTCGTTCTCGAACAATTCCACATAGAACGGCGGCATGTCCGGACCGACACTCAGCAGAAAGCAGGGAATGTCGGGGTGCTGGAGGTCGAGGGTCACGCTTTGCAAAGCGCCGGTCGCTACCAGCGCGTTCAGGGCTGCTGCGAGCTGCTAGAGGGGACCGGCCAGAGGGGAAGTCGCGAGAGGGATTTTCGTGAGGTCGAGGGTGTCTAACGGGATCAGAGTAGGGTTTATGTTGGTAGGTTAGGGCCGATAAATGCTTTCCATCGATACTTTCGCTACTTTCTATCGATGCTTTTCTAAATACGCTTCGGGAGTCTGAATCTAGCATTGGAAGGGTTGTCTGTCAAGGGGCTGGATGAGTCCCTCATCACTTGTGAGTTGCTTTCTGTGCAGCAGAAACCGCCTACCCTGTTTTGTTATGCTATGTTTGTTTCAACCTACTGACTAAGTAAACAGCCGTTAAATGTTCGTAGAAAGAGGTGGAGGAGAGTAGCCACCTATGTACCGCGTGAACTTGACAGACGAACAACGCTTGGAACTCCGTCGCTGTGCCCGTCAACGGCAGACCGCTCCCGCTCTGCGCG
>JBBQPY010000225.1:0-7018 GCA_038216735.1 Chthonomonadales bacterium
CGTCCAAAAGCGGGCGCAAAGAAGGCGTGAAAATCACAGAACGTGTCGTATAAAGAAGCAAACTCATTGGCATCCATAAGGCACCTCCTGAGCCGTAAAACAGCGTCAAGAGAGTGTATCACAAATTCGTCGTTGTAATACAAGAAGAGGGATGCGCGTCTCAGTCCGCGGAGGCGGACTTTGCGATTCCAGACCGGGACTTCAGTCCCGTGTCTCAGGCATTTCTAGACCGGGACTTTTGTCCCGCACCTCCAGCAACTCCACACCATGCCATCAACCCCTGCGTCAGGTGTGGTTACGGCAGAAAGACGGGCATAATGGGAGTTTCCCAGAAAGCCGGAACGACGTACATCGAATTGAAACTTCGGTGTGAAGCGCAAATGCATATCGAAGTCTGCAACGGATGCACGGAATGCTATCTTCGCTGTTCGGCAGATGTTCCGGCATCACTTGCCGAGTGGGGGACGCTGCAAAACCACATTGCGGCGATGACGGTTTCAGAGCGATTGGATTTAGCCCGGATCGAAACGCAAGACAAAAGCGTCGATCTCGGCGATGAGGTAAGCGTGTCGATGTGCCGGTATTTCGACATGACGACTCGGCGCTGTGCAGTCTATCCGGCTCGCCCGCTCGTCTGCCGCCTGCTCGGTCATGTCGAGTGGATGCCCTGCCCAATCGAGAAAGTGCCAAGCCCCATCCCTACCCCCGACGCGCTCGCGCTGCTGCAATCTTATGCCGAATTCGAGCGTCGCACTTTTGCAGAGTGGGAGGAAGCAGTGTAATGATTGAACCATTCCAAGACGTCATCACAAGAGGCGATTTTTACTCTTTCCAGGGCCGAAATCTGACTGGAATATATTCTCCCCTCCGTACGAATGAGGGATCTGGGGAGTGATTAGACTCCCGTCAAAGGCGACGGGCGGCTCTGAGGGCAGCCTGCCCGAGGAGCGTAGGAAACAGTCTATGATTTTGGTTCGGAATCGATCGTCTCGATCGGCTCACCTCGCAGTATTTCGTCCAGCCGAACGACGAACTCGGAGTCATCGAAATAGTCCGAATGCAGCCAGACGTGAAATGGGTTTTTGAGCGAAATCCCGTGGTGCAGCCGGAAGTCGGTCAGGCGTCCAAAGGTCGTGAACAGGGGATTGCCGACGATGTCTTGTGGATACCAGAAGTTGAACCAATGGACCGCTTCGCGCACATAATTTGTCGCCAGGAAACTTTTAGTCGGCAGTCCGGCAACGAAGTTCGGGTGCGGGTCACTGAAGATCTCGCCGAGTTTATAGCGACGTGTTTCCGTTTCGAAGCGGAGTTGGCTGTGGATCGACTTCGTGTCGAAAAAGAAGCGCGTCTTCGAGAGCGGTGAACCGAAAGTCACGAATGCGGCTATTTTGCTGAAGTCGTCCGGCGTAATGAGTGCGCTTTTATCCTCAGCAACCGCGAGCGCGGACTGCTCATCGAAGAGTCGCAGCAGCATATCGTAACCGATAACGGAACCGAGCGAGTGCCCGACGATATAGACATGGGCGTATTCTTCCCCTGCCTGTGACTCACGCTGCCCATACTGCAGCACCCCCCGCGCCGTATCCATCGCCCGCGTAATAATCTCCTCACGCACTTTATAGAAACTGCTGTTTTCGTCGGGCTCAGTATAGACCTGTACATCTCCGAGGAAGTTTACGAACCAGTACTGCACGAATCCGGTCACCGCCTTATAGAGCGGAAACGTAACGATCAGCAGCAGCAGTGTCCACTTACGGGTGGAATCGAAATCCATGTCGAAAAATAGCACGGCGCAGAACAGGGCGAGTAGGAGCGACCAGAATAGAATGCTTTTGAGGCTCGATCTCCAGGCGCTTTCGTAGGCTGCGGCGATCGGTCGTGGCGTGACCTGCTTTTTGGGGCTTGCCGCAGTGTTCTTTACGGAGCGCTCCGCCTGATCGGCGGCGGCGATCAGCGTTCGACTCGTACACCACTGGTAGCGGCTGTAAAGCAGGAAGACTATCTGCCCCAGACAGTAAAAGGCGATTGCGACGCCGACCGACCAGAGCACTTGCGAGAACGGAATCACTTTCGCCACGGCGGACAAATCCGCTTCTCCGGTCAGGATAGCCGGGACGATTTTGGTGAGGCTGAGTCCGCGCACCGCCTTCAGCAGAAAGACAGCGATCAGCGCACAGATGACTGCGATCAGCAGCAGAAAACTCACGACATAGCCGATGTCGAAGAACGTCTTCGAGGCAGGCTGCCTGCTGCTCCACTCCAACTTCCGCAATTCCTCAGGAGTCTTATCCCTGGAGGCGCTACTGAAAGCGTACCGTTCGCTCCCGATTTTGTAGAAGGGTATGAAAGACGAGCGACCCATCCAGGTCAGTACCCGCGCGAATGTCGTTGCGCCGTTCGAGAGCGGCGCCCAGTAGATTTCGTAAAAGTCGAGGATGCGTTGAGATGCGCCAGAACCGCTCGTCAGCCGGATCGCATTGAGCGGTGTCGGCGAGTCGGGGAGTATCAGTGTCGGAGAGGTAAAGTTGCCCTCGACCTTGGTCCAGGATTCCGCTGCCGAACGCTCCTTACCGTGCGAGAGCAGCCCATTGACGAGCGATTCGACGGTGTCGTAGCGCTGCTGCTGACCGATACCGTGCAGGAATAGCACCGCATCGGGCTGCCTGCCCGTGGGTTTATCCACCGCTATTGTCGTTGTCTCTGTTTTCGGCGTTTCTGCTTTACCTGTCGCGCTCTGCTCGAATAGATTCTGTGTATCGGGGGCTAGATCAGTCACGGGACTGCCTCCTAACTCGACTGACAATTAGTGCATATTGGTGATCACGTAGATGACCACACCTACGATGAGCAGAGCGAATACCGCAAACATTGCGGCCACACGGAATAGCCGTTTAAGAATGGCTCCAATGATGCCCCCGACAAGCAATAGGATGAGGAGTGCTGCGATCATTGTCATGTTTGTACTCTCCTGTGGAAGTAGGTCGCCGGTTGCGACAAAAAACAGCGTCGATACCGGCTTTACGCTGCAAAGCAGTATAGGATCGATCTAGAAAGGTAAACATTCGCCCTACCTTATTTCTCTCGCTCGCAGACGTCAGTTGTCTCTACTCCCCCTCTTCCCAAGCTTCTGGAGAGGGGTCGGGAGGTGAGGGTGAATAGTTACCTGGAAAGTTATCCGGTGAGGAACTCGATGCCCTGTTCGGCGTCGGCGATGCTCATTTCGAGGATGCAGGGCAGTGGTAGAAAGAGCGGATGTGCGAGCAGTCGGCGGAGACCTTCGCCGATCGTCCCCTGACCAGGAATAGCATGGCGGTCACGATGGCTGCCGCAGGGTTCGCGGGCATCGTTGAGATGCAGGGCGCAGAGCAGGTCGGTCAGTCCTGCTTTGGCGATTTCTTCGGCGAGTCGCTGCGGCGCGTCCTGCGCGGCAAGGTCGAAGCCTGCGACATGCAAATGACAGGTATCCAGCACGAAACCGAGCTTTGTCGGATCGCCGCCGACTGCCAGCGCCACCCGCCCGACCTCGGCGATGGTCTGCCCCAACTCCGTTCCCTCAGCGCCGTTCTCCAGCCACACCCGCGCGCCTGGCTCGAGTTTCGCCAGCACCTCCTTTAGTTTGTAAGCGACGGCATCGAGGGCGGCTTCGCGGGATTCGTGTCCTTTCTGGTAGCCGACATGGAAGCAGACGCCTGCGAGCCCGAGTTTGGCGGCAAGGTTGGCATCGGCGACAAGTGCGCCTGCCGAGCCGTTGCGAATGCGCGGGTCGGGCGAACCGAGACTCGTGAGCATCGAGGCATGCGCCATGCCCCAGATCGGCAGAACAGTTTCTACGCCAGAGGTTGGAATCGCTGCTTTGTAACCCGCCTGATCGTCCACATCCGGAACGCTCTCTTTCGAGAGTCGGCGTGGATCGCGCAGCGTCGTCTGGAATGTCGCGGCATGATGCGCAGCAAGAATTGTGGGTATCTCAGTAAGCGGCGGATCGATATGGAAACCGAATCGGGGCATAATGGCTCCTGGGACAGCAGATGAAACTCAGAATAAAAATGATTAAAAATCTGATGGGTTTTTGTATGAATTTTGTGGAGGCAGGTATCGACGATGCAGATACCGAACTGGTATCAACTACCTGACTGATATTCATCCAACGGAATCAGGTACTCAGCAATGCGGTTGGCAGCAGATCGTAACGGGGTAATGTCGTTCTGTTACGACATATCCTACCCTGAATCCTGCCTGCTCACTGAGGAGGAAGCGATGGCGACGCGAATCGGGGATCGGCTGCGTTCGGCACGCAGTAAACTGGTGGGACGGCAGTCGGAGATCGCGCTGTTTCGCGCTGCCATCGTGGCCGACGAGTTGCCGTTCCTGCTGCTCTATGTTTTCGGACCGGGTGGCGTCGGCAAAACGACTCTGATGAACGCCTATGTCGCCGTCTGCGCCGAGACCGATACGCCTGTGATCTGGCTCGATGCCCGCAATATCGAAGCGACTCCCGACTCGTTTCTCAACGCCCTGCGGCTCACGCTCCAACTCGCGCCCACCGATAATCCAATCGACGTTCTGAGTTCGTCACCGGAACGCCGCGTGCTGCTCGTCGATACCTACGAAGCGGTGGAAGCTCTCGACGGATGGCTGCGCGACCAGTTTCTCCCGACGCTCCCCGAGAATATGCTCGTCGTGCTGTCGGGTCGTCGCCCGCCTTCGGCGGGCTGGCACATGGACATCGGCTGGCAGACACTGATGCACACGGTTTCCCTGCGAAACCTCAGTCCCGACGATAGCCGCACCTACCTCCAGCAGCGCAGCATACCCGATGGTCAGCATCAGGCAGTGCTCGATTTCACGCACGGACATCCGCTTGCGCTCTCGCTGACCGCCGAACTGTTCGCCCAGAACGGCAGCATCAGCGTCGAGCCGGAGGCGGCTCCCAACCTCGTCCATATACTCCTCGAACGCCTGGTTGAACAGGCGCCCGACGCCGTGCATCGCGCCGCGCTGGAGACCTGTGCCCTCGTACATCTGACGACCGAAGGACTGCTGGCAGAGCTGCTCGAACTGCCGGACGGTCACGCGCTCTTTTCGTGGCTTCGCGGTCTTTCGTTCATCGAGTCCGAGCCGCACGGCATCTTTCCGCATGACATCGTGCGTGAGGCGCTGATCGCCGACCTCCGCTGGCGCAACCCCACGCGCTATGCCGACCTGCATCGCCGCGCCCGCGCCTACTACGGCCGCCGTCTTCAGGAGACGCAGGGGCTCGAGCAGCAGCGGGTGCTGTTCGACTATATTTTCCTGCACCGTGACAATCCGGTTGTGCGCTCCTCGTTTCAGTGGCAGGGGACAACGGGAGCGTGGACGGACACCGCACAGCCCGCCGATCATCCCGAAATCCTCGCGCTTATCGAACAGCACGAAGGCGCACAATCGGCGAAACTTGCTGCTCACTGGCTCGCGCATCCCGCGCAGAAAACGCTGGTTTTTCGCGGAACGTCGGCCTCCGGTGGCGCGCCGACGCTTGCGGGCTTCGTAATGCTGATCGCGCTGCACGCCCTGCGCCCCGAGGAGCGGGTACACGATCCGGCGCTCGAACTCGCTCTGACCTATCTCGATAAAAGTGCGCCGCTGCGACCTGGCGAGGCCGCGGTCTATTTCCGTTTCTGGATGGGCAGTGACACCTACCACGACGTTTCGCCGATCCAGAGTCTGATTATCGTCAATGTGATCCGGCACGATCTGACGAGTCCTGGTCTCGCCTACACGTTCTTTCCCTGCTCGAATCCCGATTTCTGGCTGCCCGCTTTCTCTTATGCCGAGAAACGTCGTCTGCCGGAGGTGGATTTCGATGTCGATGGCAGGCATTACGGCGTGTTCGGACACGACTGGCGCAGCCTTCCGCCGCTGGCATGGCTGACGACTCTCGCCGAGAAAGAGCTTTCGAGTGGCGCGCCAACGGAGGTCTCGCCGGTGCGTGAGGCGCCATTGCTCGTGATGAGTGAGGAGGATTTCGGCGCGGCGGTTCGCGACGCTCTGCGCTGCTATGCCGACCCACCCGCGCTCGCCTCGAACCCGCTGCTGCGCTCCCGACTCGTCGTCGAAGGCGTGGGGGCAGGGGAGTCGATCCAGACAAAAATCGCGGCGCTCCGTACGGTGATCAAGGAGACAATCGACGCGCTCGAGCCTCTTCCCCGACAGGCGCGCTGCTACCGAACGCTGTACCATACCTACCTGCGTCCCGCGCCGACGCAGGAGCAGGCGGCGTCCCTGCTCGATCTGCCTTTCTCGACCTACCGCCGCCATTTGACGGAAGGGATTTCGCTCGTCACGCACCGCCTCTGGCAGCGCGAGATCGGCGGAATGCAGGGATGAGCCCTCACCCCCCGACCCCCTTCTCCCTACCATTCGTACCTCATTAGGGAGAGGGGGAGACACTAAATCGCCTTCTCCTCTATGCGAAGAGAATTTGCTTTTCAACCCCTCCACACTATCTGAATCGCTTCCAAAAGGCTGTATTTTTGCGAAATAGCTGAAATTGAACATAAAGTGAGCAGGCTTCGGTCTGGAAAATGAGAATACGTCTGCTTTATACTAGAGTTGTCCTTAATCGGATGGCTCTTATTTTGTTGTACTTCTTGCACCATTTTGATTGCGGTTCCTGAATCTTCGCAGACGGTTGACAGGGATATAGGTCTGCCGAAGACAGGAATGACCGCGATTCGCGCCCGCAAACGCAAACAGTATCTTTTGGGATGCGGAAGCGATTTTGTTTTGCTTTGGCTGACGTTTTCTTTTAATTTATTCCACCGTCAGCCCGCCGGGGACTTAATCATAGTCCCCGGCATTTTTTGTGTCGTCGATACTTTATGCCCTTACCCCCGACCTCCTCTCCCGAAGCTTAGAGAAGAGGGGGAGAGCATAGACACCTCCCTGTCAAGATGTGTTGACAATTTTCAACCATTTTTGTGTAAAACGTGTCTGCCGACGACAATATAGTGTAGACATAAAAACACTATTTGCT
>JBBQPY010000226.1:0-6992 GCA_038216735.1 Chthonomonadales bacterium
CGACCCGGAAAAGCATTATTTCTTAAAAAAACCCTTTACAATGAAAAGCAAATTCTCAAAGCGAGACAAAAACAGATGATCGACATCCGACAGTGCATCCCGCAGGACAAAGGCGATACCGAACGGGCTGAGGCTGCAGTCGCCGCTGGCTATCCGGCTGTCGCTCCCATTTTGCCGGAACTGCTCGAATGGATGCAGGACTGTAACTGGCCGGTAGCGCACGTGCTGGACTCGTTTCTGATTTCGATTGGGAGTCCGCTCATTCCGCATATTCGTGTTATCATGGTTACAGACGATATGATATGGAAGTACTGGATGATTGCCATCATTATGTATGGGTCGCGAGAAGTGGCAGAAGCTTTCCGCGCAGACCTCGAACGCTTTGCTTACGCGCCAACGCAGCAGGAAAGTCATGAAGAGCTGGATGAAGTTGCTCTAAGCACCCTGCAAGAATATGGTTGGGACCGGCCTGGATGAGAATCGCTTGCGGAAACGGAAATACGAAAAAAAGTGGTTCCGATTACGTTTTCAACGTGTGTTCTGAAAAGCGATCAAATTAAAAGTCGAGATGCCATAGATAGCGTAATGGTGGGATAAAACGGTCGAATAAAGATGCTGATCGACGAAACCGAATATGGTGCCATAAGTGAGGCGATTGTCCGCTTCCACACACATCTCCTGTTAAACAGACAGAAAGAGGAAATGGAAGCGATCTACGGCGCAGATATCGCCGCAAAAGTGGAAATGCTCAGCGACGAAGCGATGGGCTGTCCGGTAGATTGGAAGACAGCCACGATGGATTCCGCGCTCGATACGATGCATGCTTTCCTGAACGCGCACTATCCCTGGCTGTCGCCCGAGGCGAAATCCCAGCTCAACTATTGCTTCATCATGTGCTGGAAATAGCAATCACTTTTCGAGAAGGAGCACTGAACGTGGATCTTCTGGGGAAGAATTCCCAGGGAGAAGAATTCTGAAGCGTGTGCTCTCTGTAATTGCTACTATTCGCTGTAGTCTGTGGGGTCGCCGAAAAGAGATTGCAGCCGCTCGGAGAGGTGCTGCTCTATCGTATAGAACGACATTTCGAAAGCCATCAACCAGAGCATGATCAGTGCGTCGTCTGTAGGCCGGTCGAGGACGCGTGCAAAAAAGTCCTTGAGAATCTCCTCATAGGTGTTCTTCGTTTCGTTCAGTTCGATCCGATCACGACTGCCCGTTTGAAAAAGATCGTCCTGATAGTTGTCGAGAAAATCGCGGACGTTAGCGGGCGTCGCCTTCTCCAGATTATGCCCGAACTCCTGGTTTACGATCAGACGAAACCGCTCCAGTTTCGTACCTTCCTCACCCTTACCCTCGTCCATACTGAATGTCACCCCTCGACGCTTATAACTGCAAACTATCCGTCCGACAAATGGTATCGTCCAAACGACTACTTATTATAACCCAAGTTGCCACCTTGCTTGCAAACGAGGGACCCGCGTGGCTTCGAGCTGAAGGTGTTCCCGACTGTCCCGATATTTGCTATTACAGCATGAGTAGCATCCTGGATTGATATAAACTACTACACCCGGAAGAGCGGTCATCATTCCCGCTCACTCGGGTTTCCTGACAGGTTAGCCCGCAAGAGTTGCTGAGAAGAATTGTCTGTTGATTTATCCGCAGCAACGGCGCGCAACAGCATATCTGTGCGTTCAGGCGCACTGGCGGCTCGAAGCATCTGTTTCGGGTCATAGGGCATACGCTCACGAATCTGGTCGGCGGATTGCAGCGCTGCCTTCCGCAATGCGGGGTCGTCTGTCTTCCTGGCAAAGCGTTCCAATACCGGGAGAGAAGAACGATTGCCAAGCAAGGCGAGCGCAATGGTGGCAGCCGTGCGCACCTCGTTCCGTGCTATGTCCACTATCTGACCACCGTTGCGTATCGTCTTCCGAGGTATCACGAGTTCGTGCAGAAGCTCCCTCTGGTCTTGCGTGAGTACGACTTCATCTTCCGCCCGGAGTGATCTGAGCAGAGAGCCAAGTAACGCTGCGGGCACGTCGACAAAGCTGCCCTTCCTTGCGCCTGTCACCGTTACTTCGAGCAAGTTACCGATCTCGGAAAAACGGATGTTTCCCCTTATTTCCTCCTGCCTGGATGCTAATATGTGTCTCAACTTACGCCATGCCTTCAATGTGCGACGCTGTTCTACATACATCCAAACAAACATAAGTGAAGTTAAAAGCGTCGAAAATAGCACCGACAACATCCAGCCCGTGCTGGCAGGGCGATCATCGATCTGGCAAAATAAGAGGGCATACGCAAGCATTAGCACAAACGGCATCTTCATCCAGTCCATTGTACGCATACAGAGCCGCACTTGCCGGGCCTGATGTGCTAACTCGTGGATTGCCGCCGTTTCGTGTATGGACGTTCCGGGTTGGTCAGGCATATTTAGAAAGTCTTCCTTAAAAGCCCTGCTGCCGATCGAGGTTTCCGTCAGGCACTAACAACCACATTCTGTCGTGAATATACTGCTCACTTGCCTCCAAAAATAAGGTAACAACTCGGATTATTATAGATGCAAATGTAGAACGGATGTTTCTCTGACAGACGGATCAAAGACAAACAATATGTTTTGCTCGCAAATGCACTTCAGAGTGTATCCCTCTTTCCTCCTCCTGTCAATCTCGAATTCATTTCATATCCGTGACTGTGCATTTCTTGTCTGCACTTTGCATCTCTCCCTCTCTCCCTAAGGAGGAACGACTGGTAGGGAGAGGGGGTCGGGGGGTGAGGGCTCGAATTCGTTTCCGATCCGGATTAGAATATCGGACGCCGCCACTGTGAACGCAGAGTCCATCCGCGACTCGATTTCCATGGCGCCAACAGGAAAAAATTAGACCATCACTGTTGACAATTGACGGTCTGATGCAGTACACTATCAAGGTTTGCGCTGAGAGACATCGGCGTGCAGGAAGATATCTACGTGCGAAGGAGGCGACCACGAAAGGCATAGTTCCTTTCACCTGGTAATGCGCTGGGAACTTGACTGATTTGAAGTCGTGTCCTCTCATGCCCCTTCCGTCGCACGGATGGGCTTTTTTGATGCCTGCCCCGCGTTCTGCTTGCATGACAGACGCATAGCATCCCACTCTCGGTTATCACTATATTAAAGTTTACGTTTTGACTTTCGATGTGGTTAATCCGCAAGAATTATCCGATCTCAATCGACTTGAGACATAGCATACGATCGAACGCCTCACCGGATGTTCCGCCCGTCGGACGCCCGTGATGATTACAAAGGGGACCGGCAGCATATGCCTACAATCAATCAGCTCGTACGCAAAGGCCGCAAGCGCATTCTCAAGAAAACAAAGGCGCCTGCGCTGAAGGGCAACCCGCAGCTGCGCGGCGTCTGCCTCCAGGTCAAGACCGTTACGCCGAAGAAACCGAACTCCGCGCTACGGAAAATCGCCCGTGTGCGCCTGACCAACAAAATGGAAGTGACTGCCTATATTCCCGGCATTGGTCACAACCTTCAGGAGCACTCGGTCGTGATGATTCGCGGCGGTCGCGTCAAGGACTTGCCCGGTGTGCGCTATCATATCGTGCGCGGAACGCTGGATACTGCAGGCACTCGTGACCGCAAATCCAGCCGATCCAAATACGGAACGAAAAAGCCCAAGTAACTTTCGCGCCGGTTCGTTTGAAATCGATATCTATTCTGTTCCATGTGCGCGTAAGCGACGCGCCGAGAAGGTGATGCGAGAGCGCAGGACAGGCTTGGAACTAAACCTGTCACGACTGCCTTCTTTGAGGAGACGCCCGAAATGCCAAGAAATACCCCTGTCGGCGGACTGCGCCCACGCCCGATTACCAAAGACCCGGTTTATGGCAGCATTCTTGCCCAGCGGTTCATCAACCGCCTGATGCTCGACGGCAAGAAGAGCGTTGCCGAGCGCATCTTCTATATTGCTATGGAGCAGTTGGAAGTTCGCGCGAAAGCCCCGGCGCTCGAAGTCTTCGAGCAGGCGATCCGCAATGTCGCACCGGTAATCGAAGTGCGACCGCGCCGTGTCGGTGGATCCACCTATCAGGTGCCCGTCGAAGTTCGCGCCGAACGCAAATATGCGCTTGCTTTGCGATGGCTGGTTGTGAACTCACGCAAACGCGCCGGACGCACGATGGCGGAAAAATTGACCGGTGAATTGTTGGATGCCGCTAATAACACCGGCGCTTCCGTAAAGAAAAAAGAAGAGATTCATCGCATGGCGGACGCGAATAAGGCGTTCGCACACTACCGCTTCTAAGATCGCCAGAGGGTGAGCGCACACAATCGCGGGTGCGCCGTCGATGGCGGCAGAACCCGCTATCCTCCTCACCGTCCGCAGGGGATCGACCGGGCTGCCACGCAAGCCACGTTCAGATAGACATATGCGGACAGCACTCACCGGAGGCAGATAAGCAAAACAATGGCACGAGAGTACGCTCTAGAAAAAACACGCAATATCGGCATCGCAGCGCATATCGACGCGGGTAAGACGACCTGTACCGAACGCATCCTCTTCTATACGGGACGCACACATCGCCTCGGCGAAGTCCACGAAGGCGCAGCGACAATGGACTGGATGATTCAGGAACAGGAGCGCGGGATCACGATTACATCCGCCGCAACCACCTGCTTCTGGGACGAACATCGTATCAATATTATCGATACGCCCGGTCACGTCGATTTCACCGTTGAAGTCGAACGCTCCCTGCGCGTACTCGATGGCGTCGTCGCGATTTTCTGCGCGGTCGGCGGCGTACAGCCGCAGTCCGAAACCGTCTGGCGTCAGGCGAACAAGTATAAAGTCCCGCGCATTGCCTTCGTCAATAAGATGGATCGCATGGGCGCAAACTTCTATAATGTTGTCGCACAGATGAAAGACCGCCTCGGCGCGAACGCCGTTCCGGTGCAGCTTCCGATCGGTACAGAAGCCGAATTCGTCGGAGTCGTCGATCTCGTTACGATGACCGCTGTGCAGTATTTCGACGAAGAGGGACAGGACTTCAAGACGGTTCCGATCCCCGAAGATATGCTGGATCTCGCCAACGAGTACCATACCAAATTGGTGGAAGCAGTTGCCGATGCGGACGAGAACCTGATCGAAAAGTTTATTGAAGGCGAAGCGATCACCTCCGAAGAGATCAAAAATGCACTCCGCCTGGGTACCGTCGCCGGTAAGATCGTTCCGGTATTCTGCGGCTCCGCCTACAAAAACAAGGGCGTTCAGCTCTTGCTCGATGGCGTCGTGAACTATCTGCCCGCGCCGACCGATGTCAGCGCGATCCCTGGTCTCAACCCGGACACGGGCGCGGTCGATTCACGACAGCCTCGTGACGAGGAGCCGTTCAGCGCGCTTGCCTTCAAGCTCGCGACCGATAAGTACGGTCTGCTGACCTTCTTCCGCGTGTATTCAGGTACGCTGTCCACCGGACAGACGATCCTGAACGTAACTCGCGATAAGAAAGAGCGCGTAGGACGTATCGTTCGTATGCACGCCAACAGCCGCGAAGACGTCGATATGGTCTATTCGGGCGATATCGCCGCGATCGTCGGGCTCAAAGACACGAAAACAGGCGACACGCTCTGCGACGAAAAGCATCCGATTCTGCTAGAGAACATTACGTTCGCGGAGCCGGTAATCTCGATTGCGATCGAGCCGAAGACGAAAGCTGATCAGGACAAACTCGCGACCGCGCTGCAGAAACTCTCTAATGAGGACCCGACCTTCCGCGTTAATACCGACCCGGAAACGTCACAGACGATCCTCAGTGGGATGGGCGAACTGCACCTCGACATCAAAGTCGATATCCTGAAGCGTGAATACGGCATCGAGGCTAACTTCGGCGCGCCTCAGGTCGCCTATCGTGAGAGCATCAAAGAGAAAGCGATCGCCCGTGTGCCGTTCAAGCGACAGACCGGTGGTAATGGGCAGTACGGCGACTGTGAGCTCGAAGTCGAGCCGCTCGAGCCAGGCAAGGGCTACGAGTTCGTCAACAAGACTGTTGGCGGTACGGTTCCGAAAGAATACATTCCTGGCATCGAAAAGGGTGTCAAAGAGGCGCTGGAATCGGGCATTATTGCCGGATATCCGGTCGTAGACATCCGCGTCGCAGTCACAGACGGCTCCTATCATGACGTCGACTCCAGCGAAATCGCCTTCAAGGTGGCCGCTGTACAGACGATGCGGGAAGCGATGCGCAAGGGTAAGGCTTATCTGAAAGAGCCAGTCATGGCAGTCGAAATTGAGACACCGGAAAACTTCATGGGTGACGTGATTGGGGACATCAACCGCCGTCGTGGACGCCTCGAAGGAACCGAAAAGGGCGTCGGCGGGATCATCGCGATCAGCGCACAGGTTCCCCTTTCGGAGATGTTCGGCTACGCGACCGACCTGCGTGGCGGCACGCAGGGACGCGCTTCGTTTAGCATGACGCCTTCACACTATGAAGAAGTCCCGCGCAACGTTGCCGAAGAACTGCTTGCCAAAGTCAACGGAAAGCAGCCCGTCAAGGCGTAACTGCCTGCTCTGGCATCTGAACTGGTATTTGAACAAGAATCGGCACGATGGCGCGTCACGGCACCAGTACTTCGCCCTGACGCGCCATTCGACGCCGTAAGCAAAACGAACTTTACCGCACGACCAATATAACCATTACTGTTAGCCTGCACAAATTACAACGAAGAGGATTGAATTCCAATGGGAAAAGCAAAGTTTGAGCGTACGAAACCGCATGTCAACATCGGCACGATCGGTCACGTCGATCACGGCAAGACCTCGCTGACGGCGGCGATCACGCGGATGCTGTCGACCTACAACGGCAGAAAAGCCATGAGCTACGACGAAATCGACTCCGCGCCCGAAGAGCGCGAGCGCGGCGTCACCATCAATGTCGCCCATCTCGAGTATCAGACCGATGCGCGCCACTATGCCCACGTCGACTGCCCCGGGCACGCCGACTACATC
>JBBQPY010000227.1:0-6968 GCA_038216735.1 Chthonomonadales bacterium
CCTTCTGCTGGCCCATGCGCGTGATGGTATTGAGTTGCTCGCGTTGGTCGGCTGTGAGGGTAAGGGAAGTATGTTTGCTCATACCTTCAGTTTACCCGCCCAAAACGCATTATCTAAAACTTCGTGAAACTAACGACTAGCGCCTTAGCTGCAATACGGCGCACAAACTTGTCTTGATCCTTGATTGCATCGAGAAGAACGGGTAGAGCAGACGGATCCCCGATCTTACACAACGCTTCAGCTGCATAAAAGCTATTATTATCCTTGATTGCATCGAGAAGAACGGAGATAGCAGACGGATCCCCGATGTTACCCAGCGCCTCAGCTGCATATAAACGCACAAACTTGTCTTGATCCTTCAGAGCATCGTGCAGAACGGACAGGACAGACGAATCGCCGATGTTACCTAGCGCCTTAGCTGCAGATGAACGCACAAACTTGTCTTGATCGTTCAGAGCATCGAGCAGAACGGAGAGGGCAGACGAATCGCCGATGTTACCCAGCGTCCAAGCTGCAGATAAACGCAAGTCACGATCCGGATCCTTGATTGCAGCGAGCAGGGCGGAGATAGCAGACGGACCCTCGATCTTACTCAGCGCCTTATATGCATAGTGCCATGCAGAGTCATGTTGATCGTGCATAGCCTTGAAAAGAACGGAGATAGCAGACGGATCCCCGATGTTACCCAGCGCCTCAGCTGCATATAAACGCACAAACTTGTCTTGATCCTTCAGAGCATCGTGCAGAACGGACAGGACAGACGAATCGCCGATGTTACCCAGCGCCACAGCTGCAGATAAACGCACGGAGCTATGTTGATCCTTCAGTGCATCGAGCAGGGCGGAGAGAGCAGACGAATCCCCGATCTTACCCAACACCTTAGCTGCAGATGAACGCACTGCAGTACCTTTTGCGATAATCCTGCGTGATGCATAAGTTGAAGCACAATAATCGCGGAGTTTGAGATGAGAAAACTGCAGTTTTCCACTCGGTTCTCTGGTCATCAGGTGCATATTCTGGGCGAAACTGGCAAAGTCTGCTGCTTTGCGAAGTAAGTTCATTTGATAGCGAGGGCTTAGCTGCCTTAAGCGAACCCAAATGTGATAGGGCAAACAGTTGTATTGCTCCATCCGTACCTGTTCCATTGCCAATGCGATATCCTGTAAAGTTATACAAATACTCGCAGCGGAAGACTCCATCATTTGAACCGCGATTATCTCAATGATATTGCGAGTGGCAATTTCTTCAAACTGTAGATCAACTGGTTTGCTCGCCTGCTTAGAACGTTCATGATGGAAGCGCCCGGAAATGTAAAGATCAAATATTTTGGTTTCATTCAATTCGGCTAGCTGTTGTTCACTCAACTTATTTTCTGCTGTTATCCCCCTTAACAATGCTAAAATAAGCGGTGATTGCACTAATTTCAGCAAAGATTCATTATGCTTGATTGCTTCGTATAACTCTGTTTGTCCAGCAGCAATTAGGATGCGCTCAATTTTTTCTAATTGCATTGGAAGCAGGCAAACGGCTCCCTTGAGAGCAAGCTTTCGCCCAATTTCGAAGTAGTCGCGTTCACGGCAAGTGATAACGAGTTTTGCATCACCTAATTGTTCTTGTATAGACAGGATGAACAAGGCACGCGGATCAATCTTTTTACTGTGCGGATTTTTTGGATTTTCTGGACGTTCTGCTCCTAGTTCGTCCAAGCCATCAAGAAGATACAAGACAGCTTCCCCTGTCATGGGTACATTCTGGTTTAGCTTTTCGCAACGTACCCACGCTACAATAGAATTACCTGGTTTCCAGTTATTGACGTAGGCTAGCAAAGGTATTGGTGCAGAAGGATTATCGAGTCTTTCTTGGGCGGCTGTGCGCAACGTCATGAGTATAGACGTCGTCTTCCCTGCTCCAGGTGGCCCCAAAAGTAATACCTGGTGTTTAAAGTGCTGGAAGGCTTCTTCAAATGTATCAAATGGGTCATTTTCGGGCAGAGTTTCAGGGGCATAGGGCTGAAAAGGGGAGACAAAAGCGTAGGAAAAATCATAAATGGGAGAGAGAGCAGAGGAAGCATCCTTTGCAGATAACCAATCTAGATTGGCAATTCGGCTATTGGCAAACCGGATTACAGCCTGGAGATAGTCAATAATTTTTGGAGAATTTTCGCGAGGTTCAGGCTGATTTTGAGATAAAAGGACGTTACCTTTTACCTTTAAACTTTTAATATTGGCTTGGTTTTGGAGCGGAGCGTGATTATCGACGCTGTAGCCATGTTTGTTCGGTTGTTGCTCGTCTGTTGCCATAAGGAAGTGCTCGCCTCAAACTTCCATCCAGTTCGAGAGTCTGTCCTTTATCAGGGAGCAGACAGGCCCGTGATATTTACCTTCGTATAGATCTACTCTTTTTTGCCGAAGAGTGCGCCACCATGCATGGTACGCACATTGGCCTGGTTGGTTACAGACGCGTTGTTGTTGACTGTGAAGCCACCTGCTCCCTCAAAACACCCTGCTTCTTGGAGCATCTTCTGCAATTGCGCCAGCAGTTCCGGCTCTCTCTCCAACACCTTTTTGAGTTGCAGACGCACAGACGCTTGAGTGTCCTTATCTTCAGGAGCCTTCTCCAGATCCACCAGTGCTTCGGTTCCTGCCAGAGTGCCGTGCAACTTGGCTTTAACCAGATCATAGACCGGCTGGCTCTTGACAAGTGCTTTCTCGGTGATTTCGCTGCCGATGTGCTTAGCTGATCCTGCGATAATATCTTTGAAGTAGGATACCAATAACGCAACCACAGCCGGTGTGGTTTGAGCAATCACGGTCGTATTTTCGACGGACATAAAAACGCCTCCAGAATTATGAGAAGAACAGATGGGTATTTAGCAATTCTCTACAAAGAGCCAGAATCCTTCATAAGACGACAAAAGAGGAAATAAAATAACAATCAGACGCTACGGCTCAAAGTAGAAGAGTTCACATAGAAGCGGAGAGAAGCAAATAAACAGACAAGCATCAAGAGTAAACATTGACGCGACAACCCCACCAACCAAGCGAGTGAGCCACCCCACCCACTTTTGACCGTCCAGAGGAGTATCCCGGTTTGACAGGGAACGGGCGCTGTGTTACACTACCGGAGTATTCCGCAGTTAAATTATACGCAAAAAATCTGCGTTCCGTCTCCGGTAAAGTCTAGCAGTGGAACGTCGGACAGCAAAGTTGTCCTGGTCGGCAGAAGATGAGCAGAGGGTAAGAAGAAATTGGCGTCGTTCGAACTGATTTATGAAGAGGATGAAGATGTGCTCGAGGTGACATTCGCGCTTTTCGACGAGCACTTCGCCCGCGTGATCTCTCTCAACGACAACATCATGCTGCATACGGACACAGGGATGTCGGTGGCATGGGGATTGACACTCTATAGCTATCGCCAGCTTCTGCAGGTGAGTGAGACTCATCTTGATGGACTGCGCCCGCTCGACCCTGCCGCGCTCCGTGCTGTACTTCGAGTGATCGCCGCACCGCCACTGTCGCTTTTTCTGGAAATGCTGGACGTTGAGGGGCTACGCGCGCTCGTCAAAGCCCCCGATTTTACTGCGCTGCTCGACGGCTGAAAGCCCCGAATAGCAAATCGCGCCAAAGCAGTTGAATGAGTATGAATCAGAATGAAATACGACAGACGCAAACGACAGGCACGATCCGGACTGGATCTGCCCCTGTGTCTATTTAAGGAGAAAACCAACAATCGTGACAAAGACCCCGGTTCCTGAAATGCCATCGGAACAACCAGTAGACACTCTGGAAATCGTTCCGGTAACAGAGACGAGTGAGGGCGTCATTCTGCGCGCAATCAGCGGCATCTATCTCGTTCACGCCGATGCCAGAGAAGCAGGCGGGCTTTCGCAGCCGTTCTCCTGTACGCTGCGCGGAAACCTCAAAAAGAATTTCACCTACTCCACCAGCGGCAGCACGCCCCGCCGCGTGACCCGCGCCAAACGCCCCTACTCCTACGATGTCGCCTCGATCGGCGACCGCGTGCGCTTTACCCCAATCGACGGAATCGAAGGCATCATCGAAGAGATTCTGCCCCGCCGTACTCAGTTCTCCCGCTCCGCTTTCCGTGGCAGGGAGCAGACCCTGGTCACCAACCTCGATCAGCTCGTGATCGTTTTCGCCTGCGCCGAACCGAATCCCGATCTCTGGATGGTCGATCGTTGGATCGTCGCCGCCGAAGCGAATGGGATCGAACCGTTGATCATCGGTAACAAGCGCGACCTCGTCGATGAGGCGCAGTTCCAGGAGTGCTTCGCCGAATACGCGCGTATCGGGTATCGGGTACTGGCGACGAGCGTCGAACAAAATATCGGAATAGACGCGCTGCGCGAGGCGCTGCGTGACCGCATTTCCGCCTTTACCGGACCGTCGGGCGTCGGCAAATCCAGCCTGCTCAATGCAATACAGCCGGGCCTGAAACTGGCGACCGGCGAAATCGGCAATGTCACGTTCAAGGGAAGGCATACGACCACGGTGCGCGAGCTGATCCCACTCGAAACGGGCGGCTGGGTAGCAGACACACCCGGACTGCGTCAGATGACAATGCTGAATCTAACCAAAGAGGAGCTGATGGACTGCTTCATCGAGTTCACGCCGTTTCTGGCGACCTCATGCCGCTTTCATAACTGCCGTCACGAAGCCGAGCCGGACTGCAATCTGAAGGCGGGGGTGGCCTCGGGCGCGATCTCTGCGCGCCGCTACAAGAGTTTCCAGACGATGGCACGGGACTTGAAAGAGTAACAAAAGTCTGCACTTTGTGAAAGGGGAGACAGCGCGAATGCGGTCGGATAAATCAGAAACGGTCGTACGCTGGACAGTGCCGGAGGACAGACCCGGGCTGCGTGCCGTACTGGGTTCGGTGGGCTGGATCGATCCGCCGGTGCAGCACCGTGTCTGGCAGGAAGCGGACGCTGAGTGGCAGGCAAGCCGCTATCTGCGCGAAATCGCTGCCGAGGTCGAGGGCGTGATTGCAGCTCGAGTAGCGCTCGAAGCGTATCGACAGCCGTTTGCGGAGCTGTGCGGGCTCTCGGTGCGCCCCGACTATCGCCAGCGCGGATTGGGACGAATGCTGACCCGCGCCTGCGAACAGGAGGCGTCACGACGGAGTTTTCCTTTCCTCTTTCTACAGACCGACCTGCACAATCATGCTGGCCACAGCCTGTATAGCCGCATGGGTTTCCTCCCAACTGCTCGCGCCGGAATGCTGCGGATGGTCAAATTCCTCGACTATCCGCTCCTCAATGATTTTCAGCATGCCCACCCCTTGAGCCAGTACACCTGCCTCCCCGTCTCAGACCGTGAGCGGACCTGGCGCATGCAGTGGCACGACTATGTCAGCGACGACTGTCTGGGCCTCGATCTGGTAGGCGGCTCCTCGATTTTCGATTCGGACGGTGTAGGTCCCGCGCTATCGCGTTGTTCGCTGCGCGAAGGACAGGGCGCGCGCGGGCTAACGCTGGAGTTGACCGCTGAAGAGGTGCGTGACATCGAGCCGGGCTATCATGTGGAGCTGACGATTCTGGTGCGCAACGAAGGCAAGCGAATGGAATCGGGCAGGTTCCAAACGGCGCTGCCGCCAGGCATCTCGCTCAGCGGTCCGGAAACGAACTTGAAGCAGACTTTCGTTTGGCAGGTCGCGCCCGGTGAAGAGATCGTTCAGCCGTTCGTCGTGCAGGTCGATCCTGGCTTCGATACGAATGCGCTCTGGCATCTCAATTATCGCAGTCTGCCGGTATCCGTTGAGACCTACTGGGAGGGACATCGCGCACTGCTATCCGCCAGCCTCCCGATGGCGGTCCCGCCGCCGGACGAGGTATAGCACAATGCTGAAACCGACAGCAGACCATCTTGTAAGGAGAGCACCAAAAGGATTGAAGTGTTTTGTCTTTTTTATATCAGTTATGTTTGCTAGCGCACCGGTGGTGATGCTGTTTTTGCCTCCTTCCCCGTACGAGTTCCCCATACCCGCACCAATACTGTCCATAGGATGTGTTCTTGTCAGCCTCTTCTTGCTCTCATACACAGGTAAGAATCGGCTCGAATTGGATTTTGTGAGAGGCAGGTATACTGTCGTGGCTGGCTGGCCGCTTCTGGAGAAATATAGTCAGGGGATCATCGTCGAAGACATTGAGTCTATAGATATCGAAGGGAACCTACTCTATGTTCGATGGAAACATCGAAAACACACGAAGTTTTATATGGGTATGAACGCAAGTTATGACTGTGACGACCTGGCACGTAAGATGAAAGTGCCGCTAGCGACGAATCGTCCTGATCCGATCGACTGCAGCGCCGCGACACTGCTGCGCGCCAGTCAACGCGTCGATCGAGATTTGCTCCAGTCCTCCGACGATCCTCAACGGCACTCATAGAGTCGCCGCATCTCGTAAGCGAATCAGGAAAAGAGAAGACGATGAAGTGGATATTCTGTCCGTGGCTATGCTTGTGTGTCCTCATCGGAACTATGAATACGGCGTCTGCCAGACCCACCTCTACGAATCAAATCGGATTCTGTAAGCCTTACACCTGGCTTTCCGGCGGCTGGGTGGCGTCTCCACGAATCCCCCTGCTCGGCGATATCAATGGCGATGGTTACGCGGACTTCCTCTACGCTTCCCCGCAGGATAAAAGCATCGATGTTTCCCTCAATGGACGCGGATGGAAACCGTTACGCGGTCAGCGCCTGCTCTCCAGCCTGCCGCAAACGATCCAGGCGATGTGCTTTTCGCATCTGGAGGGTAAGGCTCTCGATCTGATCGTGCTTGGCAAAGAAGGCAGCCTCGTGAAGTCCCGCAGCACACCGTCCGGTGAGTTTGCGCCATCGACCCCTCTCTGTACTATCAAAGACCTGATCGGCAAAGTGTGGCTCTTCGCGGGCAGAATCTCCTCGTCCACTCGCGATGATATTATCGTTGTGGAGACCTCCGGTCG
>JBBQPY010000228.1:0-6955 GCA_038216735.1 Chthonomonadales bacterium
ATCTGCTTGGAAGGCAGGAGCTTTACCATTAAGCTACTCCCGCAATACAGTTCCTATTCTAACCTGATTTGCCCTGCTTGTCAAGCTAAACCTTGATTTGCTTCGTCATCACCTTTGACGTGTACCGGTTTGCGTGGTAAACTACAAGGATAATCGAATAATCTGCATAACCCATTTTTCCTTAGAATCCTTTCCTCCCACATATTACGCAGCCGCACTGGAGCAACATTTCGTGCCTACCGCCGCTTTCACAACTCTCGGATGCAAAGTAAATCAGTACGAAACACAGCGCATTCTGGATGATTTTGAATCGCGAGGGTTTGGCATCACCGAGTTTAACAAGCCCGCAGACGTCTATGTGATAAATACCTGCTCTGTCACGCAGGCTGCAGAACGAAAGTCGCACTACATGGTGCGGAAAGTGGCGACACAGAACCCCCGGGCTATCGTCGTAATGACGGGCTGCTACGGTGAAATGGCGCGAATCAAAGGTGAAATGGTTTCGGAAGCCTCCCTGATCGTGCCCAATCACCAGAAGTTGCACACGCTGGAACACTTGCTTCGTGCCCATCCGGAGCTAGCCGACGCACTCGACAGTCAGCCTATACTCCCTGTAAAATCCGCGGCTCGCCGCACACGGGCGACAGTTAAGGTACAGGACGGCTGCAACGTGTACTGTACGTTCTGCTCGATTCCTTATACGCGCAAATTCATGCACTCGCGTCCGCTCGACGAACTGATCGCGGAAGCGGAACTACGCACCGCGCAGGGTTACCGTGAACTCGTCGTGACAGGCGTACTGGTCGGCGCGTATGGTCAGGAGCGCGGTTTTGGCACGACGGAGATGAGCGACTCCCAGTCTGCGCTGCCCATCAATACACAGCCCCATTCCTGGACATCGGACACAAAATATTCACGTCCCGACCTCGCCGATGTGCTGCTGCGTCTTGCGCAGGTTCCTGGAATCGAGCGGGTACGACTCTCTTCGATCGAACCGACGCAGGTAACAGATCGGTTGCTGCAAGCCTTTGCTTCCGAGTCAAAACTCTGCCCCCACCTTCATATTCCTTTACAGAGCGGCGATAGTAGTATCCTGCGGGCGATGAACCGTCCGTATGATCAACAGTATTACCTGGAACGCTGTCAGGCTGCTTACAGTGCGATTCCCGATCTCGCGATTACGAGTGATATCATGGTCGGCTTCCCTTATGAGGACCGAGACGCGTTCGAGAACACGCTTGAAGTGGTACGCACAGTCGGGTTCGCCCGCGCACATCTGTTTCGCTACTCGCCGCGTCCGAGCACGCCCGCAGCCGATTTCCCGCACCAGATTTCCGATGCCGAAAAAGAGGCGCGCAGCAAAGAACTCACCGCTGCCTGCCGCGCGAGCCAGCAGCGCTTCATACAGAAATATCTGGGGCGAACTCTCGAAGTGCTGGTTGAAAACCGCGAAGGGCATACTGCGGCGGGCAGTGATGAAGCGGAGCTGGGGTCGAGTGGCAATGAAGGCAACACGGCGATCGAAAGCGACCATGACGGCTCGGGAAATCGACTGCTCCTCAGCGGCTACACGGGCAACTATATCCGTGTCCAGTTCACCGGAGGATCGCATCTAATACGGACTGTTGTCAAAGTGCATCTGACAGAGCCGACGACGGAGGGTGCAATCGGAGAGGTTGGGGGAGCGCACTTCGCGCCGCAGGAGGCTCCGCCAGACGCCGATTTCATTCCGCTCGCGACCTTCGCCGCCGCGCTCGCTTGAGACACGATTGCCTGTTGCACTGACTTTATTGTTTGCCCTTACCATGTTTTTCCGGAACGAATGACTCTTGCGAACCGATCTTTTCGACTATTATTTGCCTCCCAAATTGATCGCACAGACGCCGGTCCCACGCGGCGAGTCGCGTCTGATGATCGTTCACCGTGCGACACAGCACATCGAGCATCGACGTTTCCCAGATCTGTTTGAGTATCTTTCGTCTGGTGATACGCTTGTCCTCAACGATACACGAGTGACGGCGCGCAGATTGGCAGCCGTACGCGAAGGCGGCGAACCTGCGGAAGTACTGCTGCTCCGACCGGTGGGTGAACGGTCGTGGGAAGCGCTCGTCAAGCCAGGCAAATCGCTCAAACCGGGCAGAACACTGACGATAACTGCAACGCCAGGTTATCATACGCCTGTTTTGGCGACTGTGGTCGCTACCACTCCTGATGGCGGTCGCATTCTGGAATTCTCCAGTATGGAAACGCGAGATCGTCTCGCAAAGTGGGGGACTGCACCACTTCCGCCCTATATCCATACTGCTCTCAGCCCTACGGACGAGGAGCGCTACCAGACTGTCTATGCTGCCCACGACGGCTCCGCCGCCGCGCCGACGGCTGGCCTGCATTTCACTCCGGAACTGCTGAACGAAGCTGAGAATAAAGGTGTCGCTCTGGCACATATCACGCTCAGCGTCGGAGTGGGAACATTCCGTCCGGTTCGATCCGAGACGATCGAGCAACATGAAATGCACGGCGAAGCGTTTTTGATTTCCGATACTGCTGCAACAATTGTGAATGAAACGCGAGGTCGCGTGATTGCTGTTGGCACGACGAGCGCGCGATCGATCGAAGCGGCAGGGCAGCTTGCAGCACAAGAGAATTCCGGGAATCGAATCGTGCCTTTTACCGGCGAGACTTCAATTTATATCACGCCAGGATACGATTTTCGAGTCGTGGATGCTCTGATAACAAACTTTCACCTTCCCGCTTCTACCCTGTTGATGCTCGTCTCTGCCCTCGCTGGCCACGAGTTTATGATGCATGCCTACCGAGAAGCAGTCCGCGAAGAGTATCGGTTTTTCAGTTTCGGTGATGCAATGCTAATCCTGTAACTAGGTCCGGTAAGCAAGATACAGAACGTGGTCGCTGCCCATTCTTGAGTGTGTAGGCATAGACATTGGAAGCCTACTCATCTTCACCTATAAGACCCTCGCCCGAAGCATAGGAATGACGTAATTAGACGAAACTGCTCCGTTTGTGAGAACTGGGACCAAGGCGAGGTTGAATATTTACGACTCTGGAGACTAACAACGTGCGATTGGACGAATGGCAAAAATTCATCGAAAGTCAGTTTGTCGAGGCGGGCGAGGACAAGGTAGAGTTCGCGGCGGTTGATGGCCACGCCGGACCTGTGGCTGTTGCTGCTCCAGTACTCAGCATACCCATTGCCGAAGATGTGCCGGGTGGTGGGCAACGGGAACATATTGCGGCCCCTAACCAGAACACGGAACACGGTTTGGAGAAGGCATCTTCCTCTCCGAAACTATCCTTTCCTGCCGTATCAGATGCCGAACCATCAATTTCCACACAAACGAAATCAGCAAATTCAGAGCCTGAAGAACCTGTGGCGAAGCAGATAGACTTACCACCGGATGTACGTTCTCTGCACACACAGCCTGATGAGAACTCCGACGGCATTAGTCCGTCTATTCGGATACATGCAGAACCGGGCAGTCTGGCGCCAACGGAGCTGCCACTGCAGAACGAAAGCACGCCGCGTCGTAGGCTGACCCAGTCGATTGCCGCGCACCCTGTATTCACCGCCGAGACTCTAGGCCGAGCCAGCGCTGCAGGAAGTCAGCCGATTCTATCGTCTCCGTCCCGTCCTGCCGCAACGGAAAACCCAGCCTCGTCTGCGAGCCGGAAAGCAGAGCAATTGCGCGGCATCTATACGTCGCCAGATAATGCCGCTAGGGTCGACCAACCACAGCACTTTAATATCCAAAACAAAAACTCCGAAGACCTCAAAGAGACCACACTTTCGGAATTCTACGTTGAGATACCTGCCTTCGCTTCCTATCTGCCAGACTCGCACGCAGCACATAGTAATGGATTGCAAAAAACCGCCGATCCGGCAACGGATAACAAGTCGGCTGAGCAGCGGCCATCGGCGGAGCTTCCTATCGCTGAAAAGCCAGTTGCGCTTCCCGAGATCAGGGAGTCGGTTCTCACTCCTCAGATCGATATTCCCGTAAAAATCGCACCTCCGGCTCGCAGAGTGACAGCTGATTCGAGGGCACCCGAGCCGAGCAGGGACCACCCTCAGGCATCGGTTCCGCGGACGGTTACGGTGGTGGCTGCGGGGAAATCCGGCAACACAGGTATCGTGTCATCCGTCTCGATTTCGTCCCAGGGCAGTGCTGGCAGCAGTTCGGTTACAACCGTAGACAAACCAAAAGCAGCGGGTAAGAAGGGGCAGACAGAACCTGCAGAATCCATCGATGAAAAGAAACCTGCGCGCACCGAATCGCGGCGACGACTTTTTGGTGTCTCGGTTCCTGCTTATACGCCTTCGGCGGCCCTAACAACTGACGCATCGAAACTGGGTGACAAAACAACAGGCGAACCGCTTGCTGCGGCTCACTCGCACTCCGATCCTCATGCGGAAATAGTCGAGTCAACAGAACATTCAACGCTGCAGCCAGCCGATATGCCATCACTCGACGAAACATCTGTATCCGAATCGAGAAAATTGAAAACCAGATACGCCCGGAATGTGATTCCCCAGTCTCAGAATGTTCCGCTGGCAAATAGTCCGCGTGAACCGTCTGCGGCAGAACTATGGGCGACAGTCCCCCGACATGTCCAGTCCCTGCTCTCGCTCGAACGGCAAGAGCAGGAAACCGCACAATCCTCCTACAAGCGACCGTTTCAGGAGAAGCGGCACGAACTGATCGAACGCCTTTTGGACCCGATACTCTCGCTCGAGGATGCCGCGCGGCTGTTGAATGTCTGCCCGACGACGGTGCGGCGGTATACGAACAAGGGGATTCTAACGTGCTATCGGAAAGAGACGGAACACAGCTCGACGGCTCCATCACCATCGGATAAAGAAACCCGACAAAGGCGCTTTCGTCTATCGGATATCCTCGCTTTTCTGGAAGCGCAGCAATCAGCGCTCGCCGCCGACCGCCTGGCGGAACTAAACGCACCAGGTCTTGAAACCGATCTATGCGTAATCGAACATGAGTGAAACACAGCTACAGATCGCTGAGTCATATCAGACCCCGCAAAAAGATAAAGATGCGGCTGCCGCTTCTCTGCGTATCGGGCTGTTTTCTGAAAGCTTCGAGCCCGTACAGAATGGTGTCTCGACATCTATTCTGACGCTGGTTGACGAGTTGCGCAGACAGGGTCACCGTGTTTATGTTTTTGCACCCGCACATCAGGAGCAGCAGGAAATACAGACGAACGTACTACGGTTTCCCTCGTTTGTTTCCGCGTTCAATAAAGAGTATCCGCTCGCCTATCCGTTTCTGCCACGTCTCGCGCTCACTACTCGCTTTCAGAAATTACGTCTCGATGTTGTGCACACTCACACGCCCTTCATTCTTGGCTTGACCGGTGCGAAGCTCGCATTGCGGCGTAGTGTGCCGCTGATATCGACATTTCACACGCTCTACTCACAATACAGCCACTATCTGCCTTTTCTTCCGGAGGGCGTTACGCAGGGACTGCTCGAGACTTATCTACCCTGGTACTACAATCGCTGTGCTGAGATAATTTGCCCGTCGGAAGTCGCTGCAAATGTACTCCGCGAGCTCGGTGTGGAACGACCTATCACGATCGTGCCGACGGGTATTGCTTTGCCAGATTTGAAAGAGATCGATGAACCAGCCCGTGATAAGGTTCGCCTCGAGTTCGGGATTCCCGATAACGCTCCGCTGATGCTTTATGCCGGACGGCTTGCTCGCGAAAAGCAGGTCGACATGCTGCTGGCGGTCTACACGATGGTCCGTGCCGCTGTCCCAACCGTGCATCTCGCTTTTGCAGGGAGCGGTCCATTTGCAGAGGAGATGTCTGCGCTGTCGGATGCGATCCCAGGCGGCGAGAATGTTCACTTCCTGGGACCGATTCCGCACTATCGAATGTGCGCCGTGTACGGGGCAGCAGACGTATTCTGCTTTCCTTCGGCTACCGAAACGCAGGGACTCGTCGTTAGCGAAGCGCGTGCGGCTGGACTGCCCTGTGTCGTTGTCGATGCGGGAGGCGCTCCGGAAACGGTGCGAGATGGCGAGGACGGATATTGTGTTCCGGAAGGCGACGCTGAAGCATTCGCAGAGCGCGTGATCGGTATGCTAACCAACCGCTCTTTGCGGGAGAAGATGCGTTCGACGGCACGGCTTCATTCGCTCGACTTCACGCCCCAGCGCATGGTTGAGCGAGTTCTGAATGTCTATGAGGCGGCGCGCGTGCAGCCCACTGTAGCCCCGAGCGCGCTCGATCGCCTGCTTCACGAAGAGTTCGACTGGGACTCTATCGGTCAGGCACTGCGCGAAAACTTCGGTCTGCCACCGCGCAGTTAGCAGTTGAATACACTTTGCCACCCAGAAATATTGCAGAAATCAAATAGAAAAGTCGAGGCGATTTGGAACACATACTTTCCCTGATTGGTGACTGGATCAAGTCGATAATTGCGAGCGGCGGCTACCTCGGTATCATCGTATTGATGGCGATCGAAAGCGCGTGCATACCGCTGCCAAGCGAGGTTATTATGCCGTTCGCCGGTGCGCTGACGCTCGGCACGATCGCTGCTAGCGCAGGCAGCAGTCCAATGAACATACATCTGGTCGCGCTGTCCGGTGCGCTCGGTTGCGCCCTCGGGTCGGCAGTCGCATGGTGGGTAGGCGCGCGAGGTGGACGTGAGTTCATCTTCAAGTATGGCAAATACATACTACTCAAGCGGCGGGATGTCGAAAAGTCTGAAACCTGGTTTCTGAAACGCGGCGCTTCAGCAGTATTCATCGCCCGTCTTCTTCCGGTCGTCCGTACATTTATTTCGCTGCCTGCCGGAATCGCGCGGATGCCGTTCGTCCCATTTCTTACACTTTCGTTTCTCGGCTCCGTGCCCTGGTGCTATTTTCTGGCATGGGTCGGAATCAAATTCGCCACAAACCTCGACCGTCTCAAA